>NZ_CP040812.1:2487818-2798796 GCF_006159205.1 Antarcticibacterium flavum | reverse complement strand
GTTACAGAGGAATATTACAAACAGGAATTGACCTTCCAGGACCAGCTGGACAGGGAAACAAATGCTAAGAATCTCACAACCAACATTGGGGTTGAAAACACAGATGAAGGTATAATCATAAATTTTCCTCAGGATCTGGATCTTAATGACATTAAAGGCAATATCAATTTATACCGGCCTTCCAATAAGGAACAGGATTTCACGATCCCTGTAGATCTCAAAGCACACAAGGTATTAATTCCAGCACGTCACCTCGAAACCGGTCGCTGGAATATTGAAATTAACTGGACCTACGGCAGTGAATCTTATTACTTCAAAAAAGAATTGACATTCTAATGTTTTACACCGCCCTCCTTTTAGGTTTACTTGGAAGTTTTCACTGCGTGGGCATGTGCGGGCCTATTGCTTTTATGTTACCTGTTTCCAGGGACAATAAGCTTAAAAAGATATTTCAAATTTCTTTATATCATGCCGGCAGGCTGCTGGCATACAGTATTATTGGACTCGCTTTTGGAATGGTGGGGAAAAGCCTTAACCTGTTTGGACTACAACAGCAGTTATCCATATTTATTGGCGCATTAATGATCCTTATAATCCTACTCCCTCTACTGGGAGTACATAAATTAAATTTTGCAGGTCCTCTTACGATGTTCATAGGAAGGATAAAGTCCTCTATGGGAGCTGCTTTCAAAAGAGAATCGGCCGACACTTTCCTTAGCATTGGCTTCCTGAATGGATTTCTACCCTGCGGCCTGGTGTATATGGCTGTTTTTGGTGCAATAGCATCGGGAGATATAATGCAGGGAAGTATTTACATGTTACTGTTTGGTATTGGAACTATTCCCTTAATGACAACCGCAGTATACTTCAGCAATCTACTTACTCCCTCTCTGCGCCTGCGCATTAGAAAATTAATTCCCGTCTTTGTGGTACTTATAGGAGTATTATTCATTCTGCGTGGCCTTGGCCTTGGAATTCCCTATGTCTCTCCTGCCCCGGCAGTGGATCTTGTTACTGCAGCTGCTTCCTGCCATTAACATCCTTTCCGTTTTCTCTTAATATTACTTGGAGTTAGATTTATTTATCAAAGTTGCCTCCGCAAATTATTCCTGAACCATTCCCATTGACGTTTTTTTTATATAATATATTTTGGAAGCGAGTTTGACTTTATCTAATAGAACCGTCTTTACTTTTTTGCTGGAATCCTCTCCCTCTGGTCGTTATTTGTAAGAAAAAGAAATGAAAAACCAAATCAAAACGTAAGGGTTCTGGCAAAGGATTGACCCAACCTGTTGCCTTATAATAGCTTATGCAGGAGAAGGACCACTATTTAACGTAATCCAGCTCTTTCAATTTATAATTGACTTTTTTCAGTATCAGGATAAAATTAAATACACATATATAAGAGTGAAATTCTAAAACCCTTTAATGAAAACGTTGTAGTTAGATTTTTCCCGGAAGCCGCAGTATTTACGGCTTTTCTTTTTACAGAAAATGTCCCAAAACCTGATAGCCGTCATAATTACTACCCTACTTCTACAGTAATTTTACTTCAAATTAAAAACGTAGATCATGAACACTTTAAAAAATTTAAAACTGGTACTCGGGAGCATATTGATGATGGTAGTTACTACTCAAATTTCTATAGCCCAAACTTATAATTTGAACAATAGCGCTTCCAATTTGAAAATAGAAGGAACATCCAATGTTCACGACTGGGAGATCGAAGCAAAAGACCAAAAAGGAAAATTGGTTGCCGAGCTTGATAATGGACAACTGGTAAAAATTAGTCAGCTTGAATTCACTGTGGTTGCAGAGAGTCTTAAGAGTGGTAAATCTGGAATGGATAAAAATACATATAAGGCTTTAAAGACAGACAAGAACAAGAACATCACTTACAAATTGAATAAAGTGAATAATATTGACTGTGTAAGTTCCGGAAGCTGCAAAGTTGTCACCAGCGGCACCTTAAACATCGCGGGATCTTCCAGGCCAATTGACATCACATTTGATGCTAAAGTTAGCGGTGATAAGATCACTTTGACAGGAAGCCAGGAGCTTAAAATGACCGACTATAAAGTAGATCCACCAACAGCAATGTTTGGTACCATCACCACAGGTGATAAAGTAAACGTAAAATTTCAAACAACTTTTTCAAAATAAATAATCCTCAACAATTAAATCAATCACAATGAAAAACTCAGTTAAATATTTCGGCATAGTACTCTTAGTACTGTTTGGCTTCCAGGTACAGGCGCAACAACGTGACCTTGATAACTTCAGGCCACTTGACCAACGCGGCATCCATATGTTTGAGGCCCCAAAAGATACCATAAGCACATTTGATGGTGTTAGGGTAAGAGTAGGTGGAGCATCTACTATCCAGTTCCAAAGCTTAAGCCATCAAACTACCGGTCAATGGACAGATGCAGATGGAAATCCTCAGGGACTTGCAGAAATAGGAAGCAACTTTAACCTTCCTACAGCCAACCTGGATCTTGATGTACAATTATTCAGCGGTGTGAGAATGCACTTAAGAACCTATCTTTCTTCACGTCACCACCCGGAGCCTTATGTAA
Source organism: Antarcticibacterium flavum (assembly GCF_006159205.1). NCBI lineage: Bacteria > Pseudomonadati > Bacteroidota > Flavobacteriia > Flavobacteriales > Flavobacteriaceae > Antarcticibacterium > Antarcticibacterium flavum. The sequence goes on along the minus strand of NZ_CP040812.1, from coordinate 2,796,217 downwards.
AGGATGGTTATATTCAAATTGATGCTCTTGACTTTATTGCACCCGGCTTTATGCAGGATGTAATGAACCACGTAACAGTAAAGATTGGACATATGGAAAATAATTATGGTGATGCGCACTTTAGAAGAACAGACAATGCGCAGGCTATTTACAACCCATTTGTTGGTAACCTTATAATGGATTCTTTTACAACAGAGGTAGGAGCAGAAATTTATTACAGACACAGCGGATTCCTTTTAATGGGAGGTGCTACAAACGGTAAATTAAACCAAAGTGTTACAAATCCGTCTGCTGCAGGTGTATCCTGGTTAGGGAAAGTTGGATATGACAACTTTGACTTCGCAAGTCCGGATGATCTTAGATTTAGATTAACAGGTTCTGTATATCACACTAGCCAGGTGCCTACGACTTACTTATATAGTGCTGATCGTGCTGGATCAAGATATTATGAAGTAATGGAATTGCCGGGTGTACATGGTTTTAGATCTGGACGATACAACCCTAATTTTGGAAATGAGATGACAGCCTTTATGATAAACCCGTTCGTGAAATTCGGTGGCCTTGAGTTCTTTGGTACTTATGAAATCGCAAGTGGTAAACGTTCTAACGAGACTTCAGACCGCTCTTTCACTCAAATGTCTGGTGAATTGATCTACCGCTTCGGGATGGATGAGAACTTCTACGTGGGAGGACGTTATAACACTGTAAATGGTGATGACCCAAGTGGTGTAGAGATTGACATCAACAGAGTGCAGGTTTCCGCAGGTTGGTTTATGACTAAAAACATCCTTACTAAAATTGAATATGTGAACCAGCAGTATGATGGTTTCCGTCCAAACAGCAGATTCCACGGAGGTCAATTTGATGGAATAATGGTTGAAGCAGCGATAAGCTTCTAAGGTGGACCTTAAATAAATTGGAATGGGAGGACGAAGGTTCTCCCATTTTCAATTTAAATTAACCAGATGATCTTCATCAGGTTCAATGAAAATTAAAAATTATATGCATAATTTGGAACAGGTTATGCTATTATAACAGTAAAGAGATTGATTATGATTTCTCACCCAATATCCTAAAAAAGGCTGTTTCGGGAAACCAGATAAAAATGTTTGCTATGAGAACTTTACTACTTTATTCTTTTATGCTCCTCGCTTTCACAATGGGATTTGCGCAAAATACCAGCAGCAGGAACACTTCGGTTAATATCCTGCCCAACAGTAAACTTACTATTACAGGAGATACCAATATAAGCGATTTCACATGTGCTTTTGATCCTACTATGATCCCTTCAGCCAAAAAGGTAAAAGTGACCGAGAAGCAGGATGTACTTATCTTTGAAAATGCTATTCTTTCATTGGATAACACAGGTTTTGACTGCGGAAGCAAAGGGATAAACAGGGATTTTCACGCCCTTATCAAAACAGAGGAGTACCCTTCTATTTTCCTGGAGCTTAAGAAGCTTAAGATGATTACCGATAAAAGTGCCGTAGCCGATGTTCTTATCACCATTGCCGGCAAGAAAAAGAACTATAAACTTCCCGTAGAGATCATAGATGGGGAGATCCCGCAATATAAAGGAAATCTTTCCCTGAACATCAATGATTTCAACCTGGAACCTCCTAAAAAAATGTTTGGATTGATTGTCGTTAAAGAAGATATTGACATTAATTTCAATCTTAACGTAGAAAAATAAGATATGAGCACACTTAAAATAGTTACTGCACAGGAAGCTGTCTCCCATGTCAATTCTGGCCAGCGTATCTTTTTACAGGGTGCGGCAATGACCCCCAACACCCTGATCAACAGTTTATGCGACCGTTACCGGGAATTAAGTGATGTGGAAATGTTCCAGATCCATACAGAAGGTGATGCGCCCTATACTACTTCACCTTACAATGAAGCTTTTACCACCAACACCTGTTTTGTGGGAGGCAATGTTAGAAATTCTGTAAATTCAGGTTTTGGGGCTTATATACCAATATTCTTAAGTGAGATCCATTTACTGTTCAGAAAAAACATTCTTCCAATAGATGTGGCATTCATCCAGGTTTCCCCACCGGACCATCACGGCTATTGCTCTTTGGGAGTTTCTGTAGATATCACTTTACCTGCAATCCAAACTGCAAAAATGGTGATAGCCCAAATAAATCCCAACGTGCCGCGTACGCACGGGGACGGGATCATTCACAGCAGCAAAATAGATTTTGCCGTCGAAGTAAATGAGGCTATTCATAGTCATAGCCTCACCACGCCTACAGAGGTGGAACTTCAAATTGGCAAACATATAGCCGCACTGGTAGAAGATGGAGCAACTCTTCAAATGGGTATAGGTGGAATCCCAAATGTGGTTCTAAGCAACCTTATGAATCACAAAAGGCTGGGAATTCATACCGAAATGTTTTCAGACGGGATCCTGCCACTGGTAGAGGCGGGGGTGATAACGGGAGAGGACAAGGAAGTAAAGACAGGTAAGATCGTAACCACCTTCGCGCTGGGTTCACAAAAGCTCTATGATTTTGTAAATGACAATCCGCTGGTGCATTTTAAAGAAGCTGCTTATACAAACGACACTGCCATTATAAGGAGGAATCCAAAGGTGACCGCAATCAATTCAGCTATAGAAATAGATCTTACGGGACAGGTGTGTGCAGATACAATTGGAAAATACCAATATAGCGGCGTGGGAGGGCAAATGGATTTTATTAGAGGTGCCTCCTTATCTGAAGGTGGTAAAGCAATTATTGCCATGCCTTCTGTCACCAATAAAGGTATTTCAAAGATCGTCCCTTACCTCAAGGAAGGTGCAGGGGTAACCACCACCAGGGCCCATGTTCATTATATAGCAACAGAATATGGGATAGTGAATTTGTACGGCAAAAACCTGAAACAGCGGGCAAAGGCCCTAATCTCTATTGCTCATCCAGACCACCGGGAACAATTGGAAAAGGAAACTTTTGAAAGGCTATATAAACCTGTTTAGATGACACCTTAACTTAAGTATAAGTTATTAATTAAGGTCGTAAGCAGGATTTTAATTAGATTAGATCTTATTAAAACAACAGGATATGAAAAGTAATTTTAGCGAAATCATCAAGGAGGACAAGCCGGTGCTGGTAGATTTCTTTGCCGACTGGTGTGGACCGTGTAAGATGCTGGCCCCTATTCTTAAAGATGCCAAGGAAGAGCTGGGAGACGCTGTAAAGATCGTAAAAATTGATGTAGATAAAAACGAGGCTTTGGCTGCGAAATACCAGGTAAGAGGTGTGCCAACACTTATTCTTTTTAAGAATGGGGAACAACTATGGCGACAATCTGGGGTATTGCAAAAGGCCCAGATCGTAGATCTTATAAAATCCCACCAATAATAAAAGATGATCGCAGAAAACCTGTTACTGGATTTTGGTGCCAAAAAGATCGCTTATGCGAAAGGGGACCAACTATTCAGGGAAGGAGAAACAGCTCTAAATTATTACCAGGTAGCAACCGGAGAGGTTAAAATGAACAACTACAACCTGGATGGAAAGGAGTTCATACAAGGTATATTCAGGGAAGGACAAAGCTTTGGAGAGCCACCACTTTTTGCCGATGTAAAATATCCTGCCAATGCCGAGGCGATTATAGACAGTGAAGTTTTACAGCTTCATAAATCCCAATTCCTGGAACTGCTTACCTCTCATCCCGATGTGCATTTAAAAATGACCCAAACCCTGGCCAAGAGGCTATTCTACAAAGCCATTATGGTTTCTGAAATTTCTAGCCAGGAACCTGAACATCGCATACTTCGCATATTGGATTACCTTAAGAAACATGTGCATAGAATAGAAGGGGAATTTGAATTCAAAGTGGACCTTACCCGGCAGCAAATTGCCGATCTTACCGGTTTACGGGTAGAAACAGTCATAAGAGCTACCAAAGCCCTGGAAAAAAAGGGAGAACTAAAGATCAAGAGCCGTAAGGTATACCGGTAAAAACCTGATCATAATCACTTCATATTTAATATTTTGCCCTCAAAAGATCTTTCCCAATTTACCGTTTTATGATCCCGGTCATAATTCTTCTTTCCTTCTATAAGTAAGTTTACATCGTAATATAAATCTTATTGCTATGAAACTTTACAATTTATTATATCAGGATTTTGAGGAACTTTTTGTTGGATATTCTGCACTGGCGGTGATCCTTTCCAGTTGCATAGGATCTGCCGCAGCGCTGGTAATTCTTATGAATGGTCACGATGTTTTTCAAATGGCGCAACTTTTCCTTGTAGTGGTGGTATGTATGACCTACAATGCTACTGTCCTTGCTCAACTTAAAGCAAAAATTGTTTTTAATTCCCTTATTATAAGCCTTGTTGTAAGTACCCTGCTTATAATTTATAACGTCTACCTTAGATACCAGTTATAACAAAACAGCGAAAGAAGCTTCCTCAGGAAAATATGGTATTTTCGTGGAGGAGTTCTAGATGAGATAAGAAGCAATGAAAGAAGATATCCAAAACAGGGGTGATGTATTCGCCCTTGTTTCTGCATTTTATACAAAAGTGAGAGCCAATAAAGAGATTGGAGCCTTTTTCAATGAAACGATTCACGATTGGCCAGAGCACCTGGAGAAACTAACAGATTTTTGGGAATCCAACCTGTTTATGGTGAGCAAGTTCAAGGGTAACCCTATGCGCGCCCATAAGATGGTGGACCGCACTTTTGATCATACCATTGAACAGAAACATTTTGGGGAATGGCTAAATATGTGGTACCAAACCATAGATGAAATGTTTGAAGGGGAAAGAGCAAATATTGCTAAGAACCGTGCAAGGAATATGGCACATAATATTTTTATGAATATGTATATGAGCAGGGGGAGGTAGTAGTTAGTATTGAGTAGTTAGTATTGAGTATTGAGATATACCTCTTCTTGTATTCTTTTTAATTTAAATAAAATAGGCACCTGCCAACTATCTCCCCTTCCTGAATACATATGCGCACGATTTTCAATTCGGAATTTGGACTATCTTTACATATTAATTCTGCCGAAGCATTTCAGCTTTTAATATGAATAGATATGCCTTCCACAATTTCTACAGAAGAGAAACTACAGGAGAGGATTAAGGAATTAACCTGCCTATACGATATCTCGCATTGTCTCTCGTCACGCCGGGGTTCCTTTGAAGAAACCCTGGTGCAAATTGGGGAGATCGTAAGACAGGCCTGGAGATATTCGGCAGCAGCCATTGTCGAGATCAAGTTACTTGAAGCCTATATGGCCACTGCAAACCTCACCGTCAAAACTATCTTCCAGGAAGCAAAGATCTATTCGGCAGGTAGCATAGTTGGCTTTATAAAAGTTCATTATCCTAAAGCAGAATTTTCTGCCGCTCACTTTATGCAGGAAGAGCAAAAACTCCTGGACAAGGTATCTTTTGAGCTGGGTTCTTTTTATGAGAAAGAGTTGAACAAGGAAAGAGAGGAAGTATTGCAACGCAGTGCTCAGCGTACAGACAGGCTCGCGATCTTAGGAGAAATAACTGCTGGTATTGCACACGAATTGAACACCCCCCTGGGCAACATTCTTGGTTTTGCAGAGCTTATTTCCTCCAGGACAAGGGATAAGCAGGTAAAAGAAGATATTACCAAGATAATTAAATCGGCAATATTTTCCCGGGAAGTGGTGAAAAAGCTCATGTTCTTTGCCTGCGAAATGCCCCAAAATATGAGTCTCATAAAAATTGAGCCGGTGATTAGACAGGTTCTCTCCCTTCTGGGTCCAAATTTTAAAAAAGCAGGCATAGATCCAAAATTCATAATGGAGGATAAGAACCTCAAAGCCAGGCTTGATAACATACAGTTAAGTCAGGTCCTATTTAATATCCTTATAAACGCGATCTATGCTTCTCCCAAAAACTCGACAATTGAGATTAAGGTAACCAGTCTTGAAGATCACTTTTTTATCGAAATAAGTGACGAAGGTCCCGGGATTCCGGAGGGTCTAAGATCCAGGATATTTGAACCCTTTTTCACCACCAAACCCCTGGGTGAAGGTTCCGGTTTAGGGTTAAGTGTGGTCCATGGGATCATTAAAAGTCACAAAGGAAATATCAAAGCCATTAATAGGGAATCGGGAGGCACAATATTCCAAATCCAATTACCCTTAACAAACTAAGTATGCCACTTAAAAAGGAAAATATTCTAATAGTAGATGACAATTTTGATATGCTCGAGGTACTGCAACGCAACCTCAAAAGCTGGAATTTTCATACCTATAAGGCATCATCTGTTATTGAAGCAATGAATATCCTGAAGTATTCTCCCATAGACCTTTTGATCACAGATCTTCAAATGCCGGGAATTAACGGGATAGAATTGATAAAGTATGTAGAGGAACATTTCCCCCACATCCCGAAACTGGTAATTACGGGGTTTCCTTCTGTAGGCGGGGCAATAGACGCTGTTAAGTCTGGAGCCCTGGATTATCTTGTAAAACCATTCACTACTGCCGAGTTAAAAAAGGCCGTGGACAGATCACTGGAAAACAGGGAAATTAAAATTCATCCAAAGGAAAGTGCAGTAGAATCCAACAGTATTGTCTATGCCGGCATTGTAGGACAATCGAAGGAAATTGCACAACTTATAGATGTGATTGAAAGGGTAAGGAACAACAGGGCAACTGTATTGATACAGGGAGAAAGCGGTACGGGAAAGGAGCTTGTTGCCAGGGCAATCCATTACAAGGGAAGCTTTGCAGGTAATCCTTTTATCGCAGTAAACTGTGGAGCTATCCCCGAAAACTTACTGGAAGCAGAATTGTTTGGGTATGTGAAAGGTGCATTCACAGGTGCAAACGAAACCCGGGACGGATTTTTCCAGGCCGCCAACAGGGGCACTATATTTCTTGATGAAATAGGAACAGCTCCCGCGACTGTTCAAACAAGGTTGTTACGGGTATTACAGGAAAAAGAAGTGCGCAGGATTGGCTCTCAAACTTCACAAAAGTTAAACCTAAGGATAATCGCCGCAACCAACGCCAATTTATACGAAATGGTAGGAAAGGGAACTTTTCGGGAAGATCTTTTCTACAGGCTTAACGTCGTTAACATTGAAGTCCCTCCATTGAGGGACAGAAAAAAAGATATCATTCCTATTGCTGCCAACCTGCTTAAAAAATACTCCCGGGAATACAACAAACCCGAAATGAAGATAGACGGCAAGGCCCTGGAGATCCTTATGCGACATTCCTGGCCGGGAAACGTACGGGAACTGGAGAATATTATACAGCGTATGATAATCATGAGCGAAGATAGCATTACTGTAAAAGACCTTCCCGAATATTTAAAATATCCAGCTCCCAAAGAAAATATTCTGGAGCAATCCCTGAAAGATTTTGAAAAATCCCATATTCAAAAGGTCCTTGCAGCCGTAGATCATAACAAAACAAAAGCTGCTGAGATCCTTCAGATCGACAGGAAAACCCTGCGTCAAAAACTTAAATAATATTCCCTGTCCCAACCGGGTAGTTTTTTCTTTACCGGGTAATTCCTCCCCGCCTCTTTTCCATAGAAGAAAATAAAATCATCCTCAACTACCTGTATGACAATATCTTATGGCTACAAGCCGGTTTTTTCAATTCACAGGGCACACAGTTTGTCTAAATGATATCACCTGCAAATGTGGGTTTTAAACTTAATTAAAACATTATGATAAAGGACGTTCTCGTGCGCAATCCTTCCCGGGGGTGGCACCAACATTGTATCCTGTACCGAAGAAAGAAACAGTAGCGGAAGGAACATGCATTACCTGCGAAAACAAGTCGCATTGCGTATGGCTGGAAAATAAGAAAATTTACTGTGAACATTATCAATAAGAAATTATGACAACTTTAGTAGAAAAGAAAAAACAAGGAATGTATGAAACGGTGATGCAGCAATTTAATGCCACAGCCAATATCATTAATCTCAATCCCAATATCAGGAAGATCCTTGGAATTACAAATAATGAGATCATTGTACATTTCCCCGTAAAAATGGACAATGGCGAGGTGGAGGTTTTCACAGGATATCGTGTGCAGCATAACAATGCCCTGGGGCCTTATAAAGGAGGGCTAAGATATCATCCATCTGTAGACGTGGAGGATGCAAAGGCTTTGGCTATGTGGATGTCCTGGAAAGCTTCTCTTGCCGGGCTGCCTTACGGGGGAGCTAAAGGCGGAATTCAACTGGATCCCAGGAATTATTCGCTATCTGAACTGGAACGTATCACCCGGAGGTTCACCTATGCTCTTGGTGAAAATATTGGGCCGGAACATGACATTCCTGCGCCAGATGTGAATACCAATTCTCAAACGATGGCGTGGATAGCAGATACTTACATGTCCACCAAATCAACATCTGAACGGTCGCAGAATCAGCATGTAGTAACCGGTAAGCCGGTAGGTTCGGGTGGACTTGAAGGAAGGGACAGAGCTACAGGATATGGGGTATATCTCACGATCAAATTCCTATATGAAAGTCGCGGAAAAAGTTTAAACAAACAAACCTTTATCGTGCAGGGATTTGGCAATGTAGGTTACTGGACCTCTAAATTCCTTGTAGAAGACGGTGCCATATTACTTGCTGTGCAGGATGCACATGCTACTTTGTATAATGAAGAAGGAATCTCTGTAGATGATCTGTTCGTTCATTCCAGCCCAAGAAAAGGTTCTATCGAGGGCTTTACAGGAGCAAAGGAAATTGATCCTGAAGAGTTCTTTGGACTGGATTGCGACATTTTTGTTCCTGCAGCTTTAGGAAATCAAATCACTGCAGAAAACGCCTTTAAAATAAAAGCAAAGATAGTTGCTGAGGGTGCCAACGGGCCTACAGATAATGAGGGAGAAAGGATCCTGTTGGAAAAAGGTATTACTATAATCCCCGATATACTTTGTAACAGCGGTGGGGTGATAGGAAGTTATTTTGAATGGCTGCAAAACAGAAATGGAGAGTTATGGCAACTAGAGGAAGTGATGGCCAAGCTGGAGAAAAAACTTTTTGAAGCCTTCAAAAAAGTAGAAAGAGAAGTGAGAGAAAGGGATACAGACTGGAGAACCGCGGCCTATATCATAGCCATTTCAAGAATTGAAACAGCTTATGTACAGCGAGGAATTTTCCCATAGATAATTAACTGCTGCCCAAAGAAGTTTCCACAACAATATTAAGCGTAAACTACTTTGTTCCATGAAGGAAACTTTGATGGGCAGCTAAATTATTACTGCCTGAAGATCTCCGGTTTTCATTCGGGATTTATGAAAGCAGAATTAACAAATTAGTAAAAGATTTTATTATGAAATACGGCGTAGTAGTAATTGAAGAAAAAGAGCATGAATTGCTTAGAAGGTTTATTGGATTATCCCAGGAATACAAGGATCAAACCTATAAACTTTCTGTAGAAAAATTGAGAAATGAACTGCTTAATGCCAGGATAGTCAGGAATATGGACATGCCCGTTGATGTGGTGAGAATGAACAGCACGGTTACCATTAAGACACCCTTTAATGTAGAGAAGACCTATCAAATAGTAACACCTGATAAAAGTGACATAAGAAAGAATATGATATCTGTACTTGCGCCTATGGGCCTTGCACTTTTTGGTTATGCTGAAGGAGATGAGATCCAGTGGCAATTCCCGGCAGGAGAAAAGGCAATTGAAATAACAAAAGTAAGACAGCCCGCAATGAGTTTAAAAGCAAATGAATTATGAAGGAAATAGTAAAACCACATTACCAGGATGAGGATATCCAAAGAATAAATTTATGTACAGATGTTAATAACTGGAAATCTGAACTAAGCCTCATTGAGGTGGAAAACAGGTTCTATGCAATGCTGTTCAAATCGAAGCTTATTGATGTTACAGAGATAAACCAGCAGGATATAAATTTCCTTATTCAGGAACTAGAAAGCCTGGACAAATCCAATACAAGCTGCCTGGACAGGATCCTGGTATTTTACAATGAACTTGAGGGGATGATGGAATGTGATGATGTTCAATGTGACACCTATTACCTCAACAATTATCAACAATTTAAAGTTGATATGGAAAATCACTTTCATAAGAACAGGTATGTGAAGAACCTGATCTATTCCTATATGAAAACGGGTATAAAAAAATTCCTTTAAACTTAAAATCAAGAAAAATGTCAAGCAATAAGATCTTCCTGAATTTAAAAGCACCTGCGGGGGTGCTGGAAAATAATCCTATAGCTTTATCAAACAAAACCCGTTAAGCTTATTTCATTAGGATTATTCTGCAAAGAATGTTGAGAAATGTCGAATCCTAATTAAAATTAAAATGATCAATAAAAAAAGCCCCTCTGAAATTAAAAAGGAGCTAAAAGCCAGAAAACAGGAAAAAGCACTTAAGAAACAGGAAGAAAAAAGGATGAAGAAAAGAAAGCTTAAAAAAGTCTAAGAATATTTTAAATTGCCTTTCATTGTTTAACCAGCCACCCCAATTTTACCGGGGTGGCATTTTTTATATTGTCATTGAGAACAATTGCGTATCCGGCTGATTCCTTTGCAGGAGCAGGTCCAGAGCCATACATACATTCCTCACATAGGGGCGTCCTTCCTCAGTGATATCTATCCCTTTATCTTTAATGACTACCAGGCCATCTGCTTCCATTTCCTTCAGCTTAATAAGCACATCTGGTATTTCGGGGAATTTTAGTTTATCATCCTCCCAGGAAGTGGTAAGCCTGCACATAAGATTGAGGATATGTTGGCGTATTACCTCATCCTCTTCAGTTAAAATATGGCCACGGTAGAGCGGTAATTCATTTGCTTCCAGCCTGTCATAATAATCCTCTATCTTTTTCTCATTTTGTGCAAATCCTGTCCAGCTGTCACTAATTGCAGATACCCCAAGGCCTATCATAACTTTAGTTTTTGAAGTGGTATAGCCCATAAAATTGCGATGAAGTTTCTTTTCCTCTACCGCTTTATATAGCGAGTCCGATTTTAGGGCAAAGTGGTCCATTCCTATTTCCACATAACCGGCTTCTGCAAGGAGTTGCTTCCCTGTTTCGTACATTTCACGCTTTACATCTGCACTTGGAAGGTCGGTATCTTTAAAGCCACGTTGCCCGTTTCCTTTGATCCACGGCACGTGCGCATAGCTGTAAAAGGCGATCCTGTCCGGCATCAGCTCTTTAGTTTTGGCTATCGTGGTACGAATATGTTCCACCGTTTGAAAGGGTAAACCAAATATGATATCATGTCCTACAGAGGTATAGCCTGCTTTTCGGGCATTATCTGTAGCATCTTTTACATTTTTAAAAGGCTGAAACCTGTGAATTGCCAGCTGCACCTCCAGGTTATAATCCTGCACGCCATAGCTCACGCGGGTGAACCCAAGCTCATTCAGCACCTGCAGGTGCTCTATTTTGGTGTTATTGGGATGTCCTTCAAAACTGAAATCGTGATCTTTGGCCCTGTCGGCTTTTTTGAAGAGACCATCTATAAGCATTTTTAGATTTTCGGGAGAGAAAAATGTGGGGGTACCCCCGCCAAGATGTATCTCCCTTATTAATGGCCGTTCACTGAATATTGATGTATATAGATCCCACTCCTTTAAAACAGCGGTGATATATGGAGATTCCACCTCGTGCCTTTTGGTTATACGTTTATTACACCCACAGAAGGTGCAAAGGCTTTCGCAAAACGGCAGATGGATATAAAGGCTAATTCCTTCTTCGCTGTTACTGGCAGCAAAAGAATCCACCAGTCTTTCCTTATATTTTTCAACTGAAAAATGACCGGTATTCCAATATGGCACCGTAGGATAACTCGTGTATCTTGGACCTGCAACATTGTACTTCTGGATCAAATTTTCATTCATAGTATTTCAATTTATGAAGCAAAAATACTAATGCCCTCACCTCTATAATATGATATGGATCATTAAACAGGCTATAAAAACGTTAAAAGCACTTAGTATTAAGACACGGCTTAAATTTATATTAACCTAAAAATCAACCACTAAGAATTTTTATTTATCTTTAATTATAACTCCCCGGCCATCTCAAAACTCAAAATTATGGAAACTGGGTTTAGGTTATTCAAAGTCATATTTTGCGTACTTTGCCTGGGTCTTTTAAACCACAGCTGTACCGTTTACCGTTCAGCTGATATAAGTGTGGCGGAGGCTGTTGAATCGCAAAAAAAGGTGAGGATCAAAACCGCGACTCAAAAACAGTATTCCTTTAGGAGACTTGAAAAAGATGAAACCGGTATCTACGGGATCGCTTTTAAAAATTCAAGACCTGCACGGCATTTTGCAAATGATATCGTACCCGGAAATTTACCCGACAATCAGGTTAAAATAAAGCTGGAGGAGGGGTCAATTGATGAAATAAATCCGCATAACAAAACTCTCTCTGTCCTTATACCTGCAGGGATCGTGGTTGCCGGGGTGTTGATCTTTGCCCTCACCTACCAAATGGCAATTTCCCCCTGGTAAGTAAGGATCTTTTCAATATAAATTTCTTCCAGGTTACTGCACCCGGGTTCTTAAGGAGATCAAACTATCCAACTTGCATAAGCCGGCAGGCAATTAACTACGAGTTTGCCACCCCTTTTACACGCTCTGCGGTATCAAATTTGGACAATGTAAGCCTTACGGTACTATCGGCCTGGGCTTCCAGGTCGTGCGGCACATCGCCATCAAGCTGAACAAGATCGCCTTTAACAAGAAAATGGCTTTCTCCTTTGACTCCAAATTTTATTTCACCTTCAAAGATCTCTACCACAATTGGAAAAGGAGTCTTATGCTCTTTCATAACCTGCCCTTTTTTCATTGTAATTCGAATCTCCCTGCTGCTGTCTGTATCCATTAATACTTTTACTGCAGGTTTATTCTCGTTATATTCAAGGTCTTTAGTAAGCGATGCTAATTTCATATCCTATTATTTATGAGTTAATTATTAAGCCGGTTCTGGAATGGATAATTTACGAAAGGATTTCATGGTCTCCCCATAGCTCCGGGTTACAGATGCTTCTACTGCCTGTTCCACAATAAGCTGTGCAGCCTGCAGCATGTTCTTTAATTCAAAATAAGCCAAATTCCCGCTATGAGGGAACATATTCAATTTGGTTTGTAAAGCTTTTATATTATCCAGCGCCCTCTCTTTCTCGTTCACTCCTGATGCATGCAGCAGGCCGTATGTCATTAATTTATTAAGACTACTCCTTATTTCCTGCAGTGTAAACTTATCGGCTCCAAAGCCTTTTACAAGTACCTTTTCCTCCTCACCCGTTTTAGGCGAAGGAATAAAATTAAGCTCCCTTACCACCACCCCGGCAGCCTGGTGGGAGAATACCAGTGCCTCCAGAAGGGAGTTGGAAGCCAGCCGGTTTGAACCATGCAGGCCGGTTTGCGCACATTCCCCTGCAGCATAAAGATTGCCGATAGATGTCCTGGAAAATTCGTTTACCTCTATTCCTCCACATTGGTAGTGGGCGGCAGGAACAACAGGAATAAGATCGGTCATCACATCTAGCCCTACAGAGGTACAATGTTGTACTATGGTAGGAAAATGTTCTTTAAATGAACTCTCATCCAGGTGCCTGCAATCCAAAAAAACATACTCTTCCCCAGTCGCTTTTAACTCTTCAGCTATAGCTTCAGAAACTATATCCCGGGTTGCCAATTCTCCACGGGGATCATATTTGAATACAAATCGTTTTCCCTCGTGATTCACCAGATGGGCTCCATAACCTCTCACTGCTTCAGAAATAAGGAACAGCGCATGGGAATCTTTGGAGTATAGAGCAGTGGGATGAAATTGTATATAATTCATTCCGGAGACCTTCGCTCCTGCACGCATCGCCATCGCAACCCCGTCTCCCGTAGCAACGGAAGGATTGGTGGTATTGCTGAAGATCCTTCCGCTTCCTCCTGTTGCGAGATAGGTGATCCTGGAATTTATATCTATCAACTTACCGCTGTTGTTATCGAGTGCTTCTACCCCGACGCAGGTCGATTTTGTCCCGGTTTTATTCAGAAGCAGGTCTGTAACAAAATAATGATCGTAAAAAGTGATATTTTCCAGGGAAGCTGCTTTTTGAAGAAGTTTAGTAACCATTTCTTTTCCGGTAAGGTCCCGGTGGTGTACTATTCGCTTTTGGGAGTGGCCACCTTCCAGCCCGAGTTCAAGTTCTCCCAATTCATTTGCATCAAAACTGGTACCCCAGTCAATAAGCTCCTGCAGCCTTTCCGGCGCCTGCGAAATTACCATTTCAACTATATACGGATCATTCACCCCTCTGCCCGCCTTCATCGTGTCTTCTATGTGTTGTTCAAAACTGTCACGCACCCTGTCCAGTACCACTGCGATACCTCCCTGGGCGCGGGAAGAACTGCATACATCACTACTGCTTTTAGTGAGCACTACCACCGCAGCATCGGGCCGGGCGATGGCTGTTTTTATGGCAAAGGACAATCCGGCGATGCCAGATCCTATTACAAGAACATCTGTATTCATAGGTTATATTTTTTTGTGGAACGTATTATCCACCTCATCATCTCTTTTTAATTTTTAAACCTCCAGCATACGCTTTATAGGAACCAGTGCCTTTTCAATAAGTTCTTCCTCCAATCGTATCTCAGGCCCTTCCTTTTCCAGGCAATCGTAAAGTTTCTTTAAGGTATTCATCTTCATAAATGCACATTCACTGCAGGCACAGGAATTATCTTCTTTTGCCGGGGCAGGAATGAGGGTTTTGTGAGGAACGTCCAGCTGCATCTGGTGCAGGATCCCCGCTTCTGTTGCAACTATGAAGGTGTCATAATCACTTGTTTTTACATAATTAAGCATCCCCGAGGTAGAACCAATATAATTGGCGACCTGCAGGATATGACTTTCAGATTCCGGATGGGCAATGATCTTTGCCTTTGGGTATTCTATGGAAAGGTCTATAAGCTTATCAAGAGAAAATGCCTCGTGTACGATACATGCACCATCCCACAGCAGCATCTCCCTGCCGGTAACGTCAATAAGGTATTTTCCTAGATTCTTATCGGGTGCGAAAATGATCTTTCTATCTGCAGGAATCGAATTTATGATCTTCTCTGCGTTTGAGGAAGTACATACAAGATCGCTCATGGCCTTAATCTCTGCAGAGCAGTTGATATACGTGACCACCACGTGGTCGGGATATTGGTCCTTTAATTTCTGAAATGCTTCCGGCGGGCAGCTTTCTGCCAGGGAACACCCGGCTTTAAGGTCCGGCAAAAGTACTTTTTTTGTAGGATTCAGGATTTTTGCAGTCTCTGCCATAAAATGCACCCCGGCAAAAACTATGATATCGGCTGTAGTTGCAGCGGCTTTCTTCGCCAGCTCCAGGCTGTCACCAATAAAATCTGCCACCTCCTGTATTTCCGGTTCCTGGTAGTAATGTGCAAGGATCACCGCATTCTTTTCTTTTTTAAGCTGAAGGACCCGGTCTTTCAGGCTAAGCTCTTCCTGGACTACACTCATTCTACTTGATCTTTGAAAGATTAATTCTGAATTCAAAAAACATCAAACTGTACCGAAGGATCTTTCGGTGCATTAATTTTCAGAACAAAAGTAGAATGATAGCTTCCCTTATTTTATGACCCTGATCAGGAAAAAGCTTTTTTGATTTTTCCTAAAGGCTTATAAAGAAAATAGTTTCACTTGCGGTCTAATCATGTTTAAAAGCAGCCAGAACCCTGAAGATATGCATCACTGCAGGAAACACTGCATCCATGGATTCCCCTGCCCCTTTTGTAGATCCCGGCAGGGCAAGGACCAAAGTTTCCCCAATCAATCCGGAAACAGATCTAGATAGCATAGAATAAGGTGTTCTTTGCTGCCCGTAATTTCTTATTGCCTCTTCTATCCCCGGAATAGGGCGCTCGAGAAGCGGCAGGATAGCCTCTGGCGTGACATCTCTGGGAGAAAGGCCTGTACCCCCGGTTAGAATGATAAGGTTCACCCCGGCCTCACATTTAGTTTTCACCAGCTCCTGTATTCTCTCTTTTTCATCTGGAATAATAACATAATCCTCCACCCCAACCTGGTGCGCCTCCAGTTTCTCAATGATCACCTTCCCTGCGCGATCCTCCTTTTCCCCGGCCGAAATAGAATCTGAACACACGATCACAGTAGCTGATATTTGGTTCTCCTCTACCACCTTCCGGTAATCTGTTTTACCACCTTTTTTCTCAAGGAGTTTAATATTCTCAATGCTTATTCCCTTATCAATTGGCTTAAGCATATCATACATCGTGATAGCAACAACCGAAGCTGCATGCATAGCCTCTACTTCCACCCCGGTTTTATATATGGTATGAACCTCCACACTCACAAAAATATCCAGCCCCTTTATCCGGAATTTAATTTCGGTAAATTCAATAGGCAGGGGATGGCAATCGGGGATCATATCACTCGTCCTTTTTGCCGCAAACAGGCCTGCGGTTTTAGACATTTCAAACACATCGCCCTTGGGTACTTTTTTCTCCTCAACAGCTTTTATTGTTTCAGGACTGCTAACCCGCACCACCGCCTGTGCTGTTGCCTTACGAAGGGTATTACTTTTATGAGTGATATTTACCATTTATTTCTTTTTTTTATTTTAGTCCAGACTCTAGACTCCAGCAGCGTAGCGGTCCAGACTCCTAAGTATTAACCTTCCAGCTTTCCCCATTCTCCATTAATTCCTTTCCCCACACCGGCAGTTCCTTCTTAATTCGCTCCACCAGTTCTTCACAGGCATCTATCGCCATTTTGCGGTGTTTGGAGGAGGTGAAGACGAACAGGCAAATCTCTCCCACTTTCACCTCTCCCAGGCTGTGATAGATATGCATACAGGTGAGGTCATATTTTGCAAAGATGGCTTCTCTAATTTCGAAAGCCTTCTGCAGCGCCATTTCTTCGTAAGTGGTGTATTCAATCGCAGTTACAGTGCTGCCCTCCTTCTCATCTGCCCGCACCTGCCCAAGGAAAATGGAATGGGCACCTATATTGGTTTTCGTGCTGTGGTTTTGAATGGATTGGGCGATCTTCTCACTGGAGATTGGCCCCTGTACAAATATATTTTTTGGTTTACGATTCATTGTTTTGATTATTTAAAGGTGAGGAAGGATGTTGAAGTCCCCCTTCCACAGAGCGTATTTCCTTTTCAGGAAATCTTTGCCTTAGCTCTTTGGCTGCCTGCATACTTCGCTGGCCAGATTTACAGAATAGCATAACGGTGTCTACCTCCTCTAATATACCGGGATCTTTGAGCAAATCATTCATCGGAATTTTTAAAATTGTATGACTACTAAATTCTGGTTCTTCATTTGGCTCCCTGATATCGATGACTATTGAATTCTCTGCTTGACAGGTCCAGTGAAGGGCGTTTTCCCAGGTTATTTTTTCCACAACGCCACAGGTGATGTTGTAATCTGTATTTCTGAAAGCTACTTCATTTTCAGGAATATTCTTTCCAGATGATAAATTTGGCTTTAAGCTCACCTCATAAAACCCGGAATTTAAAAGATCATAAAAAAGAACCTTATTCGCCAGGACTTTACCCAATCCTGAAATTACCTTTATTGCTTCAGCTGCCATCAGGGTGCCAATTATTCCTGGCAATACTCCCAGCACTCCGGTTTCACTACAGTTAGGGATTTCGTCTGCAGAAGGTGGTACGGGATAGAGGTCCCTGTAATTCACCGGTTCCTCACCATAATTAAAAACCGTCACCTGGCCTTCATATTGGTAAATAGCCCCCATAATTAAAGGTTTACCGCGAAGGACACAGGCGTCATTGACCATATACCTGGTTCCAAAGTTATCAGACCCATCAAGCACCAGGTCATATTTTTCCATAATTTCCAGGATATTATCCGGAGTGAGATATTCGTTTATTGTTTCAATATTTATGTCGGGGTATTTTTGATTAAGCACTTCGCCTGCAGCTATCGCTTTCAATTTTTCAAGGTCCCCATAACCAAATAAAGTTTGCCTGTTTAAATTAGACAGGCTTACGGTGTCCCCGTCTGCAATACCAATAGTTCCCACCCCGGCAGCAGCCAGGTAAAGCAGGGCAGGACAACCAAGACCCCCGGCTCCAACTACAAGGATACGGGCCTTTTTTAGTTTTTTTTGTCCTGAGGTGCCAAATTCCGGCAAAATATGTTGTCTTTCAAATCTGCTCATCCTCCCGAAAATGGTGGTAATAAGGCGATCTCCTCATTACCGTTCAAAGCCTGTTTATCGTGTACAACCTGTTTATCCACGGCGAGGGTATATTTAGCGTCCTTAAGTTGAGGAAACTCCTGCTCCAGCCTATCCAAAAGTTCCCGGGTATCCCCATACACAGGGAATTCAAATTCGCCTGAGGGAAGCTTCTCGGCCAGCATTCCAAAAGCCTTTATCTTAAATCTTTCCATTTTTTCTCTGTCATTTTAAGTTCTTCCGGGGTATTGACATTTTGAAAAATTTCCGGAAATTTTTCTACGATGGAAGGTACTAAAGTGTGCTTGTTTTCTAAAATAAAATCGGTCATTTTTAAGTTCCCTTCCCTGATCCTTTTTTCCACTTCTTCCTTTAAGATCACGGGATATATAGCGAATAAAGGATTGATCCTACCCTGTACCGTGACGGCTACGATACGCTCTTTACCTGAAAATTCCAGGAGCTGTACAATAGCTTCAGCAGTAACCAATGGCATATCACAGCTTATCAAAAAAACCGCTTCAGCCTTTGTATGGGAGAGTGCGGTAAATAATCCGCCCATTGGTCCTTTTTCAGCAACTATATCAGAATACACAGGAATATTAAAATTCTCGTATTCCCTGTCATTTGCAATAATTTTGACCGGAATCTTTGTTTTACTCAAAGCCTTCAGCACATATGAAACCATTGGCCGGCCATTTAGAAGAGTAAGGCCTTTATCCCGGCCCATCCTGCTGCTCTTACCCCCGGCAAGAACAAACGCTTCCACCTCAACTGCCTTCTTCACGTCAAAATCAATTTAATCGCGGCGCCGGCAAGAACCAGGGTAAGCAGGTTCTTTACGATCGTTACATTGAATTTTCTCGCACCGTAATAACTCCCAAGCATCCCTGCTACAATCGTAGGTGGTATGAAGATCCAGAGGGTCTTGTTAAAGGAAAGATCCATTCCTACTGTCCCTATATATCCTGCAACAGAATTCACAAAAATAAAAAGGGCGCTAAGTGCTGCTGTTTGCCTAATGTTGGTCCAGCCAAGCATAAGAAGTAAGGGAGACAGGATAATTCCTCCACCTATTCCTATAAGCCCTGAGAGGAAGCCAATAAGGATCCCGATTACCGGCGGCAACCAGAAATTTTTTTGAATATAATGGAATTTATTCTTTGGGAATACTCCCAGGAACTGCAGAATTGGAAATAAAAGCAGTATTCCCAGGATATTCATATATATAGCCGTGTTCACAACGATCACCCCTCCTATAAAGGCTGCAGGTATCGAGAATATGGCAAGTTGCCAGAATAATTTATTGGGAAAATCACAGCTTTTCCTGTGATTTAAGAATGCAACAAAAGAAACGATTATATTAAGGGTAAGAGCGGTAGGCCTTATTTCCTCAGGAGCAAATCCTGTAAGCGCCAGGATCATTAAATAGCTGCTTGCCCCTCCATGTCCTACAGAGGCATAGAAGAATGCTGCCACCGGCAACAATAAAAGCGCATATAGAATTAAATCTCCAGGCATTCTTAAAGATAAAAAACATTCACAGGAGTCCTCGCTTTTATTTCCTCTTTATCTTCCTCCAGCTCCACCAGGCAATTTGCGGTGCTAAAGGCCAGTAAATTGAAAGATTGCTGTCCTCCAGGGATAATTACCTCATCTTGTTCCATTCTTCCCTTAAGAAAGAAAGTAAGCCCTTCTTTTTTCTTTTGGTCGGCAGCCAGGGAAAGGACCGCATCTGCCTCCCATACCTTTTCCTTTCCTGCAAGATATTTAAGGCTGGGTTTGACATATTGGTTAAAACAACTTAAAACCGAAGCCGGATTTCCCGGTAAAGCAAAAATATATTTATCTCCCTTTCTCCCGGCATACATAGGTTTGCCGGGGCGTTGCTTTATTTTATAAAATAGTTCTTTTACTCCTGCTTTTTCCAGGCATTCCTTCACAAAATCATAATCCCCCACAGAGATCCCCCACTAATTATTAGCACGTTTGACGCTGCCAGTGCCTTATTGATCTTTTCCTGCAGCTCCTCCTTATCATCTGTAGCTTTAAGACCAGAGATTTCTTTTATACCGGCGTTTTTTAGCAAAGCCTCCAGCATTGGCCCATTGGAGTTATAGATCTCGCCTTCCTTAAGGGCTGTACCTGCCTCTTTTAACTCATCGCCGGTGATAATATAGGTCACAGTAGCAGGAGTATATACCTCCACTTTATTCAATCCAACAGATGCCAATAGTCCTATAAGACCGGGAGTAACAGGGGTACCTTTTTCTGCGATCAATTCTTCTTTTTTACATTGGGAACCTTTTAAGCGAATATTGCTTCCGGTTTGTATCTTATCCTGATCATAGGATATTCGACCTGTAGCTTCATCCCGTTCAATGAGCTCCTGCGGAATAACTGTATCCACTCCCTGCGGAATTTTAGCTCCGGTAAATATTCGGGCGGCAGTACCTTCCTTCACCTTATATGCATTGGTATCCCCGGCCTGTATCACGCTGCCAGATTCCCAGCTATTCCTGCTGCTGTCAAATTTCATGGCATAACCATCCATGGCTGAATTATCGAAAGATGGTACATCAATGGGAGAATATACATCTACAGCCAGGATAAGTCCCAGGCTGTCATTCAGGGAAATATTTTTTGATTTGGCTCTTTCAAGGTTTTCTGAAAGAATACGGCGGGCATCATTAACTGAGATCATCCTCCAATTTTGATCATACTTCGATTTTTCAATTCACTGGCCTCTGCACCCTTATAGGATTTGGAAAACTGGCCTCCCATCACTTTATATTTCCTTATGACAGAAGTTCTTATTAACGGCTCAATATCCTCTCCTTTTCTCAGGGTGCCCAGCAGGTCCATTTCTTCACTTCCAAAAAGGCAATTCTTCATCTTCCCATCTGCTGTGATCCTCATCCTGTTACAGTCCCCACAAAAATGCTCGGTCATAGTGGTGATAAAAGCAAAGGTACCTTCGTGGCCTATCGCTTTATATTTCTTAGCGGTGGCATGTGGTTCATCCTTCAGCTTTACCATATCATACTCCTCCTCTACCCATTTAAGCATTTGTCCTGCCGTAACCACTTTCTTGCTATTCCAGTGATTCCCTTCAAAAGGCATGAATTCTATGATCCTCACATGTAGGGGAAGGTCCTTTGTTATGGCAACAAAATCCAGGATCTCTTTTTCAATAACCCCTTCAATCCCCACGCAATTGATCTTCACACGAAAACCTTCACTGAGCATAAGAAGGATATTATCCCAAACTCTTTGAAATTGATCCCTTTTAGTTATTCTTTTAAAAGTTTCAGGATTGAGGGTATCCAGGCTTATATTAAGTGATCGTACCCCGGCTGCTTTTAAGTTTTCTATGTATTTATGAGCGAGGACTGCATTGGTTGTAAGGCTTAATTCCACCGGTAATTTCGAGATCTTTTCCAGGATCTCGGGGAATTCCTTTCGAACCATAGGTTCCCCTCCCGTTAATCTTATTTTATTTACACCCAGCTCTACAAATTTTGCAGCAATTTGCTCAATTTCATCTACCTGCATAAGGTGTTTATTGGGCAGGCACTGGATATTCTCATCTGGCATACAGTACTGGCAACGAAAGTTGCAGCTATCTGTAAGGGAGATCCTTAGATAATCGTGAATTCTTTTATGGCTGTCTACTAACATTCACTCTTGGTCTTTTGTCTGGTTTCTTCTTCAATGGTTCCGGTAAATAGCGTAGCACCCAAAATGAGCCTATGGCCATGATAAGGGATCCTATAAAGGTAGTGATTGCAAAGAAGATATTACCCTCAAGCGCGTTATTTAAAGCACCGAATAAGAACCATACCTGTATACTTACAAAAAGTATTTGTAACAGGATGATCCCTGTCATGATAGTATTGGTTTTATTGGGATGTGCTTCGTTCTGGGATGTTCTAAAATCACTCATGATTATGCATTTTGATCCTTACTTTTTTCTTTCACATATACCTTGCCGTCTCTCACTACTACCTCCAGTTGAGGTAAAGGCCGTGGTGGTGGTCCCTGCAGTACCGCGCCGGTATCTGCACTAAACCATCCATTATGGCAGGGGCATTCGATCTTATTCTCATCCTTACGATATCTCACCGCACAAGTCAAATGAGTGCATTTTTGTTCAAAAGCGCGCCATTCATTTTCTTCCAGGTGAATTAAGATATACGGAATGTGCTTATCTCCATGTATCTCAAACTGAAACATTTCCCCCACTGCAACCTCATCTTCATTCACAACAAAGTGTTCTCCTTCCAGTTTTTCTGCAGGAAAAGCTATTGCTCTAATGACTATAAAGCCGTTGCTAAGGGCAAAAGCCCCTGATAATAAGCCCAGGAATTTGGCAAATTCCCTTCGGCTTACGTGCGTCCCGCGCCTGGTCTCTATTGGAAAATCACTTTTCCAGCTTGGTTCTCTTTCAGAATCTTCTTTTGCCATCGTATTTAAAAGTTATGGTATAATTAACTGGTGTGTGCCTTTAGGCATCATAATATTTACTTTGGTATTTACCTCTTGTTGTCCAAAAAGGAAAGAGTTTACCGGCTCACTATCTGGCCTCATCCTTTCAATTTCTTCCCGTGTCCCGTAATAAAGGGCCTGGCTTGGACAAACCGTTGCGCACATAGGCTTTTTCCCGGCACTTGTCCTGTCATAGCACATATTGCATTTCATCATCAACTCTGCCTCTTCCATTTTCTTTGGAACACCAAATGGACAGGCTAAAACACAGTTGGAACACCCAATGCACCTTGAGGTGTTGGCAGAGTGTACCACTCCAAATTCATCCTGGTGTATGGCATCTGCCGGACAAACATTTGCACAGGTAGGATCTTCGCAATGCATACATACCTGTACCGTAGTTTGAGGGCTTTTTTCCCTGTCTACATAATTTACGTGGATCATACTTTCCTGGCCATTCGTTTCGCATTCAGCACAGGCCATTTCACAGGCATGACAACCAATACAACGTTGCATGTCTACGAAAAAAGCCATTTCCTGATCATAATTTGTTTCCGGCATAATTTTAATTTTAAAGGTTAGGTTTTAAATTTCGTTCTCTGTTCTCTGTTCTCTGTTCTCCGTTCTCCGTTCTCTGTTTGAATTAAAAAAGTTAGCCACGAATGCACGAATATTTTATTGTTCTATCCGGGACTGCTGCTTCTGTATTTTTAAATTCCGCACTTCTCTCTTCTCTTGTTTCTTGTTTCTTGACTCTTGTTTCCTGGTTCTTATTCTAAAGCGAACTTTGATACGCAGTATCTGTTCTATGTTGTGATCCTTTTCTCCCGGTTTTCTCCAGCTGGCAGGCACAAACCTTAAATTCAGGAATCTTGGAAACAGGATCTAAATTATCTATTGTTAATTGGTTGGCTGAATGTTTTCCTCCCCAATGATAAGGAATGAACACCGTATCCTCTCGAATTGTTTCCACCACATGGGCCGGAAATTCTGCTTCTCCCCTTCTGGTTTTTACTTTAATAAGGTCATGATTTTCTATTCCATACTGGAAGGCCAGTTTTGGGTGTATTTCCAGTAAAGGTTCAGGATATTGATCCAGTAACTTTCCAATCCTTCGGGTAGAGGTTCCGCTTAGATATTGCGAGACGACCCTTCCTGTGGTCAACACTACCGGATATTCCTTATTCGGCATTTCTGAAGCTGCACGATATCTTACAGGATTAAAGTGCGCTTTCCCATCCGGTGTTTTAAATTTCCTATCTTCCCACAAACGCGGGGTTCCCGGGTGATCTTCAGAAGGACAGGGCCAGAAGATCCCCATATTATCTACGACTTTTTTATAGGTAATTCCGTAATAATCTGCCGTACCCCCTTTGGATGCAACCCTTAATTCATTGAAGATATCTTCACTGGTAGGGTAATCGAATTTTTCTTTTTCACCCAGGCGGGCAGCAAGTTCCATGAGGATCTGTCCATCCCTCCTTGTATTCTTAGGCGGAGTAATGGCTTCATTGATCTTCACCACCCTACCTTCAGCAGTAGTCACCGTACCTTCCTCCTCCTCGTGCAGGGAGCCCGCCATTATTATATCGGCATGGCGTGCAGTTTCACTAAGGAAGGTATCTATACAAATATAAAATTCAAGTTTTTCAAGGGCTTCCCGCACAAAATTATTATTGGGTAAGGATACCAGCGGATTAAAACAAATACTTATCATTCCTTTGATCTCCCCGCGGTGTATCGCCTCAATTTGCTCATAGGCTGAAAGTCCCTTACCGGGCATATCCTTTTCATCTATACCCCAAACCCCTGCAATATATTTCCTATGCTCGGGATTAGTGATATCACGGTTACCCGGCAATTGATCACATTTATGACCGTGCTCCCGGCCTCCCTGGCCGTTACCCTGTCCTGTGATCGTGCCATAGCCGCAATAAGGTTTTCCTAATCGTCCCGACGCCAAGACAATATTTATACAGCTAAGTACATTTTCCACCCCTTTTGTATGGTGCTCGATCCCACGGGCGTGCAGCAGGAAGCTTGTATTTGCTTTCCCCCACATTTCTGCAGCCTGGTAAATCAAATCCTTTGATATCCCGGTATGCTCCTCTGCCCAGTCAAGATCATAATCCTTTACGGCATCAATGGTTTCCTGGAATCCTGAAGTATGATTTTCAATGAATTCATGGTCTAGCCAATCATTATCTACCATTATTTTAAGGATGGCTCCAAATAACGCTGAATCTCCTCCCGGCCTAATTGGCAAATGAAGATCTGCCGTTCTGGCCAATGGGATCATCCTTGGGTCTACTACTATTAATTTAGCGCCGTTGTCCCTCGCCTGCCAGATATAATGTGTAAGGGTGGGGAAGGTTTCACTAACGTTGGCCCCGGCTATAAGGATGACCTCGGCATGTTTAAGATCGGCCCAACTGTTGGAGGTCCTGTCCAGTCCAAATGCTTTTTTGTTTCCTCCACCTGCACTAACCATGCACAACCGGCCATTATAATCAAGATTGGCTGTTTTAAGGGCTACCCTTGCAAACTTCCCTATCATATAGCTTTTCTCGTTGGTGAGTGAAACGCCCGATAGCATTGCAAAGGAATCTTTGCCATATTTCTCCTGGATTCTTTTTATCTCATTTACCGTCCTGCTCATGGCGTGGTCCCAGGATACGGGTTTAAAGCCTTTCCCTTCCACCCGCTCAATAGGATCCATAAGCCTGTCCGGATGGTTATTTTGCATATATCGCATAACCCCTTTTGGACAAAGCCGCCCCTCATTGAATGGGAATTCCTCCCAGGGCTCAAAACCTGCGATCTTATTATCCTTAACCTTCAGCTTAATACCGCATTGCATACCACAATAGCAACAATGGGTTTTCACCAGCTTGTCCGGCTCCTTATTCCCATGAAATCCTACCTGTGGAGCATATGCCTTATGAGGGCCATAGTTCTCTATGATCTTATCTACTGAAACTGGAAGTTTTGCCATTTTCTTTTTCTTTTTCTGTTTTTAACCGAATAATTTTCCGCCTTCCTTTCGTGCCTTCAAATGGGCCATGGCTAATGCAGAGCGCTTACCTTCAGGGCTTAGGTCCATATGATTGGTTCCATCCTGCTTGTCATAATTAAAACCGAGATCTTTAGATACAACCTTAAGATCATTGATATGAGTTTGGGTGGCAAATTCCTTTTTAGTGTGCGGACAGGTTGCCATCCCCCTTCGTTTCCCTTCGGTTTTATAAAGATTTGCACCCAACTGGGCGAGTCGCTGATAAATATGGAAGAACTTTCCAAAAGGCAACCACACCAGGAAAAGGATCACTGTAATTGCGTGGGTAACCGCCATAAACTGGTAAGTCTTACCTTCCAAAAAAGTATAATCATATGAAATACCCAGTCCGGTCACTGAAATTGCAATAAGCAGGATCAAAGGCAACCAGTCATTCTCAAAACTTTGGGTAGCGATCAATCCCCCGTCTGTAAACCTTCTATTCATCATCATAATGGCACCAATAGTCACCAGAACCGAACACCATACCAGGCCGTGGAAAGCTATAAAAGCAATAGGGGAACCCAAGCTAAAAGATCCGGCCTCAAATCCAAATAAGAGGGCATAATATGTAGTTTCATCTCCCGGCTTGAGCACAAAATGTATCCAGCCAAAAGTTAAAGGAACAGTGATAGCAAAGGCTATTAGACACCCCGTGGCAAGCAGGAAATGCCCTATCCAGCGGGTCCTGCTTCTATATGCTATGAACCTTTGAAAAAGAATATTCCTGAAAAATAATTTAATAGAGCGCCACAGGTATGGAAAGAAATACCTGCTAAATAGGAACTGCATACTCCTGCGCCAGTAAAGCTTGGTTGGTGGCCTTTGGATCCAAACCGAATAGCGGTAGGCGATCCCAAAAATGGCGAAAACTGTTCCTATCAAATAGGCGATAAGTGCGGGGTCAAAATTTTGCAAATTCCGGGAACCAATTAGCACGAGGATAATTGTGAGTACCGCTGCTATAGTTGCCTTGATTAGGGCCAGCCGATTTAAGGTTTTAAAGAGTCTGTACATAATAAGCAGGCATTAACAGTTCATAAATTTGAGTGAAACATAAATATAAGGATTTACAGAGGAGTGATAAAAGCTCCTCATCCTGATCTCTAGCAATTTAAAGTGAGTCTAAATAAGATATAATGGATCAATACCCCTAATCACATAGGTAAAAAACAGTCTTAAAATACTTTTTCAAACTTCACTGGAACGAGCTGCAAAAATGCTCCCTGAGGATCTGGGAAAATATGATTAAAATCAGTTTTCAGGTGTTGTAGCTAATTTAGAGCTGTGCTAAATAAGCAGACAAATTGTATAAAAAAGCCTTTGCAAAACTGCAAAGGCTTTTTTTGTTCAGTATATAATTAGATCAACATTCGATCCCGGAATTTGACCGGTCATAATACCACCAGTTAAGTCCCAGGCATATGACATAGTAAATGCCAAAGCCATATAAGGCATATTCTGGTGTACCCATCTGGATCTGTTCCCCAAATACCTGCGGAATAATAAAAGCTCCATATGCTGCAATTGCAGATGTCCAGCCCAGCACAGGACCTGCTTTTTCCTTGCTGAAGATGTATGGTATACTTCTAAAGGTAGAACCATTTCCAATTCCGGTAGTGACGAACAGGACCATAAAACCTGCAAAGAATGGCCACCAGTAGACCTCTGGAGTAGCACTATCCCTTGCCTGTACCACAAAATAAGCAACTGCCATTGTAGCTATTACAGTTACTATTGTACTATAAGTTGTTACCCTAGACCCGCTGTTTATTTTATCACTTAACCAGCCTCCCGCCGGTCTCACCAAAGCCCCAAGCATAGGGCCTATAAATACCCAGGTAAGGAAATCGGGGGCATTGGGGTTTACATATTGAGGGTTTGCAGGGTCTGTATACACGAATATATCCTGGCAAAGTTTTGGAAAGGCAGCCGAGAATCCTATGAATGAGCCAAAGGTCATGGTATATATTATAGTCATGATCCAGTTATGCTTATCATTAAGTATTGAAAATTGCTTATTAAGGCTTTGCTTTATGTCCTTAGGACTTAGGTATTTCATAAGAAGCAGGGTGAGAATCACCACCACCGGGAGAACTATCCACATATTGATCTCCAGTCCCACCAATAAATATGATCCCACTGCGGCAGTTATAATTCCAATCCCTACCATAAATAGTGTCTTGGAGATACCCTGAATGGTAGTAGGTAATTTTGGTGTTCCCGTTATCACGTTGTTCATTCCAAAAAAGGCACCCACAGCAGCAATTACAATAGGGATCCAGATCCAACCCGCATTTTGCAAGCCTGCCAGCGGCTGGTCCTCCACCACCTCTCCGCTGCTGCCAACAGCTGAAAAAAGGAAAATCCCTATTACAAACGGGATCATCTTTTGCATTATCCCCACTCCCAGGTTTCCTATACCGGCATTAAGCCCCAGTGAAGTTCCCTGCATCCTCTTAGGAAAGAAGTAACTTATATTACTCATAGAAGAGGCAAAATTCCCTCCTCCAAATCCCGACAAAAGCGCGAGGACCGCAAAGGTAAGATAGGACGTATTTTGATCTGCCAACGCAAAACCTACCCCAAAGGCCGGCACCAACAACAACACAGTAGTAGTGAAGACCACATTACGACCACCGCCAAGCGCTATAAGAAATGAATTGGGGATCCTAAGGGTAGCCCCTGCCAAACCTGCTATAGCTGGCAAAGTATAGTATAAATTATTGATGACCGCCAATTGTTCCTTCACCATTTCTTCACTCATATCCGGAGTGATCATTCCAAAATGGAAGTTGAATTCTTTCATTTTGGTGGTAATAATACTCCACATCATCCACACAGCAAAAGAAAGTAACAGGGCCGGGATGGAAAGCCAAAGGTTTCTGTAGGCTATCTTTTTACCTTTTTGTTCCCAAAAAACCGGATCTTCAACATTCCATTCTTCTAAGTTAGTCTTCATAATATTCAGGATTTGCTATGTTTAATTCTCTTTTTTCGATTCAATTTGGCGCATTAATTTGGGATGCTCCCGGTGCATCATTTTCTGTATTGTCCTGTGCATCCACCAAAGGCAAATAGCAGATATAATAAGAGTGAACATCCATGCACTGGTCCATAGCCCGGTGCCATTCAGGAGATAACCAAAGATGATAGGGCACACAAAACCTCCAAGACCACCAAGAACGCCTACCATTCCTCCTACCACTCCAACCTCATCTGGAAAATATTCTGGAATATGTTTATAGACGGCGGCTTTACCAATTCCCCAAATACTGCCCAGAATAATTACCAGGAAGGTAAACACCCATACATTGGCCTGAAAAAAGATCCGGGTTTCCCCGCTTGCAAGTAATTCCCGCTTCTCAACCATTTGTCCTTCCTGCACTACCGGCTCCTGCCAGGTTTCTTTTTTGGGAAAAACAAAATCCCCCTCTACAGTCTCTTCATGGCCGGCGTCCCTGGCGGCCACCGGATATTCTATACCTGCTGCCACGATCCTGGTTTCTGATACTTCTGTAACCTCCCCGGCTTGTTTTGCCATAATTCCGTTTCCGGGAGAGTAAATATCCATTTTTGGAAATATCAGTAAAAAACTAATAACTAAAGAGGTTCCTAAAACCCAGTACATCACTTTACGAGCTCCCCACTTGTCACTCATCCACCCTCCCAGGGCACGAATTACCCCTGACGGAAAACTAAATGCTGCTGCCAGGATCCCTGCCGTCACAAGGGGTAGGTAATAAACATTCACATAATAAGGAACCAGCCATTGGGAGAAGGCCACAAAACACCCAAATACCAGGAAGTAATAAAGACCAAATCTCCAAACCCTCAGGCTTTTGAGGGGAAGCATAAGTTTTTTAATAGTTCGTTGTGTTTCAGGTTTCCTGTTCTTTGCGAAGACCAGGAAAATCACAGCCATAAGAACAAGTACGGCAGCATAAATTACCGGCAGCACTCTCCAGTTCTCCATTTCTGTCCCGTCATTGGTGAGGTTTTGAAGTATCGTGGGCGCAAGTAAGGTGGTTAATGCAGCACCTGCATTACCGGCACCAAAGATCCCAAGAGCCCGGCCCTGCCAGTCTTTCTCATACCATACAGAAGTGTAGGCGATTCCTACCGCAAATCCTGCCCCGGTAAGGCCATAACCAAAACTGCATAAAGCAAACCCCAGGAAAGAATCTACATACTGTAACAGGAACATAGGAATTGCACTTATCAGTAATAATCCTCCAAAGACCCATTTCCCTCCAAACTTATCGGTCATGATCCCCACGGGCAGTCTAAAAATTGAGCCCGTAAGTACTGGTATTCCCAGGAGCCATCCAATTTGAACAGAATTCCAGTCATAAGCTCCATTATCCACAAGAAAAGTAACTGTAACCCCATTAAACATCCAGACTGCAAAACATATAGTAAAGGCTAGGGTATTTAAAAATAACATTTTGTGGGCCGTAGAAGATGGTTTGCTCATATTAAAGTAAGTTTATCAATTTTATACTTAAATCAATTAGATGTAACAATAGTTGCCTGGATTCTCAATTCTATTTTTTACGCTGCAAACTTCACATTTTCAACAAGCGGTAAAAATGATGATTATCAGGATATGGTAAATTTCTTTCCATTTTTGGAGAATATAAATTAAACCGGTAATGCGATTTTTATATTACCTCCTTACAAGATAGAAATTTTCTGAATCTGAGAAAAAACACCTTTTCCGGAATGAAAAAACAATAAAACTATTAGTTTAGCCGAAATTCTGAAGAATATATATAATTCTATAGTGGCCCCTATATATAACAAAACGGAACAAAAGCAGTGAAAATAAAGACTAAAAGAAAACTTATCACCTACCTTGATGTCCTGGATAAGCCATTAAGATTTAATCCATTTGTATTCAGCCGCAACTTTTTCCTGTGGGCTATTTTGGGAATTGCAGGTGGGTTAATTGCAGGGGTTTACTGGATCATTTTGGAAATGCTGATGCACGGGCTGGCTTTGTTTGATGGCTGGCAGGTGATCCCCACAATGGCTTTTGCAGGATTGCTGGCGGGGTTGATCATACATTTTATCGGGGATCCCGGGGAAATACAGCTTATTGTAAATAACATTAGGTTCAATAAGGGAAAACTGGATCCAAAGAATAACCTGTCCATGGTATTATCTTCCCTGCTTTGTGTGGGATCTGGGGGGAGCTTAGGCCCTGAAGCACCTCTTGTGCAGGTAACCGGTTCTACCGGGAGCTGGCTTGGAAAAATGTTAAGGTTAAAGGGGGAAGAATTGAGATCCTTAAGCATAGCCGGAATGGCTTCAGGATTTACCGCTCTCTTTGGTGCACCCCTGGGAGGCAGCCTTTTCTCACTTGAGATCCTGCACCATAAACATGCTGTGCAATATTATAAAGCTATTATTCCTGCTTTTGTAGCAAGTTCTTTCAGCTACATCATTTTTGCCCTTATTATTCACCTGGGACTGGGGCCTATATGGGATTTACCTTCCTATATTATGGAAGATAAATTTGATTTTGCCTATGCTGTCATATTTGGGGTGGCAGGCACC
The DNA here is from genome assembly GCF_006159205.1 of Antarcticibacterium flavum. Classification (NCBI taxonomy): domain Bacteria; kingdom Pseudomonadati; phylum Bacteroidota; class Flavobacteriia; order Flavobacteriales; family Flavobacteriaceae; genus Antarcticibacterium; species Antarcticibacterium flavum. The sequence goes on along the minus strand of NZ_CP040812.1, from coordinate 2,764,905 downwards.
TTTCTTGGGTGGCTCTTTATTTTTTGCACCAGGTTTTTTAAGTCAGCTTTTTACAGGCTTAAATTCCCTATTTACTACAAAACTTTTCTGGGAGGGATCATCCTTGGCGTTATTGCTTTTTATTTTCCTATTACCAGGTATTTTGGCCACCACGAGATCAACGATCTTTTATTGAATGACCTTAGCCTGGAATTTCTAACAGCGGTTTTGATAATGAAGATCCTGGCAATTTCAATTACAGTTACCTCAGGCTGGCGAGGCGGTTTCATAATTCCTCTATTTTTTGTGGGTGCCACCCTTGGATTGATAATTCATCAGCTTTTTCCAACTACTAACCTTTCACTGGCAGTGATTACCTGCATGGCGGCTATTAATGCCTGCGTAACAAGGACCCCTATGAGTACCACTATATTACTAGCCACCTTGACCGGTTTTGGTTATTTTATTCCGATTCTTTTTGCCAGCCTAACCGGATATTTCCTGGCCCCGAGAATTCCTTTTATTTCCTCTCAAATGGGAGAGGACAACAAATAAAAAAATAAGTATGGATAGCTTTACAATTGCCAGGGTAATACACGTTGTCGCGGTGGTATTGTGGATTGGAGGAGTGGCTATGGTGACTACTGTGATCTTACCTGCAGTAAAAAGAATGATGTCAAGGGAGGACATGCTCAACACCTTCGAAACCATTGAAGGCAGGTTTGCTTTGCAGGCTAAAATAACGACGGTGTTAACCGGCCTTAGCGGATTTTATATGATAGATTATATGAATGGCTGGGAAAGGTTCCTTTACATTCAATTCTGGTGGCTGCACGCCATGGTGTTGGTTTGGTTCCTCTTTACTATTATACTATTTATTCTTGAGCCTTTTGTTCTTCACAAATTATTTCAAAAATATGCTTTAACGCACCCGGAGAAAACGTACAAATATATTCACACCGCTCACTGGATCCTTTTAATTTTAAGTATCATCACCATAATTGGAGCAGTTGCCGGCAGTCATGGTCTATATTTTATTTGAAAGTTTCATAATATTTTAAGCCTGCCAGAAACGGTCTTCCCATTCCTCATTAGGAGAAACTGCAGCCTGGTGTAGCTTTTTGATCTCTACAAGCTTTCCTGCTCTGGAGATTTCCCGGAATAGGACGTTTTCTTCAAACCTTATATGAGAGGCAAGTTCCTCCTCCAGCAGGTTCAGGACCTTTTCGTTTTCACAGCTACAGCTCAACAATTTTCTTATACGCCGATGGTTGGCCAGCGCCCGCTTAACCCTTGCATTACTTCCCAATATTGGAAAAATATACTTTTCCTCTATCTCAAAATGAGGTTCGAGATAGGTAGTAAGAAACCAATCTGTATAAGCTCTTATTCGAAGCAGGTCTACCTCATTCCTTAAACCCATACGTATACGCTCACATAATTGTAGCGCCTGCTCATGCTCTTGCATAACAGGCTTCAGGAAGGAGGAGGTCTTAGCTGTTATTTTGGAATTATAAGTCATTTGATAAACAATTTTAACCCTGGATCCTAAGCAGGTTGAAATATATTACTTCAGGTTTTTTCCGGATTTCAGTTTTGCCAGAAATGGTCCTTCCAGTCATCATCAGAAAATTGTATCCCATTGTGATGTTTTTCAATATCAGCGAGCTGCTCTTCGGTAGCAACCGCCTGGATCTCATTAAAAAGGACTCTTTCCTCAAATCTTATATGGCTATCCAGCTCTTCCTCAATACTATTCATTGCAATAGCAAGATCAGCTTCCTGGTTAAACAATCTTTTAAGTCGGCGATGTTCTGCAAGCGCCCTTTTCACCAGTTCATGATCATTTCCTAAAACAGGAAAAATATATTTCTCCTCTGCCTCAAAATGTGGGTCCAGGTAGTGTCTCCTAAACCAATCAGTATATGACTTAATTCTCGCCATATTCACATCCAGTTTTACACCCTGTCTAATTTTCCAGCATAACAGTAATCCATGATGATGCTCCCGGCTTAAAGGTTTTAATGCTTCGTGTCGTTTTATTGGTTTTTTCATTTTTGTTTTTTATCATTCCCCTTAAAGAATAAAGAAGGGATATTTCATCCCACAATACTAAATGCTTAATATAAGCTTTTAATTTTGAGCTCAATCCATATCATATTTATTTCTGGTCTAAACAGAAGTTAATTATATTATACTACGGCTCACATTTCAGGGAATAAGAATCTAAATAAAATTATCTATTCAATTTTTTTTCCAAAGCAATAGCTTTAGGAAAAAGAATATTATTTTCCAGATGCACATGAGTATGAAGGTCCTTTTCAAACTCTTCAAGCTTGGAATAAAAAGCCCTGTAAGTATGACACGCCCCTGGGGGAGGGACATAGTTATTACTTAGCTTTGCTATTCGTTTAAAAATTGCCCCCGCCTCTTCGTGGTCCTCTTCCATAATTTTAATGGGATTATAGATCTTATCAAAATCAGGTTTTGCAGGCGCAGTTCCTTCCTTGGCAGCTTCTACCAATTTTTTAATATATGGAAATACAATGTTTTCCTCCTTTTTAAGATGGCCGGAGAGTTCAATTGACAATTCAGAGAACAGGCGTTGAATTTGAATAAGCTCTGGATAATTCACCGAGTGAACCTGCACCACCCTTGAAGCATAAGCTATCACCAGGGGAATGTTCTCTATTACAAATGCGTGATGAATAATTATAATATGATCTACTAGAAAATCAAGAGACCATTTATTATAATCATAATTACCGGCGATAGAGGTGTTAAGGTTCTTCAACTCCGATTCCAGAACCTTATAATCTAATTTAGCTTTTTCAGCAGCTTTTTTTATAGTTACTCCTCCACCACAGCAAAAGTCTATCCCGTATTTTTTAAAAACATGGGCCGTCTTAATATTTTCTGTCACCAGGGACGCTACAGTCATTTTTTCTAATTCTTCCATTATTCCCGTTTTTATTAATAAGATCAAAAATGAAGATTTTTGCATGGAAATAATATGAGGCAAATCATATAGTCCTGAGCTCCTTTATTTTGCTTCAAAATAAAGGTTTCTTCTTCCTTCTTTGAACAGGAAAAGTTGTTGAAACATGTATGATTTAAAGCTCCGTTTTTGCGGGATATGAACCCGCCCTCGTTAGAGGAAAATTCTATAATCGCGAAGGAAGGAAGGAAGGAAGGAAGGAAGGAAGGAAGGAAGGAAGGAAGGGAAAAGAAAATCTTTAATATCCTAGTCGTTATCTTTCCTTGCCATGAAGAACCAGGATAGGAAGGGAATTTGTCACTTTGGAATAGATCCCATGCTTCGTATGCAGGAATTTGTCACAGATCCCGATATTCTTACCCAACATCACGATCATATCAAACCGGTTCTGGATCTTCTTTAAGTTAACATCGGTAAAAAGATACTTATTCTCCCCGGGCACTACATCTACCTTTCGATTACTAATACGGGAGATATGATTTATACCGGCTCCCGCCTCTGCGCCCTCCCTGGTTACCTGCATTTCAACAATGCTAAGTGCAGCTTCTGGAGCTACACCATGACGGGTAAAGAACTTAAAAATATTCTCGTCCAGCGATGCCGAATAATCTATGGGAAAAATAATCTTTTTTACAGGCCGGAACTGGCTTTTCTCTGCTACCGCAAGAATATTACAACGTATCTTCTTAATCACTTCATAGGTATGATTACCAATGATCGTAAATGGGGAATGCCCTCTATTGGCAGCACCCATCACTATAAGATCTATCTTAAGTTCCTGGGCATATTTTCTTGTAGCGCTTACAAGATCACTTTCAGAATAATGCGATATAAATGTATGTTTCTCGTTTTTGCTTATTGCCTTCAGCTCTTCCATTCTTTGCTTAAGCTTCTTGACGGCTAAATCTTTCTTTTCCTTTGCCAGGTTGGCCTCTGGGTTAAATAATTCAATATTAAGCATATGGAAATTAACCGGAATATCTCCCAGGAACTGCACAGCATAACTACCGGCATTCTTTGCGACCTCAGAAAGATCTGTCAAAATAAGTACGTTCATAGAAATGAAGTAATTGCCCTAATTTTTTACCTTGGCAAACCTAATCTAAGTACAAGCATTGAAAAATGATAATCATCACTTTTGTCCAACTTCCACACTGGCACATCAAGAGCAAGTATTCTTAGAAATATAAGATCAACATTGGAAGATTCGCAAAACATCTGGCCCCGGGAATACCTTAATTAAATGGTGATAAGGAAAAAATCCCGCGAGATTTCTGTACTATCTTCAGTCTTTATCCCGGGAAAGAATCCTATACCAATAAACCGCGGCCACACCCACCGTTATAATACCTCCAATGATAAAAAATTCAGATTTGAACCTGAACTCTTCGAAAAAACCAAAGATCGAATACCACCTTATCATAAGCTTACTCTTTAGATCTATAGGCTCGCATAAAAACACGCCTAAGATTTCTGCTTTTAGCAGGATAGAATGTCAATTATAACCCCCCGGAAATAACGTGCAGTTTTACAAAATTATAACGCGCCAAGGAGTAAATAGATGATAATAATCAGCAAATGAGGAAATTGCAAAAAAATTATAGATTAAAAAGAGGTTGTACAAGAGAGTTAGGGCTCAGGGATGGCTTCTCGCCTAAATCCCTTAAAACAAAAAACCAAACTGCTTTCACAATTCGGTTTTTAACATTCTTGTTGGCCTACTAGGGACTACCCTCGACTTCGCTCGGGACTCCCGATAGCTCCTAAAATCCGTAAGTCTTATAATAAAAAAGCTGCAAAACCTTATTTAATGGGGCTTTGCAGCTACGTAATATTCACTTAAATTAGTGTTGCACAATACTACAGCCGTGAAGATAATAAAATCCAATCCGATCTCCGCTTTCGGAGGAGCAAATTTTGTTTTTGACTATTTGAACAAGATGAACATCGATCAAATTTGTAATGACAGGCTTCCTCCAATGGTCAATCAAAGTAAATATTCCTGGAAAGACATTTTCTATTCTTTGAAATCAGTCTACCTCTGTGGAGGAGATTATATCGAAGATTTACAAGCACATTTGAAACCCCATTTCACTAATAATCCTTTTGTAAAACTAGCAAGTCCTGACACTGTTTTAAGAAGACTATCTCAACTTTCCGAGCAAACTCAATCTTGTAAAACCAAGCGAGGTGTTGTAACTCATCAATATTGTACAAACTCAAAATTAGAAAGTCTGAATATAGATATTCTTAAAAAGCTTGGAGTTTTTAAGTCTGACAAGCTTACTATTGATTACGACAACACGATTATTTTCAATGAAAAGGAAGATAGTAAGATGACGTATAAAAGGAATTATGGATATCAGCCCGGAGTATGTACCATAAATGAAGAGAACATCCTATATATTGAAAACCGGAACGGAAACTCGGATGCAAAATCTTTTCAGCTAGACACCCTTAAAAGAGTATTTGATTTATTGGATTCCCAAAAGATCAAAAAAGTCCATAATTTCAGAGCCGATGCGGCATCATACCAATATGATGTCATTTCCTTCTTACAAAGTAAGGTTGATAATTTTTACATAGGATGCAGGAACAGCTATGTTGAAAAATATTTTTCCCAAGTTGGCCAGTGGGAAGAAATGAAGTGTGAAGATGGGACCATGGAAGTAGGATCTATTGAGATAACCCCCTTTAAACGACAGTCCCCATCAAATAAGGCACAAACATATAGACTCGTTGTAAAAAGAAAACCAAAAAAAGATAGGCAGATAGACTTGATTACTCAAGATATTTATGATTATAGAGCCATAATAACAAATGATTTTGATCTGGATACCAAAGGTGTTGCAGCGTTTTACAACCAAAGAGGAAATATGGAGCGCCAGTTTGATATACTTAAAAATGATTTTGGTTGGAACAATATGCCTTTCTCATCCTTGAACAAAAATCTTGTCTTCTTATACTTTACGGCAATATGCCGGAATCTCTACAATAAGATAATCCAGCATTTTTCTAAAACGAACAGGTATCTAAAACCCACTTACAGGATGAAAAAATTCATTTTCAGATTTATCATATTACCTGCTAAATGGATCAAACAAAGCCGCCAACTCAAATTAAGGATTTATTCATACAACCATTATCAAACATAGTAACAACAACAGAAAGAGTAGAAAGGAAATCTAATATCTGCAAAAATAATCCTACACCAGGGATGAGCTATTATTGTCTTAATTCAAAAAAATTAGCTTTTCAAACCTCAAATAGTAAACATCTCAATAATAAAAAATAAAATGTGCCTGGATAATTCCTCGGAAACAAAATAATGGAAAACATTTTTATTATGAACCTATAAAAAAGATCAATTTTAAAGAGAGATGCGGATTTTAGGAGCTATCGGGATCTCGCCTACATCCCTTAAAACAAAAAACCGAACTGTTTTCACAATTCGGTTTTTAACATTCTTGTTGGCCTACTAGGGCTCGAACCTAGACTCTTCTGGACCAAAACCAGACGTGTTGCCAGTTACACCATAGGCCAGCGTTTCAATGCGGATGCAAATTTAAAACAAAGTTTATTCTACACAAATATTTTTTTGATTTTTTATCAGGTTATTTTCCTACCCGTTCAAATTCAGGTTTTCAGGAAAATATTTTCTTTATAAGCCCGTTTTAAAACCTATCCTTTAAATATTTCTTAAATTCGCCACCACTTATATACTTAAGAGCAAAATATGACCAATTTTAGCTTTGGTAAATGGAACCAAATACTGGGATGGCTGGTATTTGTTATCTCCCTTACCACTTATACGCTTACCCTGGAACCCACCGCCAGTTTTTGGGATGCAGGAGAATACATTGCAACATCTGCCAATCTCGAAGTAGGTCACCCGCCAGGGGCACCGCTCTATCAAATGATGGGGGCATTCTTTTCCACCTTTGCTGCAGATAGTAGCCAGGTAGCATTGATGGTGAACTTCATGTCTGGCCTGGCCAGTGCCTTTGCCATTTTATTTATGTTCTGGTCCATCGTGCTCCTGCTTTTAAAAGTTACCGGCCCCAGGGAAACCCTTACCCCCGGTAAGAAGATCGCTGTCCTGGGAAGCGCCTTGGTAGGCTCCCTTGCCTTTACTTTCACAGATAGCTTTTGGTTTAGTGCTGTGGAAGCTGAAGTTTACGCCATGGCTGCCTGCATAATGGCCTTGCTCTTCTATCTTGGGTTGCTATGGGAAAGAGACATGTTCAAACCCCGCGGAAACCGCTGGGTGATCTTGATATCTCTAATCGTTGGACTCTCCTTTGGAGTACATTTCATGGGACTACTTACCATCCCTGCAATAGGCTTTTTATATTTCTTCAAGAATTACCAAAAGGTCACAGTAAAGAACTTTATAATTGCAAACATCGCGGTGGTAGCCGTGCTTATGTTCATCTTCAAGTTCCTCCTTCCATACACCCTAACATTCTTTGGATACTCTGAGGTATTCTTTACTAACACTTTTGGTCTTCCATTCAACTCCGGAACCATCATAGCAGCCGTGCTTATCATAGCTGCCTTTTACTATGCTATCCAGTATACGCGCAAAAAACATTACTACCAGCTTAACACGCTGTTTCTGTGTATACTTTTTATACTTATAGGATTTTCCAGCTGGACGATGCTTCCTATAAGAGCAAATGCCAATACGGTGATCAATGAGAACAGCCCCGACAATGCACGGGAGTTGCTGGCTTATTACAACCGGGAACAGTATGGGGAAACACATCTTTTCTACGGCCCCCAGTTCACCGAAATGTATGCAGGGCTTGACCCCGATAATCCATATAGGGACGACAAACCTAATTACGAAAAGGACGAAGCCACCGGGAAATATATCATAGTTAATGACTATAAGAACGCCAGGCAAAACCTGGATGACAGGCATAAGGATTTCCTGCCAAGAATGTGGAGTACTCAACACGCAACCAATTATATGCAATTCACGGGGCCGCTGGACTTCACAGTAAAACCTGAATATCAAAATGAGGAGCAGCTACTGGCCGCGATTACAGAATTCAGGAGGAATTATGCCCAGGGAAGGCTGGATTACGAGGATTATCACAGTTTTCTCTCTCAATTCAGTCAGTATCTCGATGTGCAAAAACCCTCTTTTGGATCCAATCTGGGGTACTTGTTTGAATACCAGATGGGTTATATGTACTGGCGCTATTTTATGTGGAATTTTACCGGAAGGCAAAATGACAATCAGGGTCAAATGACAGATCTCAACGGGAACTGGCTTAGTGGGATTAAATTTATCGATGAGTGGAGGCTGGGATCACAGGACGACCTGCCTTCAGACATGAAAAATAATAAGGCACGCAACACTTATTTCTTCCTGCCTTTCATCCTGGGAATCATTGGTATCTTCTTCCATTACAACCGGGATATCAAAGGCTTCTGGATCCTTACAGTGTTTTTTCTTTTCACCGGGATTGCCTTAAAGATCTATTTAAATGAGAGGCCTTTTGAACCACGTGAAAGGGATTACGCCCTGGTTGGTTCCTTCTATGTCTTTGCTATATGGATAGGATTTGGCGTATATGCCATTTTTGATTATTTAAGACGGAAGATAAAACCAACAGTAGCAGCCCCCGTAGCAATAGTAGTTTCACTTCTGGCCGCTCCCGTGCTTATGGCATCAGAGAACTGGGATGACCACGACAGGTCCAACCGCTATACCGCCCTGGCAATGGCCAAGATGTACCTGGACTCTGTAGATGAAAATGCAATCCTGTTTACCATAGGGGACAATGATACTTTTGCGCTATGGTATGCACAGCAAATAGAGGGATACAGGAGGGATGTGCGCATCGTGAACACCAGCCTCTTTGCGACCGACTGGTATATCGATCAAATGAAAAGCAAGGCATGGACCAGTGACCCTATCCCCTCACAGCTGGAACATCATCAATACAGGGCTGGAACAAATGAATTTGTGATCCACCAGCAAGTGACCACAGACACAATGGCCATTAAAAACTGGATGAACTGGATAGCCAGTGATAATCCGGGCACTAAAGGCGAGCTTCAAAGCGGGCAGGTTGTAAATACCTTTCCGACAAAATCTATACGAGTACCTGTGAATAAGAACAATGTTCTTCAATATGGGATTGTAAAGCCCGAAGATGAAGATCTCATTGTAGATAATATCTTCCTGCAGCTTGAAGGAAATGTGATCTATAAGAACAGGCTGCTAATGCTCGATATCATTGCCAATAATGACTGGAAACGGCCAATTTATTTCACAGGCGGAAGTTTTGGAAATGATGATTACCTGTGGATGAAGGATTATTTGCAACTGGATGGGGTAACTTATAAACTTGTACCCGTTCAAACTCCTGTAAACCCAAGAAACCCATTTGATATGGGAAGGATAGATACAGATAAAATGTATGATATCGTCAAAGGCTGGGATTGGGGTAATATGGAAGATCCCAACATTTATCATGATCCGGAAACCCGTAAAAACTCCATCACCTACAGGAGCAATCTTGCCCGCCTTAGCGAGGCTTTGCTCAATGAAGGTGACAAAGAAAGGGCAGAAGAGATCATCGACCTGGCAATGGAAAAAATGCCGGTAGACTTCTACGGCTATTACACCTTGCTGGAACCTTTTATAAGTGGTTATTTCGAAGTAGGTGAGCCCGAAAAGGCGCGGGAATTATGGGAACAGGTTGCTTTTAAATATCAGGAAAACTTAAGGTATTACAGCGGCTGGGATGTGGACAGGCAATTTAATTATGCCGATAATATTATTACAGATATGGAACGATATCGCTCCCTGGTTGACCTGTTGTTCAGGCACGGGGAACAGGAGTATGCCAGGGCAAAAGCAGAAGAGTTCAACACGTATTTAAGCCTTTATCCAAGTTTTTATCAGGAGGAAGAGGAAATTATAGATGTCCCAGAGCCTACGAATGAGGCCATAGACAGGGAATTAAGAAATCCTGAACAGGTAGACTCCCTGGACAGCACCCTTATTCAATAAGAAATGGTTCTTCCATTAAAGCATATTACAGCAGCAGGGAAACTGTTATTTCCTTCGCTGCTGTGGAATATGCCGGGGGAGCAAAAGACACTTTATCTAACTTTTGATGACGGCCCAATTCCCGGGATCACTCCCTGGGTATTATCCCTGCTGAAGGATTACAATGCAAAAGCTACATTTTTCTGTATAGGAGAAAATGTGAAGAAATATCCTGAAATCTTTAAAGCGATTTTAGCTGAAGGTCACAGCATCGGGAATCACACTCATAACCATTTAAACGGCTGGAAAACCTCCACCGATATCTATATTGAAAACGTTCTTAGAGCCGGAAAAATAATTCAGCAAAACCTCCTAACAGGCTCCAGCGAACACCCCTCACATCCACCAAAAAAAAACCAAGAATCAACTGCCAGCCCCTATACCCAACCCACAACCCACAACCGACAACCGACAACTCACAACCGACAACCGACAACTGAAAATCGAAAACTCTTTCGCCCCCCTTTGGGAAGATCACTCCCGGTCAAATGAAAAAAGTAAAAAAATTAGGTTACGAGATAGTGATGTGGGAAATTGTAAGTGAGGATTATGACAACAATAAAAATTTTGAGTATTGTTATGACCAGGTGATTTCCCAGGCCGGTCCGGGCAGTATTATTGTATTCCATGACAGCATCAAAGCCTCCGGAAACTTAAAAAAGATCCTGCCGGGGATCCTGGAATACTTTAAGAATAAAGGATATAATTTTAAGGCGCTCTAGGTGTATTCCTTGAGCAAACCTATGAGGGTATTGGCATCCTGTTCCCCACTTTGCCTCCATTTCATTTCCCCATCCTTGTAGATCATAAGGGTTGGAAGCCCTTTTACGCGCAGGGCTTCTGCCAGCTGAGTGTTTTTATCCACGTCGATCTTGATGACCTTTGCTTTATCGCCAAGGGCAGCTGCAACATCCCTTAACACAGGATGCATAGCATTGGAAGCCTCATTCCATTCGGTATAAAAATCCAACAACACCGGAATGTTAAGATCAATTAATTCCCCAAATTTTGACATATGCTAAAAGCTAAATTTAGATTAGATTTTTATACCACTAAATATATGTATATCAAAGATAGTAATTTCTTTGAATTATGCGGGCTTTGGGCCTTTTCGTAATTCGATCACACTAATTTCCGGCCAAATACCCACCCTTCCCGGGTAAGCCAGGTAACCAAAGCCGCGGTTCACATTGATATATCTCCCAAATTCCTCGTAAATACCGGCCCAATTTTCATATCGGTATTGGACGGGGCTCCACTTGAACCAGCCCGGGATCTCAATCCCAAACTGCATCCCATGCGTATGTCCGCTTAAAGTTAATTGATAATTCTTTGGATCATTCTTGATCTTTTCCTGCCAGTATGAAGGGTCGTGACTTAGCAGGACTTTGAAATCTTTATCTGTAAGTCCCTGCCCTGCTTTGTCAAGGTCACCTTTCTTTTTAAAGCCGCCGGCGCCCCAGTTCTCAACCCCCACAAAGGCTATTCTTTCTCCATTCTTTTCAACAAGCTTGTGTTCATTGAGTAACAGGTTCCATCCCATTTGAGAATGAACCCCTTTCATAGCTTCCAGATTGGCTAGCTTCTCCCTGTCACTATCCCAGCTCACATAATCTCCATAATCATGATTTCCAAGAACAGAGTAAACCCCGTCACGAGCCTTTATTTTTGAAAAGGTCGAGGTCCAGGGAGTCATCTCGGCAGCAAGGTTATTCACCAGGTCACCGGTAAAAAATACGCTGTCGCTTTCCTGCTCATTGATGAGATCAATGGCATATTCTATCTTTTCCTTATTATCAAAACTCCCACTGTGTATATCACTAATTTGCGTGATCCTGTATCCATCAAAAGCGTCTGGCAGGTCATCAAAATGAAGTGTATATTTCAACACCTTGTAGTTATATTTTCCCTGGTACATACCATACAGCAACGAAGCAAATGGAATGGCAGCAATCCCCAGTGCCACCTGGCTCAGGAATTTTCTCCGGGAAGGCAGGTCAAATTGGCCAGAGGTGGTGAACAATTTATTATACCCGGCCATAAGGAGCCTCACAATATCTTCTCCAAACATAAACAGGGTAAGGATTAGGTTTGCTGCCATGATGGCGAGCACCAGGCCAAGAGAATATGCCCTGCCACCGGTAAAGCCTCCATCGGGATTTGGCTGATTCCATTCATAAAGAAAGAAAGCCAGAATTCCAAGTGAGATTAAAATATAAGGCGTAATAGCCCAGTAGGTTTTGCTTAGTGTTCGAACCGCCTGGAAGGCGTAGATATTAAGAAGCAGGTATAAAACAATAAATATGATCCAGCGCATTGGCGATTTTTTCTTTTTTTGGCGAAGTTACTGCTTGTAGCATCTATTACTTTAAAATTATCCCTAATTTAACGACTGTTAAAGCAGTAAAATGCACCTGGTAATGTCGATTGGATTTTACTTCAGGAATTGTGCCAGCTTAAAAATTTGTCAGGTTGATAGTATCCTTGGATACGGTATCCGGAAACCTTTATCTCCATTTCTAATGAAAAGAAGAAAATTCATATCGCAAAGCCTGTTTTCAGGGAGTGGGCTCCTCCTGTCGGCCGGGATACTCCCACTTAATTCCCTTGCAAATAAAACCACTCTTAATATGACGAATAAAGTAAGCAAACCTTTCCCTATAACCATCGCCACCTGGAACTTCCCAAATGCCAGCATCATGGCCGGCGAAATGCTTGAAAATGGAGCAACTGCATTGGATGCTGTGGAGCAGGGAGTAATGGTAGAAGAAGCCAATCTAAAAAACACAACCGTGGGAAAAGGCGGCGCGCCAGACAGGGATGGCAATGTCACTCTTGATGCCTGCATTATGGCGCCTACCGGGGATGCGGGAGCAGTAGTTTATTTAAAAAACAACACTCACGCAGTTTCTGTTGCCAGGAAAGTCATGGAAGAAACCCCGCACGTGATGCTGGCAGGAGAAGGAGCCGACCAATTTGCGCGGGAACAGGGATTTAAACAGGAAAACCTGCTCACTCCGGAATCTGAAAAAGCCTATAAGGAATGGCTGAAAAAGAAAGAATACAAGCCTATAATTAATATTGAGAACCACGACACCATCGGGATGTTATGTATTGATCAAAACGGGGATATTGCCGGGGCCTGTACCAGTAGTGGACTTTCCTATAAAATGAACGGCCGGGTGGGTGATTCGCCAATTATAGGTTCGGGTTTATTTCTGGATAATGAAGTTGGAGGTGCCGTTGCCACGGGTATGGGAGAGGCCATTATGAAAAGTGTGGGTAGTTTCCTTATTGTCGAACTTATGCGACAGGGAAAATCTCCCCAGGAAGCCTGTGAGGAAGCTATAAAAAGGATCATTGCCCGCAATCCTAATTACAGGGAATTCCAGGCAGCTTTTATCACGCTGAACAAAAAAGGAGAAATTGGATCTTATTGTATTCAGAAAGGGTTTTCCTATGTAAAATATCAGCAGGGTAAAAATGAGAATGTGGAGAGCGGATATTTTATGGAGAATTGAGTAGTGAGAATTGAGTAATGAGACGGTTTTAATAAGAAAGAAAAGGCGTAGAAAGCTTACTGAAATTATTAAAAAGGATCATTAGCATGAAAACCCCTGTAAGAATTCCTATTGTGGCGTAGAGGATCCTGATATTTTGAGATCTTATGCTATTGTTCCTGTACAAAGCATAAAGGCCCAGGGGAGGCAGCATAAACAACAAAATCTCAACAAGACTCCTGCTGTCATACCAATTTGACTTATTCCTTGTCCTAATTTTCATATATTCTTTGATTAAAGTTAAAATTTTTATTTGAAGAAAGAAATTTTTCTGTTTGAAAAATATTGATCCCCAGAGAATAAAGAACAGGGAGCAGAGAGGAAACCGCAGACTGGAGAACTCTGGTCTGGCTATCTCTCACATCTCAATATTCAAAACTCAAAACTCAATACTCAATACTCATATCTCAATACTAATGTCCCATATCTGCAAAAATCCATTTTAAACACAGCTATAAGTTTCGTAGTTTTATGCACTTTAAGAAACTTCAAATGGCTGAACAAAAACGCTTATTCCTTCTGGACGCATACGCATTGATCTTTAGAGGCTATTATGCCTTTATAAAAAATCCCAGGATCAACTCCAAAGGCCTGGACACCTCGGCAATCATGGGGTTTACCAACTCCCTTTTTGATGTGATTCGAAGGGAAAAGCCGGATCATCTTGCTGTTTGTTTTGATAAGGACGGGAGTACGGAGCGCACAGAAATGTTCAGCGAATACAAGGCTAACCGTGATGCCACCCCGGAACCAATCTTACAGGCAATCCCGTATATTCAGGATATTCTTAAAGCTATGCACATTCCGGTAGTAGTTCTTCCGGGCTGTGAGGCAGATGATGTGATTGGGACCCTTGCAAAACAGGCAGAAAAAGAAGATTATAAAGTATTCATGGTTACCCCGGACAAGGATTTTGCCCAGCTGGTCTCTGAAAATATATTTATGTACCGTCCCGCGAGAATGGGGAATGGGATTGAAATTTTAGGAATTCCGGAAGTAAAGAAAAAATTCGGGGTAGAAAGCCCCGACCAGGTCATTGACTTCCTTGGGATGATGGGGGACGCATCAGATAATATTCCCGGCTTACCGGGAGTAGGAGAAAAAACCGCAATGAAGTTTCTCAAGGAATTTGGAAGCATGGAAAACCTGCTCGCTAATACAGATAAGCTGAAAGGTAAAATGCGGGAAAAAGTGGAGGAGCATGCAGAGCAGGGCCTTATGTCCAAGAAGCTGGCAACCATAAAGTGTGACTGCGATGTAAAATTCGATGCAAAGGATTTTGAACTTTCACAACCCGATGCAGAAAAGGTACAGGAGATCTTCGAGGAGCTGGAGTTCCGTAGATTAAGGGATCAATTTATCAAACTCTGGTCTGGCGAGGACACTTCCACGCCAACGCAGGTTACCGGTACAGCCACTGCAAAGGCACAGGCCTCTACCGCAGGTGCCGGTCAATTCTCACTTTTTGGCGGGGATGCTGAAAAAATAGAAGTTACCTCCGGCCGTAAAACTTTAAAAGACACCTCTCACGTTTATCAAAGTGTGGCGCCGGGAATGGCTATGAGCCTTTTTCTTCAGAATTTAAAGAAACAGAAAAGCGTATGTTTTGATACTGAAACTACCAGTTTGAATCCGCTCGAGGCACAGCTGGTTGGGATCGCATTTTCCTGGGAAGCAGGGAAGGGATTTTATATCCCCTTTCCTGAAGATGAAAAGGAAGCCGGAAAATTAATTGCTGAACTGAAACCATTCTTTGAAGCTGAAGATGTTGAAAAGGTGGGCCAGAATTTAAAATATGACATCAAGGTATTAGCGAAATATGGGGTAGAACTGAAAGGCCCTTTATTTGACACAATGATCGCGCACTACCTGATAAATCCAGATATGCGCCATAATATGGACGTGCTGGCGGAGACATACCTTAATTATTCCCCACAACCAATAACCGAGCTTATCGGCAAAAAAGGGAAGAATCAGGGCAATATGCGGGACGTTCCGCTGGAACAACAAACCGAATATGCTGTGGAAGATGCAGATATCACCCTTCAGCTAAAAAAACATTTTGAACCCGAACTTAAAGAAGCTAATACAGAGAAACTTTTCAAAGAAATAGAAATTCCGCTGGTACAGGTGCTGGCAGATATGGAACTGGAAGGGATACGGCTGGATGAAAAATTCCTGCAATCACTTTCAGCAGCACTGGAAAATGACATCAAAGAACTTGAAGAGAATATCTATAAGGAAGCCGGAGAGGAATTCAATATAGGTTCTCCAAAACAACTGGGGATCATTCTTTTTGAAAAACTTCAGCTTGTAAAAAAACCGAAGAAGACCAAGACAGGGCAATATTCAACGGGTGAGGATGTACTTTCAGTCCTGGCGAATGAGCACGAAATAGTGAGGTGCGTTCTCGATTACCGCGGACTTGTAAAACTGAAGAACACCTATATAGATGCACTTCCTACCCAGGTAGAAAAAACCACAGGCAGGGTGCATACAGATTATATGCAAACCGTGGCAGCAACAGGGAGATTAAGCTCCAATAATCCCAACCTTCAGAATATACCTATAAGAACTGAAAGAGGACGCGAAGTAAGAAAGGCTTTTGTTCCCAGGGATGAGAATTACGTGCTTCTGGCGGCAGATTATTCGCAGATAGAGCTACGCATTATAGCAGCCCTTAGCAAGGAGGAGAATATGATCAAAGCCTTCCAAAGCGGGGAGGATATTCACGCCTCTACTGCCGCAAAAGTTTTTAATGTTCCTATTGATGAGGTTACCAGGGAGCAGCGAAGCAATGCGAAAACCGTGAACTTCGGGATCATTTACGGGGTTTCGGCCTTTGGATTGAGCAACCAGACCAATCTTTCCAGGTCTGAAGCTAAAGAACTTATTGACACTTATTATACTACCTACCCTCAACTTCGGGATTATATAAGTGAACAAATTGATTATGCCCGGGAGCATGGCTATGTGCAAACTGTCCTCGGAAGAAGACGCTATTTAAAAGACATTAACTCCCAGAACGCGGTAGTCCGTGGTGCTGCAGAAAGAAATGCGGTAAATGCTCCTATCCAGGGAAGTGCGGCAGATATTATCAAGATCGCGATGATCAACATTCATCGCAAACTCAAAGAAGGCAACTACAAAACCAAAATGCTCCTGCAGGTGCATGATGAACTTGTGTTCGATGCCCACAAAGATGAACTTGAAAAAGTTCAGAAAATGATCAAGAGCGAAATGGAGAATGCCTTTAAAATGGATGTTCCCCTGGATGTAGAACTGGGTGTAGGCGAGAACTGGCTGGAGGCACATTAAAAGGAGAGGCTGGAGGATGGAGGCTAGAGTCTGGAGGCTGGACAAATGAACCAAGAGGCAAGAATCAAGAGACAAGAAACAACAAACAGGAGACAAGACTTAGGTACAAGAGGAAAAAAGAATAGAGAGAAGAGAGAAGAGAAGGGTTTTTCGAAAAAGGATAATTCCTTCTTTTTTCTTTATCGCGATAGCCCACTCTTGTCATTCTGAGCGCAGTGAAGAATCCCAATCCCCGGTGCAGTGGGAAGGGTTAGTAGCCAAAAGTGAAGGAGTTGCCCTTCAACCTCAAAAACCCGCGAACTAGCTTCTCCATGCGCATAAAAATAATGTAAATCACAATGCCCATTCCCCGCCAGAGATCCTTCATCGCTCGAAAAAGCGCTCTTAAGAATGACAAGAAGGGTGGAAAAGTCCTGCAACGAAGCGGTCCAGATTCTGGACTCCAGCATCGCAGCGGACCTTCTTTAACACGCCCTAACTATCCACTCTCCAATTTCCACTTCTATGTTGTAAACCAAGTTCCAGAAGCTAAAAATTTCATAAATTTAAGTCATAAATCCGAAGAGGAATTGAGCTCTGCTGGAGAGCAACTCAACAGCAATAGGGTTTATGACGATGAAAAAAGTAGAGCCCCTTCTTGTTAAGGGGTTTTACAATTATTCAATGTCGGGTATGGCTAAGAAAACTCACGGTCTTCATAGCTTACCTGGGGTGCCCGGATGTTGTAATTCTATAAAACAGCCTTCTATGAGCAGTCGATTTATCGCTGCAGTGTCTTGTTCAGCATTAAAGAATAATGAGCCGTAGTCTCTCCGATAACAGTCGCAAAATCGCTGCAGTGGAAAGTGAACGGTCTCATTGGATTGAAATTTTATAGAGATTATACAACTTCTAATTTATATAGTTCTTTGTTCTTTAGAACAAATCGTATTCTTCTTAATAGCTTTTTTGCAATTCTAATGATTGCTTTATTTGGCATTAGACCTTTGTGACATAATTCGGCATATCTGCAAGCTAATGCAGGATCCTTTTGAACCGCTATCTAGGAAGCCTCTATTAAAAGTGGTCTTAAAATAACCTGAGCTCGTGAGGTAATTTCGCCAACACTTTCTTTTTCTCCAGAGGATTTTGTGGAAGGAACAAAGCCTATAAAACTGCAAAGTTGATCAAAAGTTTTAAACCGATTCATATTCTCTAATTCAGTTAAAAAGGCCATAGCTATTACCAGTCCGATTCCTGGTACACTCCGAAGCAGTTTCACATCTTGTTCATATCTGCTGGTTCTGGAGAGTTCAGTTATTTGTTTTGTAATGCATTTTTTTTTCTCAGCTAGTCGCTCATAATCCTCCAGCAATCCATTTAAAGTTAGCCGTAGAGACAAACTCAAGTCAATTTCTTTTAACCAATTTATCAATCTTTTCGGCCACCTCCCTTCTGGGATATCTTCTGGTACTTTGAGGCCATTTAAATTGATAAACGATCTTATTCTGTTTTTTGTTCTGGATAATTCCTTTACAACAGTATTTCTATACCTGCAGAGACTTCTGTCATCTAAACACTCCTGGGAGGGAACATAGATGGGAGTAAGATCTCTATTCTGCAAGGATTTTGCAATTTTTCTACTGTCCCTTACATCTGTCTTCTGAACCTTCTCTTTAATGGTCGTAGGGATATCAGCTGCATTGACCACAATAGAATTAATCCCTAATTTAAGAAGTTGATAATGAGGCCAAAATCCAGCAAATCCAGCTTCATAGGCACTAAAATAGTTTCCTCCGGGAAATTTCTTGTCCAAATAATGCCGGAGAGTCTCTGGACTTGCAGGTGCATTAAAGGTTTTGGAAAATAGCCCCATCATTGTCGTAATATTCCAGCTCTTTTTATGAGTGTCAATGCCCACAAAAATATCTTTGCCCGTATAGTCTAATTTTGTAACTTGCTTTTGCATAAGTTTCAGTTTTAGAGTTAGTTATCACTTTTAAATTACTCTACTTTTCTGAAACTTGTGCTTTTTTATACAAACATAGGACCTCTCCACTTTTTTAACTACAACTGACAACCGATAACTGACAACTGACAACAAAAAAGTCTTGCAGCGCAGCGGTCCTGACTCTTGATCCTAACAGCGCAGCGGGTCTTTTTTTATCACCTCCTTAAGAAACTCCGGGTAAAAACTTTAGTAACTTAAGCTTCCTAACCAATCACCTATGCCGGAAAAACCAGTAGACAGAGAATATACGTTTGTTCAAAAAGTTTGGATCGTTGGAGGAATTACTGCTTTAATAGTTATTTTACTTCTGCTATTTGAGGCTACCTTTAATGTGCTTATTCTCATTTTTGCAGGTATCCTCATCGCTTCATATTTTAGAGGGATAAGCCATTTTATAAGAAAAAAAACAGGCTGGCCCTCCTGGATCACATTGAGCATTTCCACTGTAGGCAGTTTTTTGCTGGTCATTGGTTTGTTTTGGCTTATTGGTGCCACGGTTGGCTCCCAGGCTGCTCAACTGGAGGAAACATTGCCGGCCATTGCCGAAGATGTAGAGGCATCTTTAAGGCAAACTGCTGTGGGGCAGGAATTGGTAGAGAAAATTGAGGAGGTTAGAAATTCGGGGGAAATGACCACATATATTTCCCGGTTCTTTGCCACGACCTTTGGTTTCCTTGGAGATTTTTATATCATCCTTATTATTGGGATCTTTTTTACCGCATCCCCGCAATTATATAAGAACGGCATCACTCAATTGGTACCACCCCGGGGAAGGCCTAAGGCTGAGGCAGTACAAAAAAGACTTGCAACGGGTCTTAAAAAATGGCTTGCAGGAAAATTTATCGCCATGTTTGCAGTTTTTATCCTCACCGCTATTGGCCTTGTCATCATTGGAATTCCAATGTGGCTCACCCTGGCATTGCTCGCAGGCCTTCTTAATTTTGTACCCAATTTTGGACCTTTGGCTGCAATGATCCCGGCTGTACTTGTAGGCCTTGCAGTAAATCCTACTACTGCTTTGATCATCGCCATTATGTATATAGCAATCCAGCTTTTGGAAAGCAGTATTATTAATCCGCAGGCTCAGAAGAAACTCATAAAGATCCCTCCTGCTCTTATCATCATTTCACAATTACTTATTGGGGCCCTTAGCGGGATATGGGGAGTGATCCTTGCCACACCTTTGGTTTTAATGGTCATAATCCTTGTGCAGGAGCTATATATAAAACGGATTAACCGGGAGGAATAAATAGAGAATTTTATCTGGGGCCTCCTGTTGCCAAATACTGGCAGAAGGAGATTTTCCAGGTAAATTATTATGCCGGAGTTTTCAAAAATAGAATAAAGCAAAAGCCGGTGAAGGATACCTTCACCGGCTTTTTCATGGCTAATTCAACTTTTAATTTAAATAGGATTTTACCATCCTGGATTTTGTTGCCCGGCCAGGGTAGGGTTGTTATTCACTTCCTGTTGCGGGATAGGCCATAAGAACCTGTAATCATCATAAGGAATTGGCTCAACTCCATAAGGGCCAGAGTATGGAGTTCCTAATTCGTAAGCCTCTGCCGGTGGTGCACCGTTGGCTACTTTTGCAGGAATCCCGTCATAGTTTATGAACTCATCATTTTGCAACCTGTGGATATCTGGCCAACGTCTTCCTTCCATAACAAATTCGATCCTTCTTTCAGCAATAATAGCTTCAACTAAAGCATCCTGGCTGGCGAAACCTGTATAGCTTTGAGCTGCAGGATTTGCCAGGGAACGATCTCTCACTTCATTAAGAAGGTCCAAAGCCTCATCTGTATTATCAAGGCGGGCGTGAGCTTCAGCCATATTCAGCAATACTTCAGCAAAACGCATTACCGGTGCAGGATCTGTATAGTTCACATCATCCTTATACTTTAATGTATATTTTATGCCTCCCCTGGTATCAACCATAACGTCTTCTTCACGTCTTTGGTCATCTGCCAGCCAGTACTCATTTCTCCATACGATTGGGCTAATTACTACCAGGCCTCTGCGGTTATATTGAGAAGCCAGTGCTGCGTTTACACCCGGGTTGTTGTTCTCTGTATTCTCAATTGAGAAAACAGACTCTGAATTTGAGTATCCATTTTCAAAAACATCATTTGGATTGGAAGTAAGCGAATAATCTCCAAGGATTTTTTCACCTTCCTGGATCACCATATCCCAACGGTTCATGTGAAGATAGGCTCTGGTCTTGAATGCAATTGCAGATTCCTTAGTAGCTCTAATGATCCCAAGGGTTCCTCCTCTTTCTGTTTTAGTTTGTAAAAGGTTCTCGGCATCAGTAAGGTCGGCAATAACTTTAGAGTAAGAATCAGCAACCGTGTTTCTTCCCTGCGCAAGACCAAGTTCTATATTACCTTCTGTAGTAAAAGGGATCTCCCTGTAAGGAATACCGGGGTGACCGGCATCTGCAGTATGGTCATATGGTCTGGCGAAGTGAAAAAGCAATTCAAGATGAGAAATTGCTCTAAGGAACTTTGCCTGTCCAATATAATCATCTGCCACTTCCTGGGTGATGATCCCATCTGCCACCGCACCTTCAACACCTTCAATAACCATGTTTGTACGGTTGATCAACCTGTAGGTATCACTCCAGTAATAAACGTTATTTGCGGTAGTTGGATCATAAGTTGCAGTATAGGTCAACTGGTAAAAGGTGGCCACATTCACTACATCCTCACCACGGTTATCCCCTTGCTGCACAAATGCAGCTCCAAAGGGATATCCTCTTAAGTTACCAACATAATCTCCTCTTTGTGCTGCCTGGTACATCCCTGTTACCGAAAGTTCGATAAGATCTGGGGTAGAGAATGCAGCATCTTCAGAGATCTGGTTGAACGGTTCCAGCTCCAGAACATTCTCCTCTGTACACGCTGTAAAGAGAGAAAGGCCCATTACAAACACAACGCCTTTAGCAATTGTATTCATTCTTTTTGTTTCTATTAATTTTATTTTCATATCCTTTTTAAATTATAGTCCGATGTTTAGTCCCAATGATACAATGGAAGATCTCGGGGTTAAGTTAAGATCTACACCACCTATTTCCATTTCCGGATCTAATCCTGAATAGTCTGTGATTATCCATAGGTTTTGACCCTGCACATACACTCTTAACTTGCTCATACCTATACGCTCTGCCACGTCTTTGGAAAGTGAATATCCAAGGGTCATGTTTTCAAGTTTAATAAAGTCTGCATCCTCAACGAAACGAGAAGTTGCACTTGAGGTTAGGTTAACAAAGGTATTACCAGCAGCCCATAGTCTTGGTGTCCAACCATCACCAGGGTTTGCCTCACTTTGCCATCTTCCAAGGATCTCTGTGCTGTTATTGGTAAAGTTTTGGTTCAATAGATCCCTTCTAGTTGCATTAAAGATCTTGTTGCCACCACTAAACCTGAAAAGGAATCCAAAGTCAAATCCTTTATAGTTCATACTTGAGCTTAAACCTCCAAAGTATTTTGGAAGGGTTTGTCCTAATATCACCCTGTCTGTTGCAGAACTTAATGAGGAAGCCTGCGAAACATCTGATGGGTTGGCAGGATCAAAAACCCTGTAGTTACTGGTAGCTATGTTACCCTGTACCAATGAACCATCGGCTTTGTAATAAACGGGGTTACCGTTTGCCGGGTTTGTTCCCCAATACCTGAATCCATAGATAGAGTTAATAGGCTCTCCCTCTCTTGAAATTGTGTAGTTGTTAGCATTGATCCTGTCCTGTCCCGCTACAAGCGAAACAACCTCATTGTCAATGAACGAAATGTTGGCATTTACTGTCCAGTTGAAGTTTGGACCTTGTATCAACCTACCTTCAGCAGCAAGTTCAATACCGGTGTTTTTTATGGCTCCAATGTTTGAGCTGTAGCTGTTTCCAGGAATACCCAATGACATAGGTGTTTCAAGATCCAGGATCAAGTCATCTGTATCATTGATAAAATAATCGGCATTGAAAGTAAACCTGTTATTGAACATCCTAAGATCAAAACCAATATCATACTTTGTAGAGGTTTCCCATCTTAACTGGTCGTTACCAAACTGGGCATATCCAATCCCGTTGGCATCCCCATATTTTGCAGCACCATAAAGACCAAGATAAGGATAATCTCCAATAGAAACGTTCCCTACTTTACCATATGAACCCCTTATTTTGAAGTCATTAATAGCTGTTACATCTCTCATGAAAGCTTCTTCAGAAATTGTCCATCCTGCAGATGCACCCGGGAAAGTTCCATATCTATTAGCCTCAGGAAGTGAAGAAAGACCATCACGTCGTAAAGTCCCCTGAAGGAAATAACGGTTCTTATAATTATAGTTCACCCTTCCTGCATAGGAAATAAACCCATTCTCTGTCAATCCACCACCAGACCCGGGTACTCCGTAAGAGTTACTTATAAGGTTCTTGTTGAAGAATTCGTTGGAAAGGTCTGTACCTGTGGCGAAGAAACTCTGGTTTCTTTGTTTTTGGTATTCACTAATTAGAGTTACACCAACGGTGTGAGCATCAGCAAATGTATCATTATAGCTAAGAATATTTTGCCAGTTCCAACGGGTAAGATCGGTGTTGTTGTTCTGCACACGACCGTTTGAACCCTGCCCGTCACCATGAACAGGACTCCAGTAAAGGAAACCTGTGGTGTTAGCCTGGTCCACACTTACCTGGGTTCTAAAGTTCACAGAATTGATAGGCTTCACGTCTGCATACACATTTGATATGATCCTGTTGATCTTTGAATAATAGTTATTATTCTCAATTGCATACATAAGGTTAGGAAGGTTATCCCCAATTAAACCAATGTTGCTGCCTCTACCTACCAGGTTGTCAAATTCAAAATCGATATTATACCCTGTTGGGTGCTCGGGATTGTAAATTGGCACGTTAGGATGTTGTCTTGTAGCATTAAAGATGTTACCAGACAGGGAGTTTGTACCGGTGTTAAGACCGTTATACTCTGTCCTGGTTAAACCAGCATTTACACCTACACTCAACCAGTCTTTTATCTTTTGATCAATATTGGACCTAAAGGAATATCTTGTCATATCATTAGGCCTTGCAACACTTTCCTGGTCTGTATACCCTAAAGAAAGATAATAATTAGTGCTTGCAGTTCCTCCACTAAAGGAAAGGTTGTGATCCTGCTGTAAAGCCCCGCTTTTTAGCACCGCATCCTGCCAGTCTGTATTAAACTGTGAACCTGCTGCCCAGTCTTCCTGGCCCCTGTTAGACCTTTTTTCATTGGAAATAGTAATGAAATCTGGCGTTTGTAAAAGGTCAAATGTTTCAATTGGAGAAGCCCAACCAACAGTAGTGTTTGCGTTAATTGTCATTCTACCTTCTTTACCAGATTTTGTAGTGATCAAAACCACCCCATTTGCAGCCCTGGAACCATAGATGGCAGTAGCAGAACCATCTTTAAGTATCTCAATGGACTCAATATCGGCTGGGTTAATATCACCCAGGGCATTGTTACTGGCATAACCACCAAGATCCCCTGTGTAAATTGGAATACCATCCACCACAATAAGGGGATAGGTCCCTGAAGTAATAGAGGCAATACCCCTAATCCTGAAACGAGGCGTTTCTCCAATAATACCACTTTGGGTAGTTACCTGCACCCCGGCAGCTCTACCTGCCAGCTGGGCCTCGAAGCTTGGAGTTACAAGGTTTGCAATTTCCTCTCCTTTTACCTGGGAGATAGCACCCGTAACTTCCCTCTTGGATTGAACACCATATCCAACAACAACCACCTCGTCAAGTGCCTGCGAATCTTCCTCCATTGTTACATTAATGACAGAAGCTGTTCCCACAGCACGTTCCACCCTGCTTAAACCAACGAAGGTAAAGACCAGGACTTCATTGGGAGCTGCATTAATGGTGTAATTCCCGTCAAAATCTGTTTGGGCACCTCTATTGGTGTTCCTTACAGTCACGTTTACCCCGGGAAGTGGTAAACCTGCGGCATCTGTTACCGTACCTGTGATTGTTCTCTCCTGCGAATACCCCGATTGGAATATAAACAGCAACAGGAAAAAGACCTGTAATGTTCTTTTCATAAAGTTAGTTTGATGTTAATGTTAATTACTTTCAAAACTAATTTTTTTATCAATAGAATGTTATAGAAAATTTAACTTTTTTAAGAATTTTTTATCATTTGTTAACTTTTATTAAAAATGAAATTTTCCCAGGTGGAAATTTCATTTTTTTAAATATTTCACCTGAAAAAAGGCATTTATTTGTTTTTTTAATATTTTTTACCCTGAAAAATTCTTGTGCAAGCATAATATTTCATTCTGGTGTTAACAAAAAAACCCAAAACGATTAAGTTTTGGGTTTTTGAAAATGCTGAAAAAGCTTTATTTTTTTATAATTCTTTCTTATAAACCATTTTTATGAGGCTTAAATGTGAAGCGTTGGTAGTGCCGGGATCATTTACATAAGCCGCAGCCTCCAGATCACTAAGGGTGACATGAAGATAATCCCCTGTCGCATCACTGGTTAAAGCAATTTGCTTCTCCTCGGTCATAGGAGAGCCATTAAGATTAAAATCCACCCTGAGGATATCCTGGCTAATTGAATAAGTAGCAGCATATTCCCCAGACAAACATGTAAAGTTTCCGCTACTGTCAAACCATAATCTTGCCTGCCCTGTTTCAACCACTCCATTATCAAAAAACTCATAATACATGATATTGAAGCAGGAAGTTTCAGAAAGCATATCAATGCTGCCAATCCCGTCGCCATTAAAGTCAACCTCCCGGTCGCCTTCCATACCTATTAGCTCCCATTTGCCAAGAAGGTCTGCGCTGGAAATATCAGCAGTAAGATTACTGCTTTTAAAAACGGGTTCGCCGGTATCATCCAGGTCTTCCCCACCACAGGAAAACAGCATCCCACACATGCACAAAGCAAGTAAAGCTTTTGTAATTTTGAATTCCATAGTTTTCTCTTTTATCATTTGCAGCAGCAAAGATACTTTATATTGAAGGAATTTTATGACATAATTAACATTTATAGTGCCGTTAATCAGTTTAAAACGCTTTTCGTCGATTACCTTGCGTTTTACACCCCGCCAGATATATAATTTTAATTATTTGCTCTAGACTAAAAGAGCGGTCCAATTTTAATCTTTATTAAATCTAGTTCACAGCATTTTAAAAGGCTTTGAAAACCAGACCATTTAGACTCCATAAATTAATGAAACTGCTATTTGCATTATGAATTTATAATTGTACATTTGCACCCCTGTTTTCACGATTTAAATTCGTGTCACAGGGAATGGAATGTTTAATAACAAGTAAATTTAATTAGTGTGGACACATTAAGCTACAAAACAGTATCTGCCAACAAGGCTACCGTGACTAAGGATTGGGTGCACGTAGATGCTGACGGAGAGACTTTAGGTCGTCTTGCTTCAGGAGTTGCAAAACTTCTTAGAGGTAAGTATAAGCCTAACTTCACCCCACACGTTGATTGCGGTGACAATGTAATTGTAACAAACGCCAGCAAGATCAACTTAACAGGAAAGAAATGGGATTCTAAAGAATACATTCGCCACACCGGCTATCCTGGGGGTCAACGCAGTTTAACTGCAAATGAATTATTCAGTAAAGCTCCAGAGAGACTTATTGAAAATGCGGTAAAGGGAATGCTTCCTAAAAATAAATTAGGAGCAGCAATTTTCCGTAACTTAAAGGTATATGCAGGATCTGAACACGATCAATCTGCTCAAAAGCCTAAAACTATTAACTTAAACGATCTTAAGTAATGGACGTTATTCACAAAATTGGCCGTAGAAAAACGGCTGTTGCAAGGGTATATGTTAACCAGGGAAGTGGTAACATTACTATCAACAAAAAAGATTTCAAAGATTACTTTACTACCGGGCCATTACTTTTTAAAGTGATGCAACCTCTTAACATGACCGGGAACGAAGAGAGCTTTGACATTAAAGTAAACGTTTACGGTGGTGGTATTACAGGACAGGCAGAGGCTATTCGTCTTGCACTTTCCAGAGCTATGGTAGAACTTGATCCAGAGAATCGTGCGATTCTTAAGCCGGAAGGTTTAATGACAAGAGATCCTAGAATGGTAGAGCGTAAGAAATTCGGTCAAAAGAAAGCCCGTAAGAAATTCCAGTTCTCTAAGCGTTAATATTTATTGGGCATTGCCCACAAGTTCATTTAAAAATTATATGTTGTTATTCATTGAAAACACTTCGACAAGCTTAGTGTGACAATGAAGTTAGTTTAGCATCTAAACGATCAAGGCCGTATTTTAATTAAAATAGCCACTTGGTTGTTGCTATCTCAACAGAACGTAAACTATTACAAAAATGGCAAACAAAGTAGAAGTAAAAGAATTACTTGATGCAGGTGTACATTTTGGACACCTTACAAGAAGATGGAACCCAAACATGGCCCCATATATCTATATGGAGCGCAACGGGATCCACATCATCAACCTATATAAAAGTGCTGCGAAAATGCAGGAGGCCGGTGAGGCCCTTAAAAAGATCGCAGCCAGTGGTAGAAAAATACTCTTCGTAGCTACCAAGAAACAGGCAAAAGAAATCGTAACCGAGCAGGCAGAGAGAGCAAACATGCCTTACATCACAGAAAGATGGCCGGGCGGGATGCTTACAAATTTTATCACCATTCGTAAAGCCGTTAAAAAAATGGCTTCTATTGACAGGATGAAAAAAGACGGAACTTTCAACACTCTTTCTAAAAAAGAGCGTTTGCAGGTTGACCGTTTAAGGGCTAAGTTGGAGAAAAACTTAGGTTCTATTGCAGATATGAGCCGTCTTCCGGCTGCATTATTTATTG
The DNA here is from genome assembly GCF_006159205.1 of Antarcticibacterium flavum. Lineage (NCBI taxonomy): Bacteria > Pseudomonadati > Bacteroidota > Flavobacteriia > Flavobacteriales > Flavobacteriaceae > Antarcticibacterium > Antarcticibacterium flavum. Next base: position 2,737,138 of record NZ_CP040812.1, on the reverse strand, counting down.
TAGATATCACCCGTGAACACATTGCTGTTAAAGAAGCACAAAAATTAAACATTCCAATCTTTGCGATGGTAGATACCAACTCAGACCCGCGTGAAGTAGATTACGTGATCCCATCTAACGATGATGCATCAAAATCTATTAGCAAAGTGGTTTCTTATGTTGCCGATTCTATTATAGAAGGTCTTTCTGAAAGAAAGAATACTAAAGATTCTGACAAAGAAGACGATTCTAACGAAGGAAAAGAAACAAAGACAAGAGCTCCAAAAGCTAAGAAATCCAAAGAAGATGTAGAAGTTCCTTCTAAAGATCCTCAGGATGTAAAAGCTATGGAAGAGTCTAAAGAAGATGTGAAGTTGGAGTCTAAAAAAGAGACTTTGGCTAAAGCTTCAAAAGACAACCAGGAAGAAGAATAAAATATTTTGAATAATTATAATGAGTCGTTTAGTTCTTTTTCAATAAAAAACTAAACGACTTGTTTTTTACAAACCAAAAACATTTAACATCATGGCAAATATAACCGCCGCAGAAGTAAATAAATTAAGAAAGTCTACCGGTGCCGGTATGATGGATTGTAAAAAAGCTTTAGTGGAAGCTGAAGGTGATTACGATAAAGCAATTGAGATCCTTAGAAAAAAAGGACAAAAAGTTGCTGCCAACCGTGCCGACAGAGAGTCTAGTGAAGGTGCTGCAATCGCGAGAGTAAACGAAGATTCAACCCGTGGGGTGATCATCTCTCTTAACTGTGAAACAGACTTCGTTGCAAAAAATGATTCTTTCATCCAATTGGCTGAGGAACTTGCAGATCTTGCTCTAACTACTTCTTCAAAAGATGAATTACTTGCTGCAGATTATAAAGGGATCTCTGTTCAGGATAAATTGACTGAGCAAACAGGTGTTATTGGAGAAAAGATCGAGATTGGTGACTACCGTACTTTGGAAGCTCCTTTCGTAGGTTCTTACATCCACGCGGGTAATAAAATTGCCGTTCTAACAGGTCTTTCCAAGAAAGCAGACGGAGCTGAGGAAGTTGCAAAGAATGTTTCTATGCAGGCTGCCGCAATGAACCCGGTTGCACTTAATGAAGAAGGTGTAGACCAAACAGTGATCGACAAGGAGATCGAGATCGCTAAAGATCAATTAAGAGAAGAAGGTAAGCCTGAGGAAATGCTTGACAATATCGCAAAAGGTAAGATCAAGAGATTCTTCAAGGACAATACTCTTGTGAACCAGGATTACATCAAAGATAACAAAATGAGCGTTTCTGCTTATGTGAAGACTTTAGATAAAGATCTTGAGATCGTTGCTTTTGAAAGAGTAGCTCTTGGATAATAATTTTTTCTGAAAGATTTTCAGAATTTATGAAAAGCCGTTTCTTAGCTGAAGCGGCTTTTTTTGTGGAGTACTCTGATAGTATAGAAATATGTCAGTTTTTCTGATCCCTCATCTTAGATTTGCCAGAAGCTTAATAAGGAATCCACTTTCCCAGGAAACGAAAGCCGTCAGTTCAAGTGAATTTTTTCGACCGGTAGGGAGAAGAAATTTGTATCGAAAACTCTTGGGAATACTGAACTATCCGAGGGTTCTCGATACATTCTTTCTTCCGCTATCGCTACAGAAAAAACACTCGAACTTACGGTAGAGGTTAAATTAAAATAGCACTTCTATTCCTAAACGTAATCGTCAGTTCGAGATTTGAGATAAAAAAAATTTTATCTAGCGAAGAATATTGACGTAGGGGATTGTATTTTTATAAGGGAATTTAAACCACAATTTGGCCGATATACACATAGTGTTTTTTACCTGTGTTCGAGTATGGTTTTCGGAAAATAATGGTAGCGATTTTGGTGCTCAACTTCGTATTGATGCCCGCATGGTAGTCTTACTGCTTTAGAATTCTCCGATGTGGTTTTTAAACTTTTTCTATTATGAAGAAAATTCACAACCATGCTGCGGGCATTGATATTGGAGCCCGCAAAATTTTTGTAGGTCTTGAAGGGAGAGAAGTAAAAAGCTTCGAGACTTTTACTGAGGATTTGGAAATGGCAGCGGATTATTTGATCGATAATAATATCGAAACTGTTGCTTTGGAAGCCACTGGAGTTTATTGGGTTATTCTCTTTGATATTCTACAGGCCAGAGGAATCGATGTCTGGTTGGTAGATGGGAGAAGTACTAAACAAGTTCCCGGCAGAAAAACAGATGTAAAGGATTGCCAGTGGATACAACAGTTACATAGCCATGGTCTTCTTAGCAGATGTTTTGTAGCAGAAGATCTTGTCCAGGAACTTCGGGAATATCAACGCCTTCGGGAAGATCACATTCGCAGTGCGGCAATGCATATAAATCATATGCAAAAAGCCCTCACCATGATGAACATCCGCTTAAAAGAAGTTTTAAGTCAAGTACATGGAGCCAGTGGATTGAGGGTAATCAGAGCTATTCTCAAAGGAGAAAGAAACCCGAAAGTCCTGGTGGAGTTATGCGAAAAAAGCATTTTAAAAACAAAAAGGGAACTGGTAATAAAATCTCTAAAAGGGCACTACACTCAGGCAGGTCTATTCGCACTGGAGCAGGCAGTTGCTTGCTATGATTTTTATCAGGTACAAATAGTGCGGTGTGATGAAAAATTGGATGAAGTTCTTAAGAAGATGAGCGGAGAGAATGGTGATGCATCCCTAAAACCCGGCAAGAAAAAAACAAGGAAGCCTATAAGGCATCACAAACCCAAGATTAAAAACCTCGACCGCTATCTACTAAGTGTATTTAACCATAGGGATGCCACTGTTCTGCCTGGAATAACAGATTATACCTGGATGCAACTCCTTGCCGAGGTAGGTACAGATATGAAGAAATGGGCAACAGAAAAACATTTTACTTCCTGGCTTGGCCTTGCTCCAAAACAGCACCACTCCGGCAAAATGAGGAAAAACCATAAATCAAAAGGTCAGCCCAAAGCAGGATTAATCTTCAAACAAGTGGCCACAAGCCTTCTCAACAGCAAAAAAATTGCACTAGGTGCCTTCGGCAGAAAACTAAGAGCCAGAAAGGGACCGAGCCACGCTATAAAAGCAATGGCCAGAAAACTGGCAGAACTTTACTGGAAGTTATTTGTTAGAGGTTTAGATTATATAGAAAAAGGAATAAAAGATTATGAAGAGAAAATTAACCTCAACAAAGAAAGAAGTGTAAGAAAAATGGCGAAAGAGCTTGGGATGGTAATTAGCTATAATACAGCTAGTTAAAAAATACGTCAATGGTAGTGAATTTTTTCGACCGGTAGGGAGAAGAAATTTGTATCGAGAACTCTTCGGAGTACTGAACTATCCGAGGGTTCTCGATACATTTTTTCTTCCGCTATCGCTACAGAAAAAACACTACCATTGACGTATTCTATTTTTCTTACATCATCCAGGCGAGGTTATCTGCATTTCATAGGACCGTTTGTTCTTTTTTGCATCGCCCAAAAAAGAACCAAAAAAGTCTAGGCTTACGAAAGCTTATCTAAATTTATCATTCGGTGGCTAAATTTTAGGAACTCGCGGGTAAATCCATTCTCGCGAGTTTAATCCGTTTCGCTCAGACAGCCTAAAATTCTTAACGCCCCTCTCATTTCAAATTTTACGACAAACTTTCGTAGGCCGGAAAAGACCTTCTAACAAAAAGCTGACTCGAAGTGATAATTCTCCTACGTCATTACCTCACGCTAATAAAATATTTTATCGGGGTCTCGAACTGACGGTAGAGGTTTATAAAATGCTTCTTTCCTCAAGCGCCTTCGCAGTATTAATCCTACGTATAATAGAATTAAAAGCTCCATCCCTTTTTTCAAGGGAAGGTGGCTTGATTGGCTTAAACATTTGTTGTCGCACCTTAAACTCCCCAGCCAATCAAGACGGAAGGGTTCTGGCGGAGAAAAATTAAACTCGTAACCTGTACCAGCTTCGGGACCGGTTTAATCAGGAAACCACCTTCTTCTTTCCAATCTCACCCAAATGGGTAAACTTAAACCCACTGTCATACTTCAATCCATACCCTAGCAACCTGTCAAGAGAGGCATGCGAAAACAATATAATACCGGCTACCTGAAGATAAAGATCGTTCAGATAAAATCCGGATACCGAAAGTAAGATAGCCAGCCCTTTATGATGCCAAAGATTATAGATCATTGCACCGGTTTTATTTCCATACAAATAACCAAGCATCCCGATATCAGGTACAAAAAGGAGCAACGGGAACCACCACCATTCAAGCGGCAAAAAGCTAAAGGCAAAAATACCTACCAGGAACATGGCCAGTTCCTCCAGCTTTAAGATCTTGCTCATTATCGAAAAGATTAATATTTATTATTAGATCCATCTTTCAGGAATTTGTTACAAATAAATTGACAACGCTGCGTGAGGTCTCCCGACCTCGCGCTACCCTTCCCTTATAAAAGAATCCGTCAGTTCCCACATAAGAGATACAAACTACCTTTTAAGATTATCCTGAATATTTTAATTATACGAACCAAGGAACCCTTCCGTCTTGAGCGGTAGAATGATCCTGCTGAAAAAGAAAATTTTGTCCGCTCAATCCACCTTCCCTTGAAAAAAGGGAAGGTGCTGTCGTTTTTGGTTAAATTCATATAATGAACTCAAAATTTCATTTTCAGTAAAATCAAAAGCTCCCCTGCTTTTTTCAAGGAGGGGTGGCCGCTTCGCGGACGGGGAGGTTGCGTGTCTAACTTATTCTCCTTCCGCTGCGTGAGGTCTCATGACCTCGCGCCTCCTTCAAATACCAAAAACCCAGAAAGCTCCTCGAAGTCTCCAGACTTCTTATTCCAATTTGGTTAGAACCTGCGGGTTTCGTGGTATTTCATAATTCGTTTCAACGGCAGGAGACGTTGGGAAAGATCGAGGTTTTTAAACGTTTGGTTTAGCTCAAAATCTAAAGACTTCGCGCAGCGGAAGGGCATCGGAAGGACCGCGCGATGCGAAGCTGCTGCTCTATTCCAGCTTATACAACACCGGCCTCGAAGGCGCAGCATCATTCTCAAAAGAAGCAACCTGCAAATCCAAAATATAATCCCCATCCTCAACCTTATTGGGCACGTAGATCATTTCCGTAATGGTAGCATCCATCCTTGTATTTTTGGGGTGATCCCAAAAGGCCTTATGCGCTAGCAGCTTTCCTTCATCTTTTTCACGGTCTATAGAAGGCAGGTCGATGAGCAAGTGTTTCACTCCGCATACCCGCAGATATCTTGCTGCCGACTCTTCCAGATACGGCCAGTTGGTATGGGAATAATGCCGGGAGCGTTTTTCGATGTAGTTTGGAAGGGTTCTAATGACCACGGCCTCTACCTCCCCTTTTTGGATCTTGCTCCTCACCTGCTCTTCCGTGATCACCTGGTCTTCTCCTTTTTTTATCGGCTCTATGGAAATCAGTTTTGCCGTAAAGAAAAATGTTTTTAAAACTTCATTGATGCTGTGGAATTCCCGGGTGATATGCCCTACACACTCCGTATGGGTCCCATGGGCGTGCGGATTAAACTGAATATTATTGAAATTGGTAGAAGCACCTTCACTTACCTTACCGACAAAATCTCCCTGCCGTACCGGCTGTATCTTTGGTGCCTCCAGGTACCAGGCAACAGGGTTTTTATTGTCTCCACGCAGACTAATAGAAATGTCGAAAGGATGCGAGAGATCGATGTTATAAGTTTTATTATTGTGGTTTATTTGTGCTTTCATTAGCATTCCTGCTATAAATTTATATATTATTTGCTTCTACTCGTCTAGCATCTACCATACTCTTGTATACCAACCGATTAACCAGTTACATCGTTCTAAACCATTACAACCCGAAACTAAATTTCCTTAACGCATCTAATAAGCTAATTATATTTTCAAATATTGGTGGCGAGTCTAATTCCATTTCATAGGACCGTTTGTTCTTTTTTGCTGCAATCCTCTCCCTCTGGTCGTCGGTTGCAAGAAAAAGAACCAAAAAAGTCTAGGCTTACGAAAGCTTCTCTAAATTTTTCATTCGGTGGCTAAATTTTAGGAACTCGCGGGAATATTAATTTTAGCGAGTTTAATTCGTTTCGCTCAAACAGCCTAAAATTCTTAACGCCCCTCTCATTTCAAATTTTACGATAAGCTTTCGTAGGCCGGAAAAGACTTCCAAACAAAAAACTAACTTTTTTTGACGATCCTCCCATAATATAATATCCCCACTATCATAAAATTTATCAGGGTCTCAGGGTGACGGCAGGTAAAAGGCCCTCCTATTGATAAAAAAAATTTTTCCTTACTCCAAATTTACCAAAAACAACTCCGCCGCTATACCGTCGCTCAGAAATTTTCCTTTTGCCGTGACGTGCAGCCTGTTGTGGGTCAACTCCAACATATTATCCTGCAGCAAAGGCTTCGCCTGCTCCAGTAAATACTCCTTATAGCTGCTTCCAAATTCCTTTTCCACCTCTTCAAGGGAAATTCCCCACATGGTGCGTAAGCGGGTCATGACGTGTTCATTATATCTGTCGGTTGTGCTTAATTCCTCCTCCTCATAAGGCAGCTCCTCCTTTTGTATTGCCTTTATGTAAAGCGAATTATTACTCACATTCCACTTTCGTTTTTTCCCATCAAAGGAATGTGCAGAGGGGCCTATTCCCAGGTAAGGTTTTCCTGTCCAGTATGCCGTATTGTTTTTTGAAAAATAACCGGGCTTCCCGAAATTTGAGAATTCATAATGCACATACCCGGCTTCCTTTAAAGTCCTCACCAAAATCTCAAAATGGGCACTGGCGGCATCATCATCCACAGGCTTTATAACTCCTTTTTCAATAAATTTCTTAAGCGCGGTATTCGGCTCTACCGTAAGCGCATAACAGGAAAAATGCGGAAGTTCCAGCTGCAGTGCAATACTGATATTCTCCTTCCACCGCTCTTCGCTCATTCCCGGGATGCCGTAAATAAGGTCGAGGGAAATATTGTCAAAATATTCCTTTGCCATTTGAAGGCATTCCAGCGCCTCCACCTCATTGTGGGCCCTGTTCATCATGCGCAGGTCCTCTTCAAAAAAAGACTGCACCCCAATGCTTAACCTGTTGATGCCCGCAGCTTTCAGCACCTCCACCTTTTCGCGTGAGAGATCATCTGGATTGGCTTCGAGGGTTATTTCGGCATCTTCGGCAACAGTGAAATGCTCATAGATGGTGTCGAATATCAGTTTCAGTTCTTCCGAAGAAAGTAGTGAAGGGGTTCCTCCTCCAAAATAGATAGTCTGCAACTCCCCGGCCGGCAGTTCCCCCTTCCGCAGCACGATCTCCCTGCACAACATCGCTACCAACTCGTCCTTCTTCTTCATCGAAGTCGAAAAATGAAAATCACAGTAATGACAGGCCTGCTTGCAAAATGGGATGTGGATGTACAAAGCCCCAGCTCCCCTCCCCGCCTCCCCAAAGGGGAGGAGTTGGTTAGGATGTTGAGATTGATCTTTCATTTATTATTTTTTTAGTTCCCCCGTTGGGGGCTAGGGGGCTTTCCCCCTTTGGGGTTAGGGGGCTTATTTTATCTTGATTCTGTTTCACAAAGGAATCCCAGCCGGAATAGCTTTTTCCCACTTCCACCCTTCCCGAATTGTAAAAATGGCAAACCGCAGCCGCGAGCCCATCCGTGGAATCCAGGTTCTTCGGAAGGGTTTTAAGATTTAAAAGACTTTGAAGCATCTTCGCCACCTGTTCCTTGCTGGCATTTCCGTTGCCGGTAATGGCCATTTTTATTTTCTTCGGAAGGTATTCTGTGATGGGGATCTGGCGTGAAAGTCCGGCGGCCATGGCTACTCCCTGGGCGCGTCCCAGTTTGAGCATGGACTGCACATTCTTTCCGAAGAAAGGGGCCTCGATCGCGATCTCATCGGGATTATAAGTGTCAATGAGTTCAATGGTGCGTTCAAAAATAAGTTTCAGCTTAATATAAGGATCGCTGTATTTGCTAAGCTGCAACTCGTTAAGCTGCAGGAAATGCATTTTTTTATTTTCCACCTTGATAAGCCCAAAGCCCATAATCGTGGTCCCCGGGTCTATTCCTAAAATGATCCTTTCCTTGTTCAATGGCTTAACTGTAGGTTTTACGGGACCTGCTGAAAAAATTGGTAACTTGGCCCTTACATTACAAAGCTAAGCATTTCTGCGCAGCCGGGAATGCTTTACAAACTTTTGAAAAATGATAATCCTCCTCATAATTGTAAGCCTGGCCTACGTCTTTCTCACCGGCACTTTAATTTTTGGGTGGAGAAAAATTCCTGAATATGTTTTAAGCGGAAAGCCTCCCGAAATTCGATTTTCCATCGTAGTTCCTTACCGCAATGAAGCTGAAAATCTGCCGGACCTTTTGAACTCTCTTTCCCTGCTGAAGTATCCTGCTTCACATTTCGAGATCCTGTTGGTCAACGATGCTTCTGAAGATGCTTCCCGGGAGATATGTTCACAATACAAGGATGCAAATCCCGATCTAAATATCCACCTGCTCGAAAATGAGCGGATCACCTCCTCCCCAAAAAAAGATGCGATTTTAACCGCTCTCAAAAACGCCCAATTTGAATATCTCCTTACCACAGATGCCGACTGTATCGTACCCGAAACCTGGCTACAGGCTTATAACGAAAAAATAGCCGAAACTAGCGCACAACTGGTCGCAGGACCCGTGGCTTTTTTTCCTGTACGGGAAAAAACCGGAAGGAAATATTTCCGGCATTTCCAGGAGATGGATTTCCTGAGCCTGCAGGCAGCCGGTGCAGGCGGCTTCGGACTCGATCAGCCCTTTATGTGCAACGGCGCCAATCTTTGTTATTCCAAACAAGCTTTTTATGAGGTAGGAGGTTTTGAGGGAAATGATCATATCTCCAGCGGTGACGATGTTTTCCTCCTGCAGAAATTCGCGGCAGCCGGGCTCCAATTAGAATTCTTAAAAGCCAAAGAAGCCATAATTCTTACCAAACCCCAGCCCGATTTTTACGCTCTTATTTCCCAACGTATTCGCTGGGCAGCGAAAACATCGGCCTACAAGAGCAGTTTCGCGAAGCTCCTGGGTATTACAGTGCTTCTTATGAACCTTCTGCTCATCATTGGCGCTTTCCTCGCGCTCTTCAGCATAATCCCTTATCAGCCGCTGCTCATCGTTTTCCTTTTCAAATTCAACCTGGATTTCTTGCTCATATACCAGTCGGCTAAATTCTTTGACCGGCAGGAGGTGTTGCGAAATTATTTTTGGAGCAGCATAGTGTATCCTTTTTTTTCAACCTATGTGGCGGTGTTGTCACTGTTTAGAGGGTTTGAGTGGAAGGGGAGAAAATTTAACAAATAGGCCCCTAGCCCCCAAAGGGGGAACTTTTGTGGTAGCGAAAAAAAGATTCAGGAGACAAAAGACAAGAAACAAGAGGAGAGAAAAAAGAGAAGAGAGAAGAGACGGGGATTGTAGTCTTTAGCCTTTAGTTGTTAGTTGTTAGAATGAGCAGGGTGAAATTGGCCAATTTTCCTCGACCCCTTGGGTCCCCTAAAGGGGGAGGACGCTTGTGCTCTCGAGGGAGACGAGTTTTCTATATTGCATAATTCAAAACTCCCACTCCCTTCCTCACCCGTCAGATCGAGATTTGAGATAAAAAAAATTTTATCTAGCGAAGAATATTGACGTAGGGGATTGTATTTTTATAAGGGAATTTAAACCACAATTTGGCCGATATACACATAGTGTTTTTTACCTGTGTTCGAGTATGGTTTTCGGAAAATAATGGTAGCGATTTTGGTGCTCAACTTCGTATTGATGCCCGCATGGTAGTCTTACTGCTTTAGAATTCTCCGATGTGGTTTTTAAACTTTTTCTATTATGAAGAAAATTCACAACCATGCTGCGGGCATTGATATTGGAGCCCGCAAAATTTTTGTAGGTCTTGAAGGGAGAGAAGTAAAAAGCTTCGAGACTTTTACTGAGGATTTGGAAATGGCAGCGGATTATTTGATCGATAATAATATCGAAACTGTTGCTTTGGAAGCCACTGGAGTTTATTGGGTTATTCTCTTTGATATTCTACAGGCCAGAGGAATCGATGTCTGGTTGGTAGATGGGAGAAGTACTAAACAAGTTCCCGGCAGAAAAACAGATGTAAAGGATTGCCAGTGGATACAACAGTTACATAGCCATGGTCTTCTTAGCAGATGTTTTGTAGCAGAAGATCTTGTCCAGGAACTTCGGGAATATCAACGCCTTCGGGAAGATCACATTCGCAGTGCGGCAATGCATATAAATCATATGCAAAAAGCCCTCACCATGATGAACATCCGCTTAAAAGAAGTTTTAAGTCAAGTACATGGAGCCAGTGGATTGAGGGTAATCAGAGCTATTCTCAAAGGAGAAAGAAACCCGAAAGTCCTGGTGGAGTTATGCGAAAAAAGCATTTTAAAAACAAAAAGGGAACTGGTAATAAAATCTCTAAAAGGGCACTACACTCAGGCAGGTCTATTCGCACTGGAGCAGGCAGTTGCTTGCTATGATTTTTATCAGGTACAAATAGTGCGGTGTGATGAAAAATTGGATGAAGTTCTTAAGAAGATGAGCGGAGAGAATGGTGATGCATCCCTAAAACCCGGCAAGAAAAAAACAAGGAAGCCTATAAGGCATCACAAACCCAAGATTAAAAACCTCGACCGCTATCTACTAAGTGTATTTAACCATAGGGATGCCACTGTTCTGCCTGGAATAACAGATTATACCTGGATGCAACTCCTTGCCGAGGTAGGTACAGATATGAAGAAATGGGCAACAGAAAAACATTTTACTTCCTGGCTTGGCCTTGCTCCAAAACAGCACCACTCCGGCAAAATGAGGAAAAACCATAAATCAAAAGGTCAGCCCAAAGCAGGATTAATCTTCAAACAAGTGGCCACAAGCCTTCTCAACAGCAAAAAAATTGCACTAGGTGCCTTCGGCAGAAAACTAAGAGCCAGAAAGGGACCGAGCCACGCTATAAAAGCAATGGCCAGAAAACTGGCAGAACTTTACTGGAAGTTATTTGTTAGAGGTTTAGATTATATAGAAAAAGGAATAAAAGATTATGAAGAGAAAATTAACCTCAACAAAGAAAGAAGTGTAAGAAAAATGGCGAAAGAGCTTGGGATGGTAATTAGCTATAATACAGCTAGTTAAAAAATACGTCAATGGTAGTGATTTTTTCCGTAGCGGCAGCGGAGGAAAAAATTGTATCGAGATCCTTTAGAAATTCGAACTCCATAGCACTTCTCGATACATTTTTTCTATCCCTGGCGGTCAGAAAAAACACTCGAAGTGACGACAGTGCTGCTGAGAAACAAATCCACTCTCACTATCCCTCATCGTCAGATCGAGTGATTTTTGCCGTAGCGAAAGCGGAGGTGAAAATTGTATCGAGATCCTTTTGAAGTTCCAACTACAAAGCCCTTCTCGATACATTTTTTCTTTCCCTGGCGGTCAGAAAAAACACTCGAAGTGACGACAGTGCTGCTGAGAAACAAATCCACTCTCACTATCCCTCATCGTCAGATCGAGTGATTTTTGCCGTAGCGAAAGCGGAGGTGAAAATTGTATCGAGATCCTTTTGAAGTTCCAACTACAAAGCCCTTCTCGATACATTTTTTCTTTCTCTATCGGTCAAGAAAAAACACTCGAAGTGACGATAAAATCAAGAATCAAAAGACAGGAACCAAGGCACCTTTATCAATTTCTAAATGTCCTTATGAGTACTAAAATGACACCGGCTATATAAATTGTCGTGAAGATGATCTTGTTATATTTTGCCAGCCAGTTCGGAAGAAATATGTCAAAATTATCTTTTTGAGAATCGGAGTATTTTCTTGCTATAAGGGTTAGCGGACAAAACATTTTAAAAACAAGCAGCACCAGGCCCTCTGCCACCACGAGTCCTATGGCTATCCAGGTAAAGAGGGTAATTTTATTTGTGAGGCCGGAATAAACAATATAAAAGATAATAAAAACGAAGAACGACCACACCAGGGTATGAAGCAGTTTAATAGCCAGGAGTTTTTTGTGCATCTCCATTTCGATATGGGTATGGTAGTTTCTTCTATAAAGACTCTGATTATAGTCGTTAGTCTTTAGTCTTTAGAGGAGCAGGTTGAGATTGACCACTTTTCCTGGACCCGCCGGCTTCCCTAAAGGGGGCGAACGTTTGGTTTTATATCCAGAAGTGAGATTACTCTCATACATATTAACCTCTGCACTTTGTCCTCCATCCTCTGCCTCTTCAGAAAATAGACAAGGTACATCACAGCGACTTTATCTTCGCCAGCATCTCTTTCCCGTTTGTATTATTGGGATTCATTTCTATGGATTTTTCAAAGTTCTCAATTGCCTTTTCCTTTTGGCGGTCATGCATATAAGCTTCTCCCAGGCTATCATAGGTGTTCCAGGAATCAGGGAAGACTTCGGTGTTTATCTTAAAGATCTCTATAGCTTCCTTCACCTTTCCGTTTTGCAGCAGGACATAGCCTACCTGGTTCATTTCTCCTTCATCCAGGGCATAGGTCTCATCAGCTTTTAATTCTTTATATCTTTTCATTCCGGCATCGATCCCCTGCTTTTCAAAGACTGGCAGGATCTCCTTTGCGATAGATCGTTTGGGCATAGGGGCTTCTTCTCCATGCATTATGCTAAGGATACCCTCAGCGATACTGTTCAGGTTGGTACCACCTGTATTGTTGAGCAGCACGATAAGATCCTCCTCTTCAGGAAATCTCACCATAATCGTATTAAACCCGTTAATGCCTCCCCCATGGCCTACCATCTGTATACTATCGCCGGCCTTGCCAACCGGCATCTTACCTGTCATCCAGCCATAGCCATAATGTGCATTCCCCATCTTAATATGCGGGGAGAACATGAGTTCTTTGGAACTTTCAGAGAGGAGCTTATTTTCGTAGAGTGCCCGGTCCCATTTATAAAGGTCTTCTGCCTTGGAATAAAGGGATCCCGCCGCATACGGCAGGGACATATCCAGGTATGGTGCATTTATATATTCGGTCCCGCGGCGTTCGTAGCCTGTGGCCCTGTTCTTAAGAATGGTCTCGTGAAGATCATATCCTGTATCCCCCATATCTAAAGGTTCCAGGATCCTTTCCCGCAGAACCTCTGCATAGCTTTTACCTTCAATTTCCTCAATAATATGTCCCAGCAGAAAGTAAGCGGAGTTGTTATAGGAAAATTTCTCCCCCGGACTGAATTGCAGGGTGGAGTCGGCAAAGGTCTTTACGAATTCTTCCGGGGTGTATGGGTCCCGGCTTTGATCCTTAAAGAAATTAGGGAAGGAAGTATAACTGGGAATACCCGAGCTGTGGGTAAGCAGGTGGTGAATGGTCACAACCTCTGCCGCCGGTCCTTTATATTCGGGCAGGTATTTGGAAATGGGTTGATCCAGTTCCAGTTTTCCCTCTTCCACCAGTTGCAGGATAAGGGCTGCGGTGAATTGCTTTGTGATGGATCCAATCCGGTGTTTGGTTTGCGGCCTGTTAGGAATATCATATTCCATATTGGCCATGCCAAACCCATCAGAAAAAATAACTTCCCCATCATTGGCCACCAGCACCGAGCCGTTGAACTGGTCATATTCGTGATATTTGTCCAGGAGGTTTTTTATCTGCTCCCTGTTATCCTGGGCATAAAAAATCCCGGAGCTGAACAGGAAAAACAAAGTAAGCAGCCCCGTTTTCTGAAGGTTCAAAACTTCTTTTTTCATCTTTTAAAGATTGATTGGTTAGAATAATCTATTTGTTTTCAGGGCATTAAAAGTTAATCATTTAATTTAAATAATCATCAATTAAAATTTGGGGGTGGGACTATGAAAAGGACCAGTCGTATATTTTTAATAAATTTAAAGGAAAGGAATTCAAGGGTCATAACCGGGTTCATCTTTTCTGGTCATCACTTACGACCAGGACAGCTATTGCCCCGGACTGTTTCAGGTGAGAATTCATTCTTTAATAACAATGACAATGGTTATACTGGTAATAGGTTTGCCGGGTTCCGGAAAAAGCTTTTTTGCTGAAAGACTCGCACAAAAAATAGGCGCAGATTACTATAATAGTGACCGGCTTCGGAAAGAGATATTTTTTGAAAGAACCTATTCAGATTCAGAAAAAGAAAAGGTTTATAACGCACTTTTAAAAAAAATGAAGGAGGCGACTAATAAGGGAAAAGACGTTGTTGTGGACGCGACATTTTATAAGGATAAATTCAGGAAACTATTTACAACTAACGGTGGCGAAAGAATAGCGTTTATTAAGGTTTGGGCAAATGAGAAACTCACAAAGGACAGAATTCAGAAAAAAAGAAAATTCAGTGAAGCCGATTTTGATGTATATAAATTACTGAAGCGACAATGGGAGCCTGTGAAACAACCACATTTGATTCTTGAGTCTACTAATGAGAATATTGACGCTATGCTGCAAAAGGCTGAAGACTATCTAAAAGATGACAAAAGAACAAATTGAAAAGCTGCTTTCTGATGGCCGGTTTCCCGAGCTAACCCATCAGAAGAAATTGGTGGAAACCCATATTTCCTGGGTGATCCTATGCGATGAATTCGTCTATAAGATCAAAAAGCCTATTTTGTATTCTTTTTTAGATTTTTCTACGCTTCCTCTAAGAAAACACTATTGCAAACGGGAGATCGAGCTAAACCGGCGGCTGTCCAAGGATGTTTATCTTGAAGTATTGCCGGTATCTTCATTGAATGGAAAATACGGCATAGGAGAGGATGAAGGCGAGGTGATCGATTATGCCGTCAGGATGCGAAAACTTGACCCTGAAAAGCAAATGGATGTTCTTCTTTCAAAAGACAAGGTACGCCCGGCAGATATTAAAAAACTGGCCAAATATATAGCTGTCTTTCATAAAAAGACAGAGGTCATTTATAAAAAAGATCTTCAGGATGACAAGAATAAATTCAATGAACTTAAGGCAGAGAAGGAGTTTCTCTCAGAAAACCTTGGACAGGAAATAGGTAATCTCATTGATCGTGCGATAGAAAGATCAAACATTTTCCTTAATCAAAACAGCGAGTTACTAGAGAGCCGCTTAAGCTCCGGATTCTTCAGGGATTGTCACGGTGATCTACATACCCGGAATATTTTTCTCCTGCCGGCACCACAGCCCTTTGATTGTATAGAATTTAATGATGATTATCGGCAAATTGATGTCTTAAATGAAGTAGCTTTTCTTTGTATGGATCTTGATGCATTACAAAGAGAAGATCTTTCCAGGCTTTTTATTGAACATTATAACCTTCACTTTCCTGCGATGAGGAACAATACGGAAAGGCAACTATTTATTAATTATAAGAGTTATCGCGCCAATGTGCGTGCAAAAGTAAATAGCCTTCGGGCTTCAGGTTCCTCTGAAAATTCCTCTAAAAAAAATGCCCTCCAGGAGGCAGAAAAATACCTCAAGCTTATGGGATCTTACCTGGATCGATTGGAGATCGATTAAATGAACATAGTTCAATAGGGCTTCGAGAACTGTTGCATTTACCTATCCCGGAGTCCATAAGATCCTGAAACAAGCCTGCCTGCCGGACAGGCAGGTTACCATTGACATAATAGTAAAAGGTATTTTGTCCCGTTAGGGACTCCGTATGGGTAGAACCGGGATGATAATGGATTCTCCGTGCCTTTAGGTACGGTAGGCCGGGGAAAAACGCCATCACCTCACGCTAATAAAAAAAATATCAAAGTCTGAGGATGGCGGTGGGCGGAGGAGCAGAAAACAAAAAACATTCGTGCATTCGTGGCTAAATGATAAGAATCGAGATCCTTTAGAAATTCGAACTCCGAAGACTTCTCGATACATTTTTTCTTTCCCTATCGGTCAAGAAAAAACACTCGAAGTGACGACAGAACAACTAACAGAGGGTCTTACATTCGACCAGACTTTCCACTCTCCACTTTACACTCTCCACTTTTTTCCTGCAGGTGAGATGAGCTACACCCAAGCCCATTAGATCCTGAAACAAGTTCAGGATGACGGTGACTTGAAGAGCAGAAAACAAAAAAACATTCGTGCATTCGTGGCTAACTGAAAAGACTCGAAAATCCTTTAGAAATTCGAACTCCGAAGACTTCTCGATACATTTTTTCTTTCCCTATCGGTCAAAAAAACACGAAGTGACGACCGTACTGTTTAGAAATAGATTCACTCTGAATATTAGAACGTAAAAAACCTGCGTCCAGACTTTCCTCTCTCCACTTTCCACTCTCTACTTTTTCAACCTACAACTTACAACCTACAACCTACAACTTTAGTTTTCCTCCGCCCTAATAACTATCGGCATCATGTAGGTGCTGGAGACGGGGATCCCGCGTTTGCTGGCGGGGTAGATCTTTGGGAGGGAATCCACACTTTGCTGCAGCCAGAGGCGGATGTCGGGTAACTGGTTTGTAACTGTGGTGTCTACCAAAATGGAATCTATGGCGGGACGGCCGGTCTTTTCTACTTTGAGGTAAAGAACTACCGTATCATCTATAGCCTCTGTTACCACGGGTTCCTGTTTTTCCAGGTAGGCATAAACAGATTTAGTAATCGTGGTCTCAAAACAATTCCTGGCCTTTTGGAGTTCGGTAATATTCTTACAATTTTCGAAAGCGGGATATTCGTCTACTTCCTTCCAGTTAAGGCTTCTTGTTTCCTGGTCCAGAACTTCTTCCGAGGAGATCTTTTTTGTCTCGAAATTTTCGCAGCCAACCAGGAACGGGATCAGTAACAGGAGTAAAGATATTCTCATGAAGGATTTTTCTGGTCAATTACAGCTCAAAAATAAGTAAAACAAATCAATCTTTAACAGATTCCGGGTAGGTATAATCACTGAATTTGAAGTGCTTAATTATATGATCCATTGAAGCAGGTATGGTGCCAGCAGCGCGGTGATTATTCCGTTTACGCACATCGCGAGGCCGCTGTAAACCCCGGCCAGGTGCCCTTCTTCAAAAGCTCTTGCTGTCCCAATCCCGTGAGCCGCTGTTCCCAGGGCAGCACCTATGGCGGCTTTATTTTTTATTTTCAGAAGCCTTAGGATTGCAGGCCCAAAGGCATTCCCAAAGATCCCCACGGCGATCACTATCCCTGCGGTTATTTCCGGTACCCCGCCCGTTAGTCTCGAGATCTCTATAGCGATAGGAGTGGTAACCGATTTCGCCGCTAAGGAGTTAATGATTAGATCCGGAACGCGGAACAACATTAAAAGAAGGATTATACTAATAATCCCGCTGACTCCTCCAGCGGCAACAGCCACTAAAAAGGGTTTTATATTCTGTTTTATCTCCTCATATTTTTCATAGAAGAATACACCAAGAGCAACAACCGCCGGGCCCAGGAAGAAACTCAGGTACTGACCTCCCCGGTTATAATCTTCAAAGTCTATATTGAATATCAGAAGAAAAAGAATAATGAAAGTTATAGAAAGCAGCACCGGATTAAGCAGCACATAGTCCCATTTTCTCTTTATTTTTCCGGCCACAAAGAATGCCAGCAACGTGATGAAGATCCCAAATACCGGAAGCTGAAAAAAGTCTCTCATTTCCCGAATTTTTCCATTATTATCCCGGTAATGTAGAAGCTTATGATCGTGCTTATTACCACTGCTATGCTTATCGGGATCAGGTGTCCCTGGATGATGTCGTAATAAACCATAAGTCCGACGCCATAGGGAATGAAAAACAGGATAAGATATTTTATAAGCTTATCTGAAGCAGGTTTCACATCTTCCAGTTTTATCCATTTAAACCGGAGGGCAAGGAAAATAAGCAGCATTCCAATGATATTTCCGGCGACGGGAATATTGAAGATATACCTGATCAATTCCCCCGCCAGGAGAAATCCGAAAATATAGAACAGGGCTTTTATCATTTCGAATTATTCATACATATCCTCCACATCTGCAGCGTGCAGTTCGTCAAAGAAGCCGGCGATGATATCTGTGGTCATTTCAAAATATTTCAGGCCTTTTTCAGGAGTGGCGGCTTTCGGGTTCCCTACCCCGGTATCTTCAGTGACATTGTTCCACTCCCGCTGTGCAGTCACCCAGCCTTCTTTTAGGGCTTTTATCTTAAAAGTCTTTGCCCTTCCGTCCCCGGCTTCTTCCAGAGGCAGGACCAGCTGCGGAGCCAGGTGCATTACGGCAGCGGTCTCCAGTTCCCCGGCGTGGTCTCCCGGAACGTCAAAAACAGAGGCTGCATCCCCAACCTGCCACCAGTTGATGGAGCAGACAAAAACCTTCGGAAATTCCAGGCTCAATTCACGAATTATCTGCTTAAAATTATTCCCGCCGTGTGCATTCAGGATCACCAGCTTTCTCATCCCGTGCCTGTCCAGCACCTGCACAATATCCCGGAGGACTGCCAGCTGAGTGGAGGGATTCATATTCATACAGAACTTCACATCCATCTGCCCCGTATTCACCCCAAATGGAATGGTGGGCAAGACCAGTGGCTTTCCATTGTTTTCCCAGCACTTGCGGGCAGCTTCCGCGGCTACCTCTTCTGCCAGAATATTATCTGTCGCGTATGGAAGATGATAATTATGTGCCTCGGTAGCTCCCCAGGGAAGCACCGCAAAGCTGTAGTTCTCATCTTTTACCTGCTTCCAGTTGGTTTCGGCTAATATGTATGGGCGAATTTCATTTTTCATTTGTCGGGAAGGTATGACAACAGCTTTTTTTGCTGAAGTGAGGGTCTTTTATTAATTATCTTTCTTAAATCGTTAATTAATAAAAGTACAAAAACCTGCTTCTCTTACAAAGGAGCTTTTGACCGGAAAATTTTTTAGCCACGAATGCACGAATGTTTTTTTTTAAAATCGTTTCGGGAAGAAACTTATAGAGCATTCTTGGATTAGTGGCGCTCTTTTAGGAGGGACAGGGATTTCTTTGCCACGAATGCACGAATGTTTTTCTTCTTTCTCGCGGGATACAGCCTATAAATTATTAGTGCCTTAGTGGCTCTATTCCAAAACTGACAGGGTTTTTTTAGCCACGAATGCACGAATGTTTTTCTTTTCTATGCGGGGATTCACCCCATAAATTATTCGTGTATTAGTGGCTCTTTTTAGTTTTCTCTCTCCAGGAATTCCCATTAAAATTATTCGTGCATTCGTGGCTTTCTTTTAAACAGGAAATAATTCTACACAAATCCTATTTTGCGATAAGCCAACCTAATTGAATACCTACAAACGGAGAAAAATACGAATCGCCAATGTCGTTAAAACCATAACCGGCACCAAGGTTTAGATTTAGTTTGAATCCGCTGTTGTATACTCTTTGCATTCCCCAGGCGGGGCCTATGAGAACTGAATAATCGTGATTTAGATCGTAATCCCCAATAATGGGATTGCCGCTTTGAATGGTGCCGATAGCCGCTATGTAATTACCGCTGTTTTCAGAAACTTTTTTGCCTTTTCCCAGTCTCTTATTAAGATTGTAGTAATACCTGTATGCTGACTGAAATGCAGGGAGAACACCAAAATCGCTTTGTGAACCAGATTCGTGATATCCAAAACCGGCTCCTAGAATCAAATCTATAGTAGAGGATTGGCCTGTTTTCACTTCCCATTCTAAAGATGGTATTAGCAGATTCAGTGAAAATTGACTGTTTGTTTCAGAAGAGTTCTGTCCAAAACTGTTTGCAGAAAATAATATAAGGCTTAGAAGTAATAATGCTTTTTTCATTTTGATTTGGGATAATTCAAATTAAATTGTTGAGAAGATTTCTTCGTCTCTGGTTAAGAATATTTTTTTTTTAAAAAAATGGATGTTGATTTTTAGAAGCTATAACCCAGTCCAAACTGGATCCCGAATTCCGTTAATTTTTGATGAAATTGTTCCTTTTCGAATGGGATTACAGCGTGTCTTTTGAAATTTGGATTTAAAAAAATGCTGAAGTTGTTGAAATTATATTTACCGCCAAAACCCAGCCCATATCCAATTCCCGATTGAGAATCTGTAGTGGTCTCAGAAAGCTGAAAATCCACCATTGGGCCTCCATTAATAAAGAAATATTTCCATAAAGTATAATTGGCATATATTGGAATAGAAATAAGTTCAAATTCTTCCCCTCTCGTTTGAACAGGTTCTCCCATATAATGCGGAGTTATTTTTAAATCGGCAGTTGTATAATTAACGCCCGTCTCTATCGCTAGATGATCATTGATCTTTCTCAGGTACCTGAATCCGAACTCAGTTAAATTCTCGATCTCTTCACTGCCGGCTCCAATAAGGTCATCAGTCCTCAGTAATTTAGAATCAGAAATCCCATAATAAACCAGGATCTTATTGTTTTCCTGGGAGAAGGAAGTATTGGAAATGAAAAAGAATGAAAATACAACAAAGAACCTGAGGGTAGTTTTAAACATTGGTTTGATTTAAATTAAAAGAAGTTTAATTATTGGTAAGGTTTTATAGGTTATTGTTACAATTTGCAGCTGCACAGGAAAGATAAGAATAGCATAAATAATGTGGACTATTTTTCAAACTATTTGGGTCCCTGTTCATTTCATCAATAATCCTGAATTAAAACCTCTGTTGGAATGTGTAGCGTTGTATTCAGCTTCCTTATCATATCCAGGGTTAGTTTTCGTTTTTTATTTAAGACCTCACTTACCCTGCTTTTAAAACCAACAATCTCTGCCAGATCCTTTTGTTTCATCCCCATTTGTTCCATTCTGAATTTTATAGCTTCGATTGGATCTGGCATTTCAATTGGGAAATTCTCATTTTCGTAGCGGTCAATCAATATGGAAAGAATTTCCAATTCATCTCCTTCTTCAGTTCCCTTTTTTGCATCAAAAATCACTTCAAGCCGGTCGAGTGCATTTTGATAATCCTGTTCATTTCTTATAGGTTTGATATCCATAACTAAATATTATTTGCGTCTATTTTATCATAATCTGCATGTGTTCCTATAAACCTTATCCAGCATATGTTGAACTCGAAATTGAATTTTACGATCAATCTATATTTATTTCCTTTGATGTTATATACTATTCGATTATCTCTTAAGATACTTGCACTTGGATATTCCTTTTTCAACTCATTAATTGTGCTCCATTCAGATTTTTCTGTTTCTCTAAACCAGGATTTTAATTGATCTTCACAGTCGGCATGTTTCTCCCAAAAATCCCGTAATGTTCGTCTTGCAATTATCCTCACATTATAAATCTTTGAGGCAAAGATAGAAATAAGTTACCACTTTGGGAATATAATTCTTGTTTGGCAGTTTTGTTAATTAAAATTGTTCCGGGTTTTTCACCACTACTCCCCAGCCAAATGTCGTTGCCTTACAAGATCGCTTAACCGATTTTCCGCCAGCTGCAGCATTCTTTCATCCCCAATAGTTTCATATTTTTCCAGGTAATCCCGGTAGTATTTGATCCTCACGCTTAGGTCTGCAAAATAGTTATCTGCAGCGATGGCTCTTTCATACATAGCGCGTTCGTTATCCCTGTTTTCATCCAGGGCTTTGTTCAGATAATCCAGCGCATCCTTGTATTGCTCCTTCAGCTTATAGGTGAGGCCAAGGCTAAGATATTCTGCATCCACGGGTTGCTTCTTTATGAGGATGGACATTAATAAATGAGTTTCAGATTTGTCCAGCTCATTTTTAAGGGCATACAATTTTCCAAGGATGTAATGAGTGGCAGAGTTGCCGTTTTCCAGGATCAAAGCCCGGTTATAAGCCTCTATCGCGGCAGTGATATCCCCCTCCCGGTAATAGGCGAAGCCAAGCCTGGTGAAAATAAATTCACTCTCCTGTCCAAGGGCGACAAGTTTTTTATAGACCGGAATGGCTTTTTTGTACTGCGCCCTGGCAGAATAGGTTTGCCCAAGTACAGATAGCAGGGAAGCGTTATCGGGATGATGTTCAAGGCCCATTAGACAGTAATTCTTTGCCATATCATAACTGCTTTTACCCAGTTCGTGTCTTGCGAGTTTATAAAGCGCCGCCTGGTGGCGGGGATCAAATTCTATGGTTTGCTTATAGAAATCTAAAGCCCCCTCCTCTTTTTGATGCTCTTTTATAAGCCCACGCTGATAATAGAAATTGGCATTTTCCGGATATCTCTGGCTTAGATTACTATACAAACTATCTGCCTCTCTGAACAGTCCTGCTTTTGCCAATGCCTTTGCATAATTTATCGTAGTCAGGACCCTCTCAGGATTTTCCTTTAGAACAATTTGATAATTCTCCATTGCAGCAGCATTCCTTCCGGTTGCCGACTGGTATTTGGCGAGCTTTAAATAAACTGCTTCGGTTTTGGGATCGATTTCTTCGAGGTGCTCCAGTGCAGCAGTGGTTTCGCCTACGGCGAAGAGGCTGTCTGCAACAGCCAAAGCCGGAGCCTGAGCTCCGGCCTTTGCCGCTAACAAAATAATGAAAGTTAGTATTAGCTTATTCACCAACCTGGAATACTATAGGTAAAGAATAGGAAACGGCTACCGCTTTTCCATTATGTTTACCAGGTTCCATTTGCGGAAGCTGCTCAATTACTCGTTTTGCCTCTACTTCCAAATCCGGATGTGCCGCGCGAGCCCGTACATCTGTAATTTCTCCCCCGGGACTAATCTTGAAAACTACAATTACACGGTTCACTCCTGTTAATCCTAGCTTTTCACCCAGACTGGAATCAAATTTTTCTGAAACAAATTCTGCGATCTTTCCAGTCATACATTTCTTTTGCTCCTCGTTGGAACCAAGGTTCTCACAACCGGGGAAGACAGGTACCTGTTCAATTACGGCAAAGGGAACATCTGCACCTTCAGCATACTCTCTTTTGGGAGCTTTTTTATTTTCTTCACCATTTTTATCAACTGTAATTACATCGACCTTACCGGTTTCAGCATTGCCAGACATGGTGATCGTTTTATTTCCATCGGTGATCTTTATTGAAGAAACCCCACTTGTGCTATGTAATTCCTCTGCCGCGGCCTGAATTGCTGCGTTTTCTTCCTCCGTAAAGGAACTGAAGTTTTCTACTTCAATTAATATCTCCTGTGTCGATGATTCCTCCACTACATTGTGATTAGGATTGGCATCATCACTACAAGCCACATAAGAAAGCATCACCAGCATAAGCGGCAAGAGTACCAGGAACTTGAATTTTGAAATTGTTTTTGATTTTGATTTTTGTAACATAACGATTCGTTTTTTGATTAATGAATGATTGAAAAATTGATTGATGAATGAAATATTTGCGGTGTTAAAAGCTGAATTTAAAAGTTGTTCGTAATAAGTTTTTTTCTCTGTTGTCTGCACCACCTCGGCATCTGCGATGAACTCGTGCAAAGTTGCGATCCTGCTTTGGTAGATGTATATAAGCGGATTAAACCAAAAAAGTATCTTATAAAGCTCAAAGAATAACAGGTCCAGGCTGTGCTTCTGCTTTACGTGTACCAGTTCGTGGGACAGGATCTGGTGCCTTTCAGCTTCTGCTAATTTGTCTCCCAGGAAGATGGTCTTGTAAAAGGTGCAGGCAATTGTGGAATTTGGAACTTCAATGATGCGCAGGTCGCTTTCCGCAGCAATGGCCCTGAACCTGAACAATCTGCTCAAATCCTGATATTTTTTAAAGAACAGGAACAGACTGGCTGTTACACCCGTGCCGTAAGCTACCAGCCACCAGTTGATGCTGAAGCCGGAAGAAGCGGTGGATACTTCCGTGACTGAATTTGCTGCTGCAGGGGCTTCTCCAATAATGACTTCGGGTAAAAAAATTGTTGATATCCCTTGAAAAGATTCTGCCGGAAGTAAAAAGGCCAGGGCTTCGATCTTTATGAGCGGTAACAGCAGGGAAATGATTGAAGTGGCCAACAGGTACCAGCGGTTATAGGTGAAAAAAGTTTCCTTTTTCAGCAATACTTCATACACCAGTAAAAACAGGAGCTGAAATAATACGACTTGTAAGATAAATGCTAACATCACTTCTGGTTTTAAATTTCTGAAACTTTGATGGGTTTATAATCCTTATACCCGGGGTCTACTTTCTACTCAACCTCGCCGGTATTGAAAATCTCTATTGGAAGGGAATAGGAAACCCCCACTGCCTTTCCGTCTTGCATTCCCGGCTTCATCTTTGGAATTGTTTGCGCCACCCGGTTTGCTTCTTTCTCTATTTCGGCTTTATCCTCTACCGGGATTCCCGGGGTCACCATACGGGATTTCACTCCTGTAACCTCCCCGTCTGCTCCTATGGTGAATACCAGGACGATCCTGTTTGATCCCTCCTTTAAATAAGGCTTTACTGTTGCCGTGTTGAAATTACTGTTGATGTAATTTTTAAGACGGGAATCAAAACAGTCCCGGCCGGCGTCCCCAGTTACTTCATCACAACCGGGATATAGCGGAATTTGGTCCACTATGGCATATGGCATATCCAGTTGTTGTGCAACAGCAATCTCTTCTGCCGCAATAGTATCGGTTTCTGCTCCTGCAATAACTTCTTTTCCTGTTCCTGAATAGGCTACAAAGGATAACATAAGCAGCGTAATTGGCAATAAGGCCAGGTATTTAATTCTTGCGGTGGTCTTTGATCTTGATCTCTGTAACATAATAATTCGTTTTTTGACCTCTGCGCCGGTACTTCCAAAGCTGATGCTCTTCCCAAAGGCGCTAAGGCGGGTTAATGACTGACTAAAAAATTGATTGATGAATGAAATATCTTTTGTACTGAAGGCGCTGTTGAGCAGCTGCTCGTAATAGCTGCGCTTGGCCGTTACCTTTATAACCTCAGCATCGGCAATATATTCGTGCAGGGTGGTGATCCTGTTCTGGTAGATGTAAATGAGCGGATTGAACCAGAAAATGATCTTCAGCAGTTCGAAAAAAACCAGGTCCAGGCTATGTTTCTGATTCACGTGAACGAGTTCGTGGGTGAGAATTTGTTGTTTTTCTGCTTCTGAAAGTTGGTCGCCCAAAAAGATCGTTCTGCTAAAAGTGCACGCGATCGTGGAATTGGGAATTTCAATGATGTGGTAGTCACCTTCCGAAGCAATGGTCCTGAACCTGAACATTCGGCTTAATTCATTGTATTTTTTCAGAAAAAAATGAAGGCTCATCAGTGCTCCGGCCGCATATATAATGAACCACCAGTTAATATTAAAACCTGAAGCAGTTGAAGCGGAGGAGGCAGCAATTTCTGTCGTCGCCGCGGCTTCTGCACCTTCTATTGTAAACCAGTTGAGGGGGAGCTGCGAGATATTTTCCGCAGGCAGCCAAATAGAGAGCATTTCTATTTCTATAAAAGGCAGCAACAGAGAAGCTACAGCGGTCGCCAGGAGATACCAGCGGTTCAAGGTGAAGAAGGTCTCATTCTTTAAAAGGAGCTCGTACACCAGCAAAAACAGGAGTTGGAACAGGACGACATGTAGGATATAGGCGCTCATTTTATTTCTCTTCTTTGTTGATCTCTTTCAAAATAGCCTCCAGTTCCTTGGTATCCAGGTCATTCTTCTTCATAAAGAAAGACACCATACTTTTAAAAGAACCGTTGAAATAGCTGTCCATAAGCTTGTTCATGCTCTGGTTGCTGTAGGTTTCCTTATCTACCACGGGAAAATAATTATAGCCCTTCCCCTGCTTTTTGTGGTCTACAAAGCCCTTGCTTTCCAGGATGCGAACAATAGTGGAAACCGTGTTATATGCAGGTTTAGGCTCCGGCATCTCCTCAATAATTGCGGCAACATTGGCTTCCTTAAGTTGCCACAGGATGTGCATGATCTCTTCTTCGGCTTTGGTGAGTTGTTTCATGATATCTTGATTTTCCTTGCTGAAATATTCAGCTCCTTTGGTGATTAGTGGTTAAAATATTGAGCAGATTGTAAATTCCTGATCTGCCAACAATTCAAATATAAAACTAATTATTTAGTTTCACCTAATAAATTAGTTAAAAGTTTTAGTCGGCTATTTTTTGAACTTATCATTGACTGAAAAATTTGTAATTTTGAGTTAATGGGCGTGAATTATATAGAGAGGATTTTTATAAAATTTTTCTTAGACCCTTATAAAAAATATTAGCGCAAGGTTATGACGTAGGAGAATCGTCAATGGTAGTCAACCTTTTTGATTTTAAGGACTTTTCCGGCCTACGAAAGCTTATCGTAAAATTTGAAATGAGAGGGGCGTTAAGAATTTTAGGCTGTTTGAGCGAAACGGATTAATCTCGCATGAATTTATCTGCCCGCGAGTTCCTAAAATTTAGCCACCGAATGAAAAATTTAGAGAAGCTTTCGTAGGCCTGGACTTTTTTGGTTCTTTTCTTGCAACCGACGACCAACGGGAGAGGATTGCAGCAAAAAAGAACAAGCGGTCCTATGAAATGCCAATAAACTCGCCTGGAAAATGTAAGAAAAATAGAATACGTCCAATGGTAGTCAACTTTCTTGATTTGAAGGACTTTTCCGGCCTACGAAAGCTTATCGTAAAATTTGAAATGAGAGGGGCGTTAAGAATTTTAGGCTGTTTGAGCGAAACGGATTAATCTCGCCAGGATTTACTTTCACGGGAGTTCCAAAAATCTAGTCACCGAATAAAAAATTTAGAGAAGCTTTCGTAAGCCTGGGCTTTTTTGCTTCTTTCTTGCAACCGACGACCAACGGGAGAGGGTTGCAGCAAAAAAGAAGGAGTGGTCTTATGAAATGAGGATAAACCCGACAGCGTTTCTTCGAGAAGGAGAAAAATACACTATAATAAATACGTTATGCAGCAGTTAAAAACTTTGGAACAAAGAAAATTATTTAAGTTCTAAATTGTAAATTTGAGATATGGACCTAGATCTTCAAAATAAAAAAATAGAATTAATTCAGTGGTTATTCACTTTGAATGATAAAACCATTGTTGAAAAAATAATGAAGCTGCGCGAGAGTGAGAAAACTGACTGGTGGAAAGAAATCTCCAAGGAGGAAAAGAAGTCTATAGATCAAGGAATTAAAGATGCTGATTCCGGAAAATTAAAATCTCATTCAGAAGCAAGAAAATTATATGAAAAGTGGTTATAAAATTCGATGGACTGACCACGCACTTTCTGGAAATAGAAGATACTATTGAGTATTTAGAAAAAAACTGGACGGAGAGAGAACTGAAAAAATTCTCTCAGGAACTTGACCATACAATTGAATTAATTTCTAAAAATCCAGCACCCTTCCCAACTTCAAAACAGAAGAAAACTGCTAGAAGAGCGGTGGTTGCAAAATTTAATAATCTCTACTACCGACAAAATAACGAAACCATTGAAATTTTATCTCTTTTCTCCAACAGGCAAAACCCGAACAAGATAAGAATCTAAAAACAGCTGTGCGTTATTCGGGAGGTCAATGGAAATAAATTAAGGGATTGACTATTCTGATTTTTGTGGTTTTTAACCTGAAATAGTTTAGGAACCTTCCAAGATTATATAGCAGGAGTTAAAAGGCAAGTTCTCAAACACTCAAATTTAGTCTAGATTCTAGACTCTAGCCTCTAGACTCCGGAGCATAGAAGATATAGCGATCTTAACTCAATTATCCGGACAAGAAAATTTTAAAAAAACCTATGGACAAGAAGAAAATAAAGAAGGAGTTCAACGATTTCCTGGACTCTGCCACTGATGAACAACTAAAGGATTTCCTGAAATTCATGAAAGAAAGGCGCCGCAAGAAACCTGAAGAAAAAGCAGCAGATCAAAAAGACGAACCTTTTAAAGACCGACTTAATTAATGGATGTTTTATTAGTAGTCCTGGGCGCAGTTTTGATTTTAGTAGGAATTCTGGGAAGTTTCTTACCGGTCTTACCGGGAGTTCCCGTAAGTTGGCTGGGATTGCTGGTGCTGCACCTGGCTCCTTCCATTCCTATGAATTACTGGTTCCTGGGAATTACCTTCGTAGTAGCGGCGCTTATTTACGCACTTAACTGGATCATCCCCGCCATGGGGACGAAAAAATACGGCGGCAGCAGGTATGGGATGATTGGCGCAACAATCGGGTTGGTAGTCGGTATCATCGCACCCATTCCTTTTGGGATCATAATAGGCCCTTTCGTTGGAGCTTTTATTGGAGAGATCATTAATAAGAGCAACCGGAAATCTGCATTAAGGGCGGCCTTTGGTTCTTTTGTAGGTTTTCTGGCCTCCAGTTTTATGGAGTTTATTGTCGCCTGCGGCTTTCTGTTATTGTTCTTCTATAAGGTCTGGGAGTTTCGGGAGGTATTGTTTTAAGAGGTACAGGAATTATAGTACAAGTCCCGAAGAAACCAAAAGTCAAGAAACAAGAGTCAAGAGCCAAGAGCCAAGAGCCAGGAGTCTGGAGTCTGGAGTCTGGAGTCTGGAGTCTATAGATTTTTCTAGCCTCCAGATTCTAAGTAATTAACTCTACATCAAATCTTTTTCCGCTTTGCCCCTCCCTAAAGGGTGGCGGAAAAAGTATTCTGCACCAGTGAAAAAGCCGACTCAAAAAACCGCCGTGGGCTACTATGTGGACCTTAAGAAATAATGTATTTGCAGTATCAAAAAGTCCCCTTCAGGGGATTTAGGGGTGAGTATCTAGAAAAAGTCTGCTCGTTTTCGTCGAGAAAAAGGTCCATCTGGAATCTGGAAACGAGATTATTGTATGTCTGGAAAGTGTTTATCAATTTGTACATCACGGGAGCCAGGTTCTGTAAGACCAGTGACTTTGATTCTATTTAAAACCTTCGAGATGATCTTAAATAAAAAGCCCGCTGCGGGGCAACGGGCTCATCAACACATAAAACAAATTAAACAACCGCCTGTTGCGGCATCATTAGTGGGCCATCATTACAGCTTTTCGTTTTTGTAGCTGTTTGTCCAATTCAAAAGTGGTTTTCTTTGCGGCTAATTCAAAGTTCTCTTCCCTGGAGGATGCAAATATTCTTGGCCCGGGCATACTTAATTCGATCTCACATATTTTGCCGTTTCCTGCAGGATCATTTTCCAGTTTAAAATAAACATCGGCATTGATGATCCATTCATATTTATCGGCTAACTTTTCTAATTTTTGAGAAACAAACTGACTCATTGTTTCACTTGTAGGCATTTTTACAAACTGAATATTTATAGTCATGGTCCGTATGGCTTTTGGTTATTAAGAATAGTCAAATTTACCGCGGGAATGGCTGGATAAATATGAGGAAGATCAGTTATAAAGGGATTTGTTTTACCAGTGTTTTTGGGGTTTGTGAAGGAATGCTGATAATGAGGTGGTTGGGAATTCTGTTAAGTTTTTGCTGAAGTATCTTTTCTGGATTTTTTTAAATCAGGGGGGTTATTATTCCGGGATTAAATGTTGTGGAAAGAAATTTTTAGCCACGAATGCACGAATATTTTATTGTCTTCTCCTGGTCTTCTCGCCGCACCAAGGTGCGTGAAGTCTCCTGACCTCTCGTCCCTCACAATTTCGAAAGGAACGACAAACAACCTGAAGTCTTTTGACTTTAACCGCAAATCTCTTTTAGGACCCGGGCAGTACTAAAATTATTCGTGCATTCATGGCTTTATTCTAAGAACTGACTTGTAAAAAATACATTTTGATCTTCTAATGATTCTTTCAATGGCTGTACTGCTACTGACCTTAAACCGACTTGATCTTCTGGAAGAATATGCACAATTCGGATTAGTTGCTTTATTAGCTTTTTATTGGTTAGGTAAATATTCAGAGAGAAAGTTTACGAAAAAATAGCTAGTGGGTTTAAATCTCAAATTAACCTAATTAAAGCTGCATTTACAATTCATAATAATTAGAATTCTTATTCGCATTTGTCGCAAAAGTAGGTAAGCCCTCCTCAATTTTTCAACCTGTTTTTCCTTAAGCTATGGAAGGATGAAAAGATGGAGTTAGAAGGTTTTTTCCGGCCTACGAAAGCTTATCGTAAAATTTGAAATGAGAGGGGCGTTAAGAATTTTAGGCTGTTTGAGCGAAACAAATTAATCTCGCCAGGATTTACCATTCCGCGAGTTCCTAAAATTTAGCTACCGAATGAAAAATTTAGAGAAGCTTTCGTAAGCCTAGACTTTTTTGCTTCTTTTCTTGCAACCGGCGACCAAAGGGAGAGGATTGCAGCAAAAAAGAAGGAGCGGTCTTATGGAGGAAAGGTAAACTCGACAGCCAAAAAGAGGAAAATTTAAAAACCGCTGCGTGAGGTCTCCTGACCTCGCGCTTCCCACAATTTCAAAAGAAACAAAAAACGACCTGAAGTCTCCTGACTTCAAATACTAATCTTCTTAAAAACCTAGCTGCTCCACCTGTTCTAATCAAAAATAATCAGCTTGCTCATTGAAAAGTTAGACGAAAGCTAGACGGTTTTGACTATAAAAGAATTGATTATGTAGGAAATGCGTATTTTTGATTAAAAGCTGAGAAATGGATTTAGAAGCCAGAAAAACAGAATTTATTCGGGAATTTTTAAAACTTCAGAGCGAGGAAGCGATAGCCCGGCTTGAGAAAGTTTTGAAAAAGGAGAAAAAACTGTCAGGAAATAAAGATATCCAGCCAATGACAGTACAGGAGTTCAATAATAGGATAGATCAATCAATGAAAGATTCCAGTGAAGGAAAGTTAACAGACGCAGATGATTTAATAGCTGATATTGATAAATGGAGCTAAATTTATTTTGGACGGACTTCGCAAAATACGAACTCCAAAAAATCTTCAAATATTTAAAAGAAAATGCCAGCCTAAAGGTGGCCCGGAATGAGACTAAGAAAATCGTTAAAGCTACATACAGACTTAAATCGCAA
The DNA here is from genome assembly GCF_006159205.1 of Antarcticibacterium flavum. NCBI lineage: Bacteria > Pseudomonadati > Bacteroidota > Flavobacteriia > Flavobacteriales > Flavobacteriaceae > Antarcticibacterium > Antarcticibacterium flavum. Next base: position 2,706,346 of record NZ_CP040812.1, on the reverse strand, counting down.
CCGGAAATCGGCCAGGTTGAACAATTATTAGTAGACAGAGAACAGGAATTTCGCTATTTAGTTCACCAAACTTACAAGATCATCTATTGGTTAAATAGAGAAAAAAATCAAGTTGAAATTGTAGATGTTTTCGATACTCAACAGTATCCCGCCAAAATTCAGAGATCAAATTTGTAGCCCTACCGCTACGTGAGTTTTCTCGACCTCGCGCCTCCTACCATTTCAAAAAAAACAACAAAGGACCCGAAGTCTCCAGACTTCCACGAATATCTTCCTTAGACCCGAGGTGATAACACCACGAAATCATTCGTTCATTCGCGGTTAGTGTTTAAAATTAACCTAATTAATGGAGTAGTGAAGATTAGACTTCTATAGAAATCTTCACCTTTCCACCCAGCCCCTTTTCTACTATATCGTATAAAGTTTTTAAGGTCATATTACTTCCGTTATTTTCAATTCTGGAAATATAAGTCCGCTTTTTATCTACTAAATCGGCTAATTGTTCCTGGGTCAGGTTTTTTTCTTCTCTTGCTTTTCTCAATAATAACCCGATCTTAAAGGACTCAAAATCCCTTTCCAGTTCATCCCTGCGTTCGGTTCCTTTTTTTCCGTAAACGGTGTCTTTTATGTCTTTCCAACTTTTAGTTTCCATAGTTCTTTTCTTTATCTGCGTAATATGAGGCCATTAAATCAATAGCCTTGGCAATTTCCTTTTGAGGAGTTTTCTGTGTTTTTTTAATAAATCCGTTCAAAAGGATTACAAGTTTACCCTCATCGAAGAAGCAAAAAACTCGCCATATATTTGAGCCCAATTTTATCCGTGCCTCGTACAGCCCTTTCGCTCCGGATATGGATTTTAAATACGTAGAAGGAACTCTTTCGTAAGTTTCGATTATTTCAAGAATCTTAAATATCTTGTCCTGCACTTTAATTGGCTGTGCTAGCAAGAATTCTTCAAAGTAATGCTTATACTGAATTACCTCCCTTACTTTTTCCATTAAACCAAAGGTAACTTAAAAGTTACTATATTTCAAATCCTGATATAGGTTTTTTAAGAGCTCAAAATTTGGGATCGAAATCTAGCCACCGCTGCGCGAGGTCTCCAGACATCGCCTACTACAGTTTAAACAGCGCCCTACCCCTCCAGTCTTCAATAAAAATCACCTTAGCACCGCAGGTGCCTATCCAAAAATCATTAGTGCATTTGTGGCTAGTTTTTTAAAATCGACAGGAAATTTCTCTTTAAGTATCCGACAACAAACGACTACAAACACTTGCAAACGACAGTAAATGAAAGTAATTACTTAATAACCGAATCTCCTTTTGCTCCTGTTCTAAGTTTGCCTTGTTGAATCACGAAGGTTCAATTGCATTAACTGTTTAACCATTAATTTAATATTATTATGAACGCACTTAGAAACAAAGTACAGTTGATTGGACGAGTAGGACAGGATCCAGAGATCCTTGATCTGGAAACCGGAAAGAAGCTGGCGAAATTCTCCATCGCCACCAATGACAATTACACAAACGCCAAAGGTGAGAAAGTTGAGCATACAGACTGGCATAATGTGGTGGCCTGGGGCAAGACGGCAGAGATCATTGAGAAATTTGTGAACAAGGGAAAAGAGATCGCTGTGGAAGGTAAGCTCACCACCCGCTCATGGGAAGACAAAGAAGGCCAGAAACGCTATACCACAGAAGTTGTTTGCAGCGAACTATTATTGCTGAGTAAATAGAACATTTTAACATCACCACGTTCTTGGGCGTGGTGATGTTTCTTAAAACCCAAAGGTCACTCCTCCCCAAATCTTTGGTCAAAACCACCTATTTCATTTTTGGACAGGCTGCAGGATAATCCTCCCTGATTGCTCAAATTGTTATACCATTAAAATCTCCGAAACTATTACAGGTTTAGGGTGAAAATGGATAACAAGGATATCCCCGGCTGTCTCTTTTTATTAATCCTAAAAAAATAATTTCATGAGTACAAATCTCAACCTTATATCACTTTTAAAGGAGAATTTCGGCTTTGATAGCTTTCGGCCAAACCAGAAACAGATTATTCTGGAACTCCTGGCCGGCAAGGATGTCATGGCCATTATGCCCACCGGTGGAGGCAAATCCCTTTGTTACCAACTACCGGCACTGGCACTGCCGGGCACTACTCTTGTTATTTCTCCGCTTATCGCCCTGATGAAAGATCAGGTGGACGCCCTGCTGGTCAACGGAATTAAGGCGGCGTATTATAATAGCAGTCAGCCGCCACAAATACAGACAGAAGTTCTCACAAGGTTGCGGGAGGGCAAGCTGGACCTGTTCTATCTTGCTCCGGAAAGTCTTCCGTTCTTATTATCGCGGCTGGTAAACAGCAACATTAACCTTATCGCCATAGATGAAGCCCATTGTATCTCCTCCTGGGGCCATGACTTCAGGCCGGCGTATACCAAGCTGCGGGTGTTACGGAATAAATTTCCCGAAATCCCAATTTTGGCTCTCACTGCCACTGCCGACAGGGCCACGCAGGACGACATCCTGGAGCAGCTGAATATTCCCGAGGCGTCCAGGCACATCGCTTCCTTTGACAGGAAAAACCTCTACCTGGAAGTAAAGCCGGGCAATAATCGGCAAAAGCATATCCTGAATTTTCTGAAAAAGAAACAGCAGGAAAGCGGGATCATCTACTGTTTGAGCAGGAAAGGGACTGAAAAACTCGCCGCCACCCTGCTGGCAAATGGCCATACAGCAAAAGCCTATCACGCCGGGATGACGCCGGAAGACCGGAACCGAATCCAGGAAGATTTTGTGAATGATCGGGTGCCAATTATAGTGGCCACCATTGCCTTTGGAATGGGAATAGACAAAAGCAACGTGCGCTGGGTGATACATTATAATCTGCCAAAGAACATTGAAGGCTATTACCAGGAGATAGGCCGCGGTGGCAGGGATGGACTTCCCGCATATACCCTGCTGTTCTACAGTTATGCAGATATCATCCAGCTGCGAAAATTTGCCAAAGGAACTGCCACAGAAGAATTCCAGCTGGCAAAGCTGGAGAGGATGCAGCAGTATGCCGAGGCATTAAGCTGCCGACGCATAGCTCTGCTCAATTATTTCGGGGAACACGTATCCTCCAATTGCGGCAATTGTGATATATGCAATGCCCCGCCAAAGTATTTTGACGGCACCATTCTGGCACAGAAGATCTGTTCAGCCGTGATGAGGCTTAAGGAACGTGAAGCCCCGGGAATGCTGGTGGATGTATTAAGAGGCGCACAAAATGCGGCGGTACTGGAAAAGGGATATAATAAGATAAAATCCTACGGCAGTATAAAGGATATCGCCTGGAGGGATCTGCACCAGTACGTGATACAGTTGATCAACCAGGGAGTACTGGAAATACGTTTTCACCAGGGCGGAAGGCTCCTGCTCACTCCCAGGGCAAATGCGGTGTTGTTCCGCGATGAACAGGTGAAGCTGGCTTTAATAGATCAGGTTGTAAAAGAGGCTAAGGAAACGTTTACTGAAAGGAACTCAGCATCCTTATTTGAAAAATTGAGAAGCCTGAGATCTCGTTTAGCCGCTGAAGAGGGTGTACCTGCATATATGATCTTCAGTGATGCCAGCTTAAGACATATGGAAGAACGGCTGCCGGGTTCAGAAGAAGAGTTCGGAAACATCTCCGGTGTGGGCAGGATAAAACAGGAAAAATATGCACTGCGTTTCCTGAAAGTGATTTATAACTTTAAGCAAATCGATAAGCCAAAAATTCCTACCCATCTGCAAAGTCTGCACCTTTTTAAGGCCGGAGCCAGTGTTGACGAAATAGCCCAACAACGATTTTTAAAAGCAGAAACAATTGGCTCGCATCTCCTGAAAGTTTTGGAAGCGGGTGAGATTTTCAATACGGAAAGGCTGATCACACCAAAAGAGTTTGAAAAAATAAAAAGTGCTATCGAGTCTGTAGGAGGTAGCGAAGCTTTAAAATCCTTGTTTGAATATCTAAATGCCGAGATCCCCTACTGGAAGATCAGGATAGGTTTATATCTTCTTAAGAAGCTCGAGAAAGGTTCAGATGCAAAATCTATCAAAACTATAGTAAGACAAATTAATTTTCGAGAAAATATGAGTGATATACCTTCTTTGAGACAGGGCAGGGTTTAGGGAGATTAAGTGGTGAAAGGTCTTTATGATAAGGGGTCTGGGGAGTATGGGGTCTGGCGAAAGAGGAAATAGAGAACTGGGGACGGAGAAGGGGGTTCCAGGATTTTGCGGAGGTTTGCTCTTTATCATTTGAGGAAAGCCAAGAGGAGTAGTCTTCTTCAAAATCTCCCGGAGAAGGAGCATTATAAATGGTTTTTCTTCAAAGGCAGGAACAAATTCGCGCAAAAGATTTCTTTCTAAATTGGTTTTCGTAAGAAACCTCACAGGTTTGCTAAATCTGTGAGGTTTAACATTTCAAATGAGAAGAGCTTTTCACAGCGAGGAAGACCTACCAGGTTGGATCTTCAATGAGAGTACGGTCCTCTTATTTAACTATAAAACTTGCAAAGAAGAAACCTGGCAGGTCTATACAGAGGTTTACATCGCACCTCACCTCCCACTGAGATGTTTTCTTGCGCTCATCCATCGATTTACCCGAGAAAAATAATCAGTCCTGTCAGGGACTAAATATGGGTAGAATCGATAATGCAACATTCCCACCATGCCTTTAGGTACGGCATATAAATGTTACTCATATATTTTATACCTAAAGGCACAAAGATTTCTTTTACAAATTTTTTCTACCAATAGTATGTCCCTACGGGACAATATTACTAATACAAAAACGCATTTCCCGCTAAAACCAAGCTTCTCTAATTAAATCTCATCTAATTGGAAGGACGAGCGGGGAAAATTTCACCCATAGGTTTATTTCCCAAATGAGTCTTCGAAGAAACCTCAGGGGTTTAATACCCCTTTAAGGTTCAGGGTTTTCAGGAGCATTAGAAAAACATTCGTGCATTCGTGGCTTATCTTTTTCCAACGGTGTTAAATTAATTCCAAACCACCTCTTAAATATGGACATTAAGAGGAGAAGGATTACATTTAAGGAAGAACAGAAATTTCATTCAGAATGGACAAGATCATCACCTTAACCGTTAATCCCGCATTGGATGTTTATACAACGGTAGACAAGCTGGAACCGGAAAAAAAATTACGCTGTGCAGCTTCCACTAAAGATCCCGGTGGTGGCGGGGTAAATGTTTCCCGGGTGTTGAAGAGACTGGGAACAGATGCCCATACCATCTACACCCGCGGCGGATACACCGGCGGGATTTTTGGTTCCTTACTGGACGGGGAAGACATCCACCAGGATGCGCTGGAGGTGAAAAATGACCTGCGGCAGAACTTTGCCGTAAGTGAAACCTCCAGCGGAGATCTCTACAGATTCGGATTTCCCGGTGCGGAACTGCAGGAGGAGGAATATGAGGAATTGCTGGAAAAGATAAGAGGTTCTAAAGGTTCTGAATTTCTTGTTGCCAGTGGAAGTTTGCCACCTGGGGCACCGGAAGATTATTATACACAGGTAGCCAAAGTGGCTGCAGAGAAGAACCTGAAATTTATCATTGATACTTCCGGAGAAGCACTAAGAGAGGTCCTCAATGTTGGTGCCTATCTCATAAAACCCAATAAAGATGAACTTTCAGATCTAACGGGAAAAGAAGCCGGAAACCGGGAGGAGCAAAAGAAATTATTGCAGGAAGTCCTCGATAATTATAATGTGGAAGTGATAGTGCTTTCTCTAGGACCCGATGGAGCTATCATGGCAACACAAAACAAGATAGTTGAATTTCCCGCTCCCAAGGTGGATTTCATAAGTTCCATAGGCGCAGGGGACAGTATGGTGGCCGGCATGGTGTGCAGCCTCTCCAGAGGGAATGACATTGAGGATGCAGTGTTATTTGGAATAGCCTGCGGTAGCGCAACCATAAAATCTCCCGGAACTGAACTTCTTACCCGTGAGAATGCTGAAAAATTGTTCAGGGAACTAAAGGTAGAAGTGAACGGCTCTTAGGTTTTAAACCTGCGCCTTATTCCTGCCCCGGCAGCTGATTGTATTCAATGGAAGTGATCTCGAGATTAAGCCAATTGAAGTCGCCTTCCGGAAGCTTCCAGGTAACCGCACATTTCGCGGGGATCCGGTACCCGGAAAACTCCCGGTACGCCACCGCTTTAATATACCATTTCTCCTGTTTGGCCTCTTCCCCTCCTCCATAATACCTCAACGCTTCAAAGGACTCCATATCCCCGGCACCATTAAAAGTAAATTCTCCGGAAACTTCTGTTTCACCAATTCTTAAAGTTGCCATTGCCGTGTATCTGCCTGTTTCTTCCCAGGTGATGTGTTCACTTAAAGCTGCGGAGGGAAACCAGCATATCTCTCCAAGGTATCGTAGCATAGCACCGGTATTCATCTTTTCTCCGGGGCCTTCATCCACCACCGGTACCAGAGAAAGAAGTTTTATTAACATCTCTCCTTCCCCATTCATCAATTTATCCCTGCCATGCAGGGTAATGAAGGGTGCCATTTCAACTTCAGTATTCCAGATGAAGTAAGGGTTTTCTAAATTTACCAGCTGTTTTGCTTCAAACGCCATCCAATTTCCATCGGGGCTGGTCCGCATCTCCCCTCTCTGTATCAAATAGCCATAGGAAATTTTAGGTTTCCCTACTACTCCAGAGGTTTCCAGCCATTTACCCACGGCCGGCGGAAGAGATTTTAAATTTTCATGCGTGATTACTTGTTTAGCCGGTTCCTTAAGTTCCTGCCGGAAAGCTTCCTTTTCATTTTTCAGCATATCCTTAAAATGAAAATTTCCCAGTGCAGGAATGCTCATCAGCAGGATAATAATATTCAGGATTGTTCCAAATTTCGTATCCTGCCAGGAAATAATTATTAAGCTTTGAGATATCAGTACCCCTGCCAGGGCAAAGAAAGGCCAGAACTTTTTATCAAGTATAAAAAGCACCAAAGCCAGTAAAAAAATAATTCCTGCAATGAGCCACAGGGTTCCCAACGATCTAGAAACAGAAAGCTCTAATTGTGGAAGGGAAGCTAGCTTATAAGCCTTAGCAAAGCCTATAAAATGAAGAAGGCCGTGAAGCAAGAGTATAATACTGAAAAGGATCTTCATGAGGATAGATTTTTTAGGTCATTTTTCTTCAGAATTCGGAGGATTTTGATCATTATCCATATTCCCAGGAGACCTAATAATAAAAATCCGGTTATGGGCCCTGCTACTTCCGCAGGTGAAAAGATCACTCCCTGCTTATATTGTAAATAACTGGAGAGAAGGATCACCGGTAGCAGAAAAATTATAATTCCCAACAAGGGAAAAGCGATCTTATAGCCAACAGCATTTCTTTTAAGTATTAGAATTCCTCCCACTATAGAAGCGGGAACAATTATTGCCAGGTCCAGTGCATGGGTGACCAAAGTGGTATAATGAAAAACAAGCCCCGGAACCAGCCCATCAAAAACTGCCAAAATAAGAGGTACCCCCCAAATAATCAGGGTGATTACACCGCTGACTATTAGAAAAATTCCCGGAAATTTATTAGGTAACTTTTTTACGATTGCCACCGAAAGCTGCACTTCACCGAAAAGCAAAATAAGAGTATAAAAAGAAGCCGAAAAGGCCAGAATATAAAGGAGGAAGTAGTGGTTATAATAAGCTGAAAGTGAAAGTGAACTATAAGCATACAGAATAAATCCTATCAAAGCCATCAAACCCGGGCCGGCAGCTTTTTCCTTTCGCTTTAGATATAAAACCATACACAGGATCAATAACGGAATAACCAGAAACAACATTATTATATCCTGAGAAAGAAATCCCAGGGCAGAAAAAACACTGTCATTCCTATAGGTGCCACTTCCATATATCTCAATGGCATCTCCATATATATTTTGAAAACTCCAGGGTTGTGGAGGAAAGGCATTTAAAATTGCAGGAATAGCATTGCCTATTGCGGCAAGAATGATTAAAAGGGAAAGTATAAAAATGATCCCCGGCGTCCTCATTGCATTAATTTTAGGAGGATTAAATTAAAAACGTTTGGCCAGACCCAAACCAAATGAAAGGTAATTGAGTTTGGCTTCAAGATTTCCTATTTCCATTTCAAGTTGTCTTGTAAGAGACCTGTAGCGAATCCCGGGACGCAGGTGAAAATTATTTCCTATTTCCCAATCCAGGCCTCCTCCTACCTGCCAGCCAAAGCCGTGACCGGAGTCCACTATCGTATTGCCTCCCTGATCCTCAAACTCCAGATGATTATATACGGCCCCACCTCTCAAAGAATAGGAGAGGGATGAGTTAGCAATAGGATGTATGAATTGAAAGCCAAAAGTATAGCCCGTTTCTTCCACATCAAGATTGGAAGGCCCAAATCCACTATCTCCTCCAAACTTATTCCAGCTCCAGCCCGCGTAAGCTTCCAGGTGTGGGATGATTTCATAGGATAAAGCAGCTTCAAAACCAAAACCGGTTTTCACTTCAATCCCTGCCACTTTATCTATAGGAAAATTTACTCCGGGCCTGAATTCTGCTGTCCATCTCTCCTGGGCAAGGCCTGCATTGGTAAAAACCAGAATGATTATGCCAGCCAATAAAAACTTTAACTCTTTCATTGTTGGTGTTTTATATACGCAAAGTTATAACTCTCTTTTTCAGCAAGATATGATTAATATCAGCTACTAAAATCTTCCTTCTTTTAAAGATACACAAAATAGTAAACTTGCCCGGGTCAAGCATCTTGCCTCTTAAAGGTTTTACAATGTTTGAACTTTTCATAATACAAACCCTCATACTAATTTTAACATTCTATGGAAGACCACTACCTGGTATTAGCAGCGATTGGATTTGCAACCCTTGTGATGGCATGGCTTCCATCTATTTCAAAAAGGATCAAAGTAAGCTTCCCCATCATCCTTTTATTCATAGGTTTTCTACTTTTTTATATTGGCACCCCCTTACAATGGCCCGATCCCTTGTGGAATGACCAGGGGCTAATGTATTTTTCTGAAGCAATTGTAATCATAGCTTTAATGGGCGCAGGCCTTAAAATAGGAAGTGTTTTTTCCTTTAGCGCCTGGAAAAGACCATTATTGTTAGTGTTTATCGCTATGCCAATTACAATGGCTGCTGCATATTTTCTTGGAGTATATTTCCTGGCTCTAAGCGTTCCATCCTCCCTCCTTTTGGCTGCTATTCTGGCACCTACAGACCCGGTGCTGGCAGCAGAAGTCCAACTTGATGAACCCACCCGGGAAAAGGAGCCGGAGGATAAAAGGCGCTTCACCCTTACAACAGAGGCTGGTTTGAATGATGGGATGGCATTTCCCTTTACCTACCTGGCAGTCATGGTAGCACAAGCGGGAGGTTGGGCAGCCCTTAATTTTTCTGACTGGTTTTGGGATAAGCTATTGCTTAAAGTAGTTATTGGAATTATCCTGGGAATAATTATTGGAAGAATTATTGGTTACTTACTCGACAGGCTGCACATTGTGACCGGAGTCAAAACATTTGATGGCTTTGTATCCCTCTCCCTTACTTTTATGAGTTATGGTTTAACAGAATTACTACATGGATACGGATTTTTAGCAGTTTTCTTTGTGGGATTAACCCTGAGATACTATGAGAAAATAAGCGGGGACTACAAAAAGAAGATGCACGATTTCATTCACGAAATTGAGAGGCTCCTGCTCACGGTTTGGATCATTCTATTCGGTGGTTCCTTACTTAACGGTATCCTCACTCTTACAAACTGGAAAGGTATTTTGTTCGCTTTTGGGTTTATTCTTATCATAAGGCCTTTGGCCGGTTATATTTCCCTGATAGGGGTTAACGATCCCAAAAGATCGAAACTCGCGGTGGGCTTTTTGGGAATACGGGGAATAGGCTCGGTTTTTTACCTGGCCTGGGCATTTATGCAATATGATAATTTTGAAAATAAAAATGAGCTATACGGCATTACAGCTTATGTGATCCTCATTTCCATTGTTATACATGGGCTCACCGCGCCCTCCATCATAGATTATTTCGCCAAAAGAAAAGAATATCCTAATCCCCCGGAAAAGAAGGGGTAATCCTGGTTGCTTCCTCAGTCCCACAAATCATAAAACATATTAAATTTTAAAAATCCTCACCTGTAGCTGCTATATTTATACAAGAAACAGGAAATGTTTGATTCCAAAGGCATCTTTCAAAAGGAGGTTAGAGGCTTTTCCATTTTTTTATTAATTAATTAGAACAGGATCTATGAGTGATTTTAAAGATAACCTTAGCAACATGATGTGCCTTGATCTTTACCTTGAGGCCAGATCCCATACGGAATATGAGAACCTCAAATTACGCATACAACCCTTAAACCACGCTTCTCCACTATTGGGGTTAGACCTTTATGCTGCAAGCTTTCAGGCTGAGGTGGAACTGGGGAGGAGGAAAAAGGACCTGCAGGACATCCTGGATTTTGCCCCCGGTTTCAACAATCAAATCGATCCCGGTATTATTCTAAACACCTCCTATGATGCCCTTGTTTTAACCAATCTCGCCCAAAAAATCCAATGGGTGAACAAAGGGTTCTCAAAAATGACCGGCTATACGGCAGGTTTTGCACTTGGAAAAACACCCAGATTCCTGCAGGGCAAGGATACAAAAGAAGAAAACCGAAATAGGATACGCCAGAAATTACTGGATAAAGAAGTGTTTACAGAAATTGTTGTAAATTATAGGAAAACCAAAGAACAATATAAATGTGAGATCACAATAATTCCTTTGACAGATGCAAACAGAAATATCTCCCATTTCCTTGCTATAGAAAAGGAAGTGGCTTAAGGCTTATACTTTAATTTTCCTTTCGCATCTTTAGGAATATCCCCTTAAACGTAAACTATCAACCCCCACAACTAATAAAACCAAAACCGATTAAAAAGCTTTGAAATGAAGGCAGAGAGAAAAATGAAAAAAACGAAGGTGTTAAAATCACCCAAGAAAATCAAAACCTCCGGCTGGAAACAAATTTTAATAAGGGTAAAAGACCGCATAGAAGAAGATAATCTAACGATCGTTGCAGCAGGTGTGGCTTTTTATGCATTTTTGGCCATCTTCCCGGCCTTGATGGCACTATTGAGTATTTACGGGCTGGCTGTAGATCCAGAGCAGGCTGAAAGGCAAATATCCCAACTCTCGGGCATGATGCCAGAGGAGGCATTTTCCATAATTAAGGACCGGGTTGAGAATTTGATCTCCACCTCTGGCAGTGCACTGGGCTGGGGAACGGCACTTGGTATACTTATAAGTTTATGGAGTGCCAATGCAGGCACAAAATCTCTTTTTAAAGGAATTGATATAGCTTATGAAACTAAAAACAACCGGGGATTTATCAAGCAAAATGCAATTACTCTCTTATTTACTTTAGGCGCTATAATCACTTTGCTTTTAAGTTTAGCTTTGATCGTGATCTTTCCTGCTATAGTAAATACATTTGGCTTACCCGCAAATATTGAAGGCCTGGTTAGCTGGTTGAGGTGGCCTCTCCTGGCTGGTATTGTAATTCTTGTAATAAGTCTCATTTACAGGTATGCACCAGACAGGCGCACCCCTAAATTCAAGTGGGTGCTGGTGGGAGCTTCTTTGGCTACGGTCTTATGGCTTATAGCCTCCCTGGGCTTCTCTTTTTACGTAAGTAACTTCGGAAATTATGGGGAGATGTATGGGTCCATCTCAGCAGTAGTGATATTATTATTGTGGCTTTTCCTCACCAGTTTCATCATCCTCCTGGGGGCCGAAGTAAATTCTGCCACAGAAGTCTATTCCGAAAACCGGCTCAACCGCCAGGGATAAAAGCCTCTTAGAAAGACGTTAAAACTGTGTTATTTCAAAACTCCTTAACGTTAGGGCACTTATAAAACCTCGATATTGTATTGAAGTTTAAATTGGGAAAGCCCCGATTTCTTAATACCTCGACGTGGAAAAGGGAAGGAAATTTTAAAAAAAAAATTACCGTAAGCATGCTGCAGCTGCCAGGAAGTGGTGGTAAATATCAGCAGGGCCCTGGTTGGAGTATTTTTCTAACATTCAACTAAAAAACTATATTATGGATACGAGTTCAATAATCAATTTAGGAAAGAAGTATTTAAAAGGAAAGGTTGCATTAAAAGCCGGTAAGGCCGTTTTAAATAAACGTACAGGACTTATAGGTCTTGGTGTGGGTGCAGTTGCCGGTGCGGGTTATCTTGCTTACAGCCTTATAAATAAGAATAAAAGAAAAAAAGCTGATATTACTCATATAGATGATATCGAGAATAATAATCCCGGTATCCCGGGAGATAAAAAAATAGTGGTATAACAGCACTATCTATAAAAAGGGAAGCATTCTAAAAATTGCTTCCCTTTTTTTTTATCAATTGTGTTACTTGAGATAAGCTCAACGTCCTTTTTCATGCGTTTCCCTTGCTGCTTCATACGTACGTTGAAGCGCTCCTTTCTCGTGTTCCTTTGGTGCATATATAGTATAGACCTTTAGGTCCTCGCTGCCTGTATTTTTTACATTATGATAATACCCCGCGGGAATGAATATTGCCCAGTCATCTGTGACCGTTTCATCAAAGGAAAGATCATCTTCAGTTTTTCCCATTAGTACACGAGCCTCTCCCTGCTCGATCCTGATGAACTGGTCGTGACCTTCATGAACTTCGAGATCTATTTCCTCTCCCGGTTTTACCGCCATTAAGACCATTTGCATTTGTTTGCCTGTCCATTGTTCAATCCTGTAGTGAGGATTCGATATTGTCGCTTCCTCAATATTTAGCACTATGGGTTCTCCTCCTTCTTCTTCCGGCGCCTCCGCCTCTTTTTCTTTTTTCTCTGTGGCATCTCTATCTCCCCCCGTTAGGGTGGTTCCATCCTTACAACCGGTAAGAAAGATCAACATTGTTATAAATAAGGGAACTGCTTTTAATTGTATCCAGGGAATTTTCATAATCTTTATTTCAGGCACTCATATTTATCTATTGATGCGATAGTTAAGTCAAGAAAAATATACTGAAAATTTTTTCGTTATTTGCAGCTACGGAGGCCTCAAATTTCCGACTTTAAAATTTCTGATTATGATATTTTTAAGCGCATTTGATGCCAGTTTGCCTCTAGCCAATCCGGTGCTGAAATTTCTCCTCATTTTGGTGATCATCCTCATTGCCCCTTTGCTTCTGAACAGGATAAAGATCCCGCCTTTATTGGGAATGATCATCGCAGGTGCCATTGTGGGACCTCATGGGTTTTACCTTATGGAGCGGGACAGCAGTATCATACTTTCAGGAACAGCAGGTTTGCTTTACATTATGTTCCTGGCAGGCCTTGAGATAGATATGGCCGATTTTAAAAAGAATTCCAAAAAGAGTATAGTCTTTGGCATGTTCACCTTTTTGATCCCCATGACTCTGGGAATCCTGGGGGGACTCTATATCCTTAACTTTTCGATCTATACCTCGGTGCTGCTTGCCAGTATGTTTGCGTCCCATACCCTTATCGCATATCCACTGGTGAGTAAAATGGGAGTAGCGAAGAACAGGGCCGTTAACATTACTGTTGGAGGCACCATGATCACCGATACACTGGCATTACTTGTTCTTGCCGTGATCGTTGGGATGACCACAGGGGAAGTGAATACAGAATTTTGGGTGAGGCTCACCATCTCCCTTATCATTTTTGGACTTATAGTAATGTTTCTCTTTCCAATCATAGGTAGATGGTTCTTCAAAAGATTTGAGGATAATGTTTCCCAGTACATATTTGTACTGGTGATGGTATTCTCAGGAGCTGTGCTGGCAGAGCTGGCAGGAATAGAAGCCATCATTGGAGCTTTTCTTGCAGGCCTTGCAATGAACAGGTTGATACCCCACACCTCGCCTTTAATGAACAGGATAGAATTTGTAGGAAACGCGATCTTTATCCCATTTTTTCTTATAGGGGTAGGAATGCTTATAGATTACAGGGTGTTTTTTCAGGACCTGGAAACCCTGAAGGTTGCGGCTATAATGACAATCATTGCAACCTCTGCCAAATATCTTGCTGCCTGGTTAACCCAAAAAACCTATAATTTTACGTCTACAGAACGCGCACTCATCTTTGGATTGAGCAACGCACAGGCCGCCGCCACCCTGGCGGCTGTATTGGTAGGTTACAATATTATCTTAGGTGAGACTGTAGATGGAGAACCCGTACGTTTGTTAAATGAAAGTGTCCTGAACGGCACTATCCTAATGATCCTTATAACCTGTACCATTTCCTCCTTTGTGGCACAAAAGGCGGCCAAAAAACAATCCCTGGCAGATGCTTCCTCTACCGAGCCGGGCGACGCTGAAACCCGGGAAAGGATCCTTATTCCAATTAGCAATAGCGAAACCACAGATGAACTTATCAATCTGGGGCTAATATTGAAATCCAAACGCAATGTGGAGGGCCTGTATGCTCTTACGATCATAAATAATGCGACTGTGGATGAGCCTGCCGTTAAAAAAGCCGGGAAATTACTCAATCAGGCTTCGGTGACTGCTTCTGCCACAGATAATTTCATTCACGAACTCCTGCGGTATGATATTGATATAGTGAACGGGATCACCAGTGTGGTAAGAGAAAAGGGAATAACAGATCTAATCCTGGGCTTGCATCAACAGTCTGGCATCTCAGACTCCTTCCTGGGAGATCTTACGGAAGGCTTACTCACAAAATGTAACACCACCACCTTGATCTATAAGGCGGCACAGCCCATTGCCACGATCAAAAGACAACTGGTAGTTGTCCCTGCAAAAGCCGAAAAAGAAACAGGATTTCCTTTCTGGCTGGTCAAATTATGGAACCTCGCACGAAATACAGGGGCTAAACTGGTGTTTTATGCTACAGCCGAAACCCTGGATTATATAAAGAAAGTACAGGAAAAGCATCCTATTGAATGTGAATTCAGGGAATTTAGTCAATGGAATGACTTTTTAATCTTATCAAGGGAAATTGATAAAGATGATAACCTCTTTATTATTATGAGCAGGAAGGACAAGCTTTCCTATCAAAAGAACATGGCCAATATCCCAGACTACCTCAACAACTATTTCCAGAGGAACAGCTTTATACTGGTATTCCCCATCCAGGCAGGGGTTGCCGACCCAAGGGGAATAGATCTTACCAACCCATCGCTTATGGAACCCATTGAGAGGCTGGATGAAATTGGGAAAACAATTGGAAGTTTATTCAGAAAAAAATAAGAGCCAGACATCGGCAATACCTAAAACAAAAAAAGGTGACGCGAGGTCACCTTTTTAATTTCCGGGGGTAGTAATTAGCTTTGTAAAACGGCTCTTAACCTGGTTTGCAATTCTTCATCGTATTGAAGTCCCATAGCGATTTGCTCATATCTTTCAGGAGTTAGACCAACTTCAGTAATAACTTTGGTCATTTCTCCCTGGAATTCCACCTGCATAGACTCAAGCGCAGTAATGATCTCCTTGTGCTGTTCTTTTTCTTCAGCAGTAACAGTTACTTCAGCCTGTGGGTCAAGAGTAGCCTGGTGTACTTCATTAAATCTCTGGATGGCCATACCTTTTTCCTCAACCACACCTGCCATTTCCTGCTGGGCCTGTTGTCCTATAGCAGTAATTGCCTGGAACGCATTGGCAAACTTTTCAAGTTCAGCTTGGCTTACTTCAACCTTTTCAGGTTGTTGCTGCTGTTGTGGCAGTTGTTGCTGGGTTTGGGCAAATATTGCGGAGCTACCTATTATTGTAAAGAATAAAAAGAAAGCAGCAATTTTTTTTGAGTTAAACATATTCAAGTTTTTTTGTTATTAGTCATACAGGAGTTCAAGAACTTTGCCAAAGAGAAAGAAGCATTTTAAAGTTCGGGAAGTCCCCGTCATTTGGGTGATTCCAGCTTAATATTTCATTACCATAATTCACTAACCTGGGGAATAAACACATTTTCCTGAAAATTCTTCCACAGTATACGCAACCATTTCCTCACATGCCGGTCATATAAGAAAAGAACAATTCATTTTTAACACCTATGAAAAAATTTGCTTTATTATTCGTTGCCATTTTAACCTTGTCAAGCTGCAGTATCGATGATGATGGCCCTCGTATTGCCTATCAATTTGCCGAGGTAACCGGTGAAAACCTCCCGGAATTCTTTGAAAAAGGAAAAACTTATAAGGTAGACATCACCTACCTGCTACCTTCTGCCTGCCATACCGCTGCCGGACTTGAGGTAAAAAGAGGAAATGACAGCGGAGCCCAAAGAAGGGATATTTATGTAGTGGGGATTGGAAGCTATGACGCCAATCAAACAGAGTGCAACAGGGAAAGTAATGACCTGGAAAAAGAAGCATCCTTTTCTATTTTAATCGATGAGGATGAGCCATATACGTTTTATCTTTGGAGCGGGGTAGATGATAATATGGAGAACCAATACACTGTTGTGGAAGTACCTGTAGAGGAATCCGGATTTCCAAATGCAGATTAATCCCCTTGGTAATTAAGACCTGCTAAAATAGCGTAAAGGAATATGAAAAAAAGAGACATCCTGTGGGTTTAAAAAAGCTCATAGCTCAATGTAAAAAACAGGACAGGAAGGCGCAGGAGGAACTTTACAACACCTACGCCGGGAAGTTCTTTACCCTATGCCTAAAATATTCGACAGACTATGAGCAGGCGAGGGATACCCTGCAGGATGGCTTCATCAAAATATTCCAGAACATTGATCAATTTAACGGGAGGGGAACTTTTGAAGGATGGATGACCCGTATAATAATCAATACGGCGATCAAGAAGTATGAAAAAAAGGATTTTCACCTCACCATTTATGAGGAACAACTGGAGGACCCGGAAGTAGAAATAGATGATGAGATCGTTTCCTCAGATTTTCTTATGCAGATCATAAGGGAGCTGCCGGAGCGTTACAGGCTGGTCTTTAACCTTTATTCAATGGACGGATTTACACATAAGGAAATAGCCAAACTGCTTAATATAACAGAGGGCACCTCCAAATCAAATCTGGCCCGTGCAAGATTAAAATTAAAAGAACAAATCGAGGCACACCAGCAAAGAAAATCGGTAAAAGGATTATGAAAAAGAAGATAGACGACATTTACCGCGAGAGGTTCAGGGATGTAGAAACAACTCCCCCGCAAGAGTCATGGGAGAACATTCTTGCAGCTTTGCCACAAAAGAAGAGAAGGAGGATCCTTCCTTTCTGGTACGAAGTTGCAGGTACTGCGGCAGCACTTGCCCTGCTGTTCACCCTGTACCAGGCATTTACCGGCAACACCACCAATCCAGATGTGAAATTGGTAGGTTTTGATCATCAGCCAAATAGACCAGAACTAAGGACTGTTTCTCCTACTTTTAGGGAATCCATGCTTAGGTCTTCAATTATTCTTGAGGCCTTGAAAATGAATACCGGCCTGGCAGTTAACAATACCGCTTCCCCTTCGGGAGAGGCAGTACATAACATAGGAAGCTATTTTGCCGGCATTTTTAACGAAACTATATTTGAAGAATCTACAGAACCGGGAACAACAGAATTAACCTATTCATTTCCGAATTACTTAAAAGCAAATCCATTAATAATAACTCCTGCAGGGACAGATAAGTCAATTTTAGAAGCAGATTCTGCCATAACGGCTATTTCCGAAGAAAAAAAAGAAAACAAGGAAAATAAGGGAGCCGGGGAGATAGAAATTGCCAGTTTGCCCGGTAAGGAAGAAATGGAAGAAATAGCAGAAGCAACAGGAATGTCAAAGCGCTTTAGTGTGAGACCTACCGCTGCAGCCGTGTATTTTGACAACCTGGGTAAAGGCAATGCCCTGGATGCCCAATTTGGCTCCAACAGTTCTGCCGGGGAATTAACTATGGCCTATGGAGTTAATGTGGCCTACCAGGTGACACCCCGTGTAAAGGTACGCACGGGGGTAAGTAAAGT
Organism: Antarcticibacterium flavum; assembly: GCF_006159205.1. Classification (NCBI taxonomy): domain Bacteria; kingdom Pseudomonadati; phylum Bacteroidota; class Flavobacteriia; order Flavobacteriales; family Flavobacteriaceae; genus Antarcticibacterium; species Antarcticibacterium flavum. The sequence goes on along the minus strand of NZ_CP040812.1, from coordinate 2,688,341 downwards.
AAACCTTAGCCACAACACCAATGGTGTAGGATATATGGCGGCAGCCCAAAGCCAGGCACTTACAAACCCAGATATTAATTATAGCACAGCTTCCACTATGATCGTAAGATCTGATGCCAGCAGCGGATACCTTAACCAGAGCCTTGGTTTCATTGAAGTTCCTTTGGAGATGGAGTTTGCACTCCTGGAAAGTAAAATTGGGATCAATCTAATTGGTGGCGCCAGTACTTTCTTCCTGGATGAGAATATGATCTCCCACACCTCCCCAATGGCAACTACAGAGCTTGGGCAGGCGAATAACCTTAACAATGTGAGTTTTAGTACAAATATTGGTTTAGGGGTCAATTATAACATATCACAGCAATTTCAGCTCAACCTGGAACCAATTTTTAAATATCAACTCAACACCTATAATAACAGTGCCGGCCTTAGCCCTTATATTTTTGGGGTTTATTCCGGTCTAAGCTTTAAATTTTAACACCTGTTTCCTTTAATCTAAAAACTCCTGTCATTTGAAAAATGCATTTCTCTTCCTAACACTTTTCTCCCTTTTCCTCTCCTGTTCTACAGAAACGGGAAAGGAAGAAAGTCCATTCTCTGTAACCGGGGAATGGGTGCTGGTAAGAATGAGTACGAACCTCGTGAATTCTGAAACCACCGGGGAAGAGATGCATTGGCAGGAAAAATATTTGCTTAACCGGGACGGCACTTTTATTAAAACAAGGGAAACTGAGACTGAAGTTTTAACGGCTGAAGGCACATACAGGATCGATGAAAATTCACAGGATGTCCAGAATGACCCTGAACTTGAGCTGGCGTTAGAGTTTACCTATCAAACAAACAATGAAATTATAGGGGCCTGCAATCCTGCTTCTCTTAAGGAATACCTGTTCATCTACAGGGACCTTAAAATGAGGAGCACCTGGAATGCCTGTGACGGGCCCTCCCTTGAATATGAAAGAGGAAGATGATGATTGATTAATGGTAGAAAAAGCCCGAACCTCCAGGAACGGGCTTTTTCGTTTTGATCAGTTTAATTATGGTCCAAATGATCTATTGACCTTTCATAATTTCAGAAAATATCTCGAAGGACCTTAGCCTGTCATTATGATCATAGATATGTGATACCGTCACCACTTCATTTACCCCGGTTTTTTCGATAAAATCCATAGTAGATTGCTTAACCTTTTCCTTGTCACCCACAAAGGAAAACTTTAGCATTCGTTCAAAAGCAGGATTTTCAGCCAGGGCTTTTAAGTCGGCAGTGTATTCCGTAGGAGGTTGCATATAATCTATTTTTCCCGTCATCACTCCCAGCATCATTCTTATTAGCGACGTGGAGATCCTTAGTGCCTCTTCATTTGTTGGCGCTGCTATCACATTGATACAGGCCATTGTATAAGGTTCTTTAAGCTGGGCTGAAGGTTGAAAATTATTATAGTATATATTAAGTGCCTCAAAAAGTTGTGCAGGTGCAAAATGGCTGGCAAAGGCATAGGGAAGGCCCAGTTTTGCTGCAAGGTGGGCACTGTCTGTACTGGAACCAAGTATGTAGATTGGAACATCCACCCCTTCAGCCACCGTAGCTCTTACCTTTGCGGTGCTATTGGAGGGAGAAAAATATTGCTGTATCTGTTGTACCTCATCTGGAAATTTATACACCGCCTGCATCCTGTCACTTCGTATGGCGTGGGCAGTCACCTGGTCTGTTCCCGGGGCCCTGCCCAATCCCAGATCGATACGCCCCGGGTAAAGCGAACCCAGGGTACCAAATTGTTCAGAAACTATTAATGGGGAATGGTTAGGTAACATTATTCCTCCAGAGCCCACTTTAATGGTCTTAGTACCTCCTGCGATATGTCCAATGAGAACGGCAGTGGCAGAACTTGCAATACTCACCATATTATGATGCTCTGCAAGCCAGAAACGGGTGTATCCCAGTTCTTCTGCTTTTTGTGCCAGGTGCAGGCTATTTTTAAATGTTGCTGAAGGATTTGATCCTGCCGAAACAGTGGCAAGTTCCAAAATTGAGTAAGGTATCTTTTTAAGGTCTACAGACATAGTTTTCAAGGCTTTAAGAATAGAACTTCCAGATTGTAAATTGGAGATCACTGAAGTTCATAGATATACGCTGTAGTAGTCGTAAATCCTGACTTTCCTTTACAAACTCCCCAGCTACAAGGCGGGATTATTCATTTCCATGACCTGAAGATCAAGGTCTTGTGCCCAGTAATCTTTTTCCAAAGTGGTACTTGTAAAACCTAAAATCTCATAGAAACCGGCAACAAGAGGTGTTGTCCTAACTATTATCTTATGGACAGAGGGGTGCGAGGTTAGTATTTTAAGCCTGTAAAGGAGCAATTGCTTTCCAATACCCTTTCGTTGATGTGAAGGATGTATGATATCCCAGGAAATACGTGCTGTTTTTTCTGCCGGAAAATAGTTTATTCCCCCTGCTCCAATGACTACATTGTCATGCTCTGCCACAAAATATTCTTCAGTTTTGTTGGTTAGATATTCCTGCAGGTCTTTCTCCTCGCTTGCATTAAAATATTGAGGAGTATTTAACCGCAGCAGCTCCATGACCCGGTCAAGGTCGGCTGAGGTAAAGGACCTTATTTTTAGGTTTGAATTAGTCATTAATGATACGCCACAACCACACTCTCCCCGGTTAACGTGAACATCAAGCCGCAGGATGGTCTTTTACATGTTTCTCTATCCTGTGAAGAAAATCTTCTATATCAAAAGGCTTGGCAATAAAATCCCTCGCATTGGCCGTTTTTTGGGTATCAACCTGTGCGTGTGCAGACATTAACAAAACAGGAATATTGTGGGTTCTCTCCTTTTCTCCCAGGCATTCACAAATCTCCAGCCCATTACCATCTGGCAACATAACATCCAGAAGAATAAGGTCTGGCGAGCGGGAGTCTATGGTTTGTTTAAACCTTTCAGCATTTGGAAAGGTTTGCACCTTGTAATCCTGACTTATCAAAAGGTATTCTATAAGCTCCCTTATACCATCATCATCCTCAACTATAAAAATCTCTTTCTTTTTCATGGCATAAAGGTAAAAATGACTTTTATAACAAATAGTTAAACCTTTCCTATTTCTAATATAATTTTAATGGTTACCAGGTCATTCTACGGGAAAAGCCGGGAAGGCCTGTCTCAAATGTAATTATAGTAATAATAAATATATAATTAGCGGTTATAAAAAAAGCTTTTTCCCAATTAAGGAAAAAAGCTTTGTATTTTTGCTTTAAATTACGTTAAACAGGATCAAAGGGAAAGTCTTTTTCTAATTTCATCCTCATTTTCACGAAAGTACTTATATCCTAAATATCCGGCACCTATAACGATCCCAACCTTAAGTATACTGGTTGTCCATTGAAACCCCTTTTTGGCTACCCATAACTTCCCTGCATTCTTTGCAGCTTCTTTTAAATCTTGCTTATCCATCATTAGTTTTTTTATGGTTCAAAACTAATATCCAAATTAATGTGCAGGAAGTGCGTTAAAGAAGGTTTAAATAACAGGGTTTTAACCCTTAAAAATCGATTTTGAAATACTTGAATGGCAAGCCTGCAGGAAAGCAGGCTTGCCATACTTCCCTGCTAATTAAAAAATGCTTTATTTAGCAGGAGGATCTAAAAATTATTATGGCGGGACGCGCCTATATTTTACCGGTTATAGTTTTTGCTCAATTTTGCTGCACCTCGCTGTGGTTTGCAGGCAATGCGGTTTTAAATGATCTTATTCTATCTTTAAACCTTCCCCTCACTGTTCTTGGTTATATCACGGCAGCAGTGCAGTTGGGGTTTATTGCCGGCACCCTGTTCTTTGCAGTTTTAAGCGTTGCCGACAGGTTTTCACCCTCAAGGGTTTTTTTCTTTTGTGCACTGGCTGGAGGTTTTTTGAACCTGGGAACGGCATTGGAAAACAACAGTTTTGAAACCCTTGGTTTCCTTAGATTTCTTACAGGGTTTTCCCTGGCTGGCATTTATCCCGTAGGAATGAAGATCGCTGCAGATCATTTTGAAAAAGGCCTTGGAAAGTCCCTTGGCTTCCTGGTGGGCGCTCTGGTCTTGGGAACTGCATTTCCACATTTGTTACGCTTCATCACAGGAAGTATAGTCCTCCCCTGGAAGGCCGTGATCATCTCCACCTCCATACTTTCCCTGCTGGGTGGCTCTTTGATCCTTATAATAGTGCCAGACGGCCCCTACAGGAAAAGATTACAAAACATAAGATTTGGAGTATTGGGAGATTTATTTAAGATATCAGATTTCCGGCGGGCAGCTTCAGGATATTTTGGCCATATGTGGGAACTCTATGCTTATTGGGCTTTTGCCCCTGTCTTCCTCATAGCTTATTACGGCTACCATGGGCTCCAGGAAAATGATATTTCACTCTGGTCCTTCCTTATTATTGCCACCGGCGGGATTGGTTGTGTGGCGGGAGGCTATCTTTCAGGAAAATTCGGCACTAAAAAGTCGGCAGCCACCGCTCTTTTCCTGTCGGGTTTATGCTGCCTGCTTTCCCCGTTTTTCTTTCTGCAAGATTCATTGGAGGTACTGCTTATATTTCTAGTATTCTGGGGATTCACGGTAGTAGCCGATTCCCCTCTGTTTTCCACACTGGTCGCCCAGAATTCCCCTGCCAATTGGAGGGGAACTGCGCTTACCATTGTGAATTCCATTGGTTTCGCAATAACAATTTTGAGTATCCTGCTCCTTAATCTCTTACTGGCCAAAGGTTTCCCTCCTGCATATTTATTTCTCCTGTTATTGCCCGGGCCTATTTTGGGATTATTAGGATTGTACGGCGGGAGGAAATAAAAAGTTTCCTGCCCTAAACATCAATTTGAATTGGATTGTATGTTTTTATTTTCAAACATCTAATGATGGTCTTAAGAGGTTTCAAAAGAATTTTTGAAGTAACAGAAAGAAGTTCTCGCCATGGAAGCCAGATTTCCATTTAAAAACCTTTCGGTAATAAGCCTGCTAACTGTTATAATCCTCCTCTGACTCGAGGCGTATACCAAATTCCCCCTCTACCTCAATAGTAGTTTCTGTATCACTACTATATGCCTCAAATTCAAATGTTCCTTCCACAAAAGTATCTGTAGCATTAGTTACAATCACAATCCCGGGTTCATTGCCATAGGCATAGTGATTTTCCCAAAACCCATAATCTGTCCAGTACATAGCCCAGCTCACCGTTTCTGTAGTACCAGTGTAATATGTATTTGGACCATCGTAAAAGCAAACCTTAAAAAGGAATCCCATATTGACGTTTTCTTCGCCAGAGGTATCCACTCCATCTGCTGAAAAGTCAAAATTTATAACTCCAGTATTGCGACTGGGATAAACTGTCCCTTTAATTAATTGAGGATCCTCCACTTCGAATAAATCTCCATTAATTTTAGCTTTGAAATATTCAGCCGGGCCTTCCTCTTCTTCCCCGGCCTGTTCTGTGCTTTCCTGTACACTTTCAGAAACACCTTCAATAATTACAGAAGAGTCTTCCGGGAGTTCTTCTTTTTGGCAGGCACCAAACATGAGTGATCCTACTGCCAGGATGAGATAAAACTTTTTCATCTTGTAAGATTTTAGTTGTTTCACTGGGATCTTCAGTAGGGATAAAGATATAATTACCTAAATATAAGCAAGTTATATTATAAATGCAAAATTTTTCTCTGTTCCAATCAGCAGAAAAATATAAAAATAAAAAAGGAAATATGGAGGTATTCAGATCCTTTAAAATTATACGGAAATAATTCAGAATCAATATAAAAACAAAAAAGCCTCTTTCCAATCTAATGGAAAAAAGCTTCTCATTGGCTCAACACTGATTAGATCAGTATCTCAACCACATAACCCCACAAGTGGGGAAACAACACAACTTCATATATTACAAAGAATACGGCTAATTTCTTAGAACTTCTTTGCACCCGTTATGATCGGGTAAACGGCAGGGTGGTAACCCTAACCAATTTCTAACTTCTTTATTTAAAAGGCTGCACTAATGGGCATTTATAATTGTCACCGAATTCGACGATTTTCAGATTACATCAATTTTCTAAAAAGCAATTTAACTGAAGGAAATCGATTAAAAACGTATCCGGTTTTCCGTAAAAAATGAACTTTCATTATGCCACAAAATCTGGCAGCGGGGGCAAATATAATACTTCTTCAACTTACTCACCAAATAATATTTAGTTTGTTTAGCGGGGCGTAAAATTCCTGTTTCCCCTCCAAACATCAATGAGCAGGGCTCTCAGGGAGAAAAGCATAAAAAGAGATACTGAGAAATGGATTGAACTTTTGAGCTACAGCGTGCTCAATAACCACAAAAAAGTTTGCTGAGCTTTCAAAGCTAAAAAAAGAGAGATTGTATTAAATGGACATGGAAAAAATATCGGGTCCCCGTATTTTCATTTGTACATAAACTTTGAAGAATCAGAAAATTATCTTTTGGCTTCAGCCTTACGTGCTTCAAAACTTGAACAAATAAAAAAAATATACCTTCAAAAAAGTCCAATTAACAATGCCAGGCCGGTTAATTCTTTTATTTTCGCTTTTTAAACTTTAAATCTACAATCATGAAAAATCTTATTGAAAACATCCAGTCTACTTTTGAATCTTTCCAAACCGAAGCAAATGCTCAATTAGAAAGCGGTAATAAAGCAGCAGGGACCAGAGCAAGAAAATCATCTTTAGAGCTGGAAAAGCTTTTAAAAGAATTCCGTAAAGTTTCTGTTGCTGAATCAAAAAAGTAAGACTTTTCAAGGACAACCCAGAGATAAATAAAGTGGAATGCAATTTCAATTATTTTCTCAAAAAATATCCTCCTATTCAGGAGGTTTTTTTTTGGCAATTTTTAATTTTAACTTATTATATATAAAGGAATTAAATTAAGATAACAACTTCGACCTGTTTTTACTAAAAATCCTCCAGAGGCCCCGGAAAACCCTAAAAAAATTTACTAAAAAATGCATCCAAATTGTAAAAATTCCAGGTTGCAATCAATGACAGGTACATAGCTATAATTTCTCGATATTTTCCACCTTCTCTATACCTCTTCAGGTATAACATGAATAAATTTTTATTAATTATACCTCTAGGGGCACTGGCGTCCGGTAAAAATAGTATTTCTTGTTTTAATCTTAATAAACCTTGATTCTACATCACTTCGATTTTGATTTCCGGCTTATGGGGCCCTAGATCAAAAAGATTGGGTGCAAGCTGTATATTTTTTGGATAAATGTTAGGATCTGCTGATTTTAAAAGTAAGTCTGTAACTCTCACATAATTCATTAAATGAAGCCTGAATAGCCCACAGATAACCGAATATGATAATCTACAACGTCGCGATCCTTTTCGAGCTATTTGGACGAGTAAATCCGCTATAAGTGCACACCAGATTTGAATTCGTATTGCATTCTCATTATCGCCAATAAAGCTGGTGATCTTAAGGTTTTGCTTGAGCCTTTTAAATAAAAGCTCAATTTGCCATCGCTGCTTGTATATTTCTGCAATTGTGCAAGCAGGCAGCTGCATATCATTGGTAATAAATTCAATTTCCCGTTGATCTTTGTGATCATAAAACTTTATAATGCGGCATTTTACTTTTTGTTTTTGCTGGCTATGCCCTAATTCTGCTCTACAGTCTTCCAATATGCCATATTTCTCATCCTCCTTAGTTAAGAGGTTATAATTCCCCCAAGTTACTTTGCATCTTTTGTGCAGTCGGCTTACAAAACTGACATCGTTTTTACTCCAATGAATAAATAAACCAAAATTTAAGTATGCCTTATCAAAAACTACAATGATCTGTGCAGGAAGTTTTTTAAATCGGGGCATAAAATTTTTATCATTTTCCGCTGCCTTAGTAATCATTATTAAGGAAGGAACCTGTTCTTTTAGCCACATTCCAGTATGTATTTTAACTCCTCCCTTACGCCTCCCGTTGGCCATAGCATTACCACAGGCCTTCATTATATTCTTGAAAAGGGTAACAGTTGTAGAATCAACCAAAAATAGCCTAGAGAGCCATTTTTCATTTTTAGGTATACTGCTGTCCGAGAAAAAACGATAGTGCTGCTTATATATGCTTATAAAGGTTTTTTCAAACAAGTCAGAACACCGGCGCATATTAGCATCACTCACGGTGCTTCTGCATGGCATAGAACTCATTCCTAAATGTTTTAAACTTTGATTATGTGCTGCTAAACCTGAGCATAACTCACGTAATCCACCAACATTTTCAATAACAGCAAACAACATACAGACCAGATGATCCCAGGAGGTAAATCGTTTTGTATAGCGATCCGCACCTAGCTGACCAACAATACGATTAAAATTGTTCCGGGGAATAAAAGATAACAGCTGTCCGAGAACCGGCATTCCAGAATTTCTTGTAATTTTGTCCATAATGTCCGCTTTAAGTGGAACCTTTAAAGGGAGTCTGTGGTCGAAAACGAGGACTCCCTTTTTTCATGGTATTAAGGTAGGATTTAATTTGGTTTACCGGACGCCAGTGCCTCTAGGGGTATAAACACCAAATAAATTCACATATTGTACCCGTTAAGGTATACTTATGGAAAACTGGAACCGAAATGATCCTATTGCTAAGTTTGTACGAACACAGCGAAAAGAGAATAACATGACACAGTCTGAAATCTCCGATCTTACTGGGGTCGGATTGCGATTTATCAGGGACCTCGAACAGGGAAAACCAAATTTAATGACAGACAAAGTGAACCAGGTCCTTAAATTTTTTGGAAGTACATTAAAACCTCAACCTCTTGATTAATGCGACAAGCTAAAATTTTAATAGATCAACAAATAGCAGGAATTTCTTCCTGTTTAGATTAACCACAATTTTTGCTTAGTCCCCAACAATCATACTTGATCCATAATTTAGCCGTTTTCACAATTTTGCAAAAATTTGCCAATAAAAAAAGCCTCTCATTTCTGAAAGGCTTTTGCAATTATGCGGTCTGGACGAGACTCGAACTAACCGCTAAACTCTTTTATTTACAAGGCCTCCCAAAGGGCCATTTGTAACACTCACCGAATTCGACACCTTTTAGAAAACTTTAACTTATCTAAAAACAATTTCATTTAATTGGAATCATTTGTCATCGGCATGTGTCAATTAGATGAAATAAACCGGGTAATTTAAGCTCCAAAATTGAGTATGGAGGGAAATAAAATTTTCAACCCTTCAGTTTCTTCGATGGGTAAAACTAGTAATCTATTATAGGTTTCCTCGTCCCTACTATTCTCAGAGCAAAATCTTTAATGACCACTTTTCGAAAAACGAGTTATCTAAAAAAAGGCAAAATATTTAATTTTTTGAATAATTAATAATTCTTCATCCTTCAGTCTGTTAAAAGCAATCATTTAAATTTCTCTTATTCTCCCATTTTTAATTTTGAACTTTATATCAATGTAATTCAGGGAATTAACCCTTGTCTGCAGTATTAATTTTTAAAATAAAAACTATGAAAGACATTCAGCATCCATTTCTGGTAAGTATGAATTCTCTTGAGGTAAAGGTGGAGCAGCTTCTAAGAGAATATCGCATTAATCAAATTCGTGATCCACAGTTTATAATTCTGGACAATGCAGATTTTATTCAAATGTTCAAGATTAGTCCTAAAACTGCTCAAACCTGGAGGGATGAAGGACTTATTCAATTTGCCCAGGTAAAAGGTAAGATCTACTACAAACTAAAGGACATCCAGGAGTTCCTTAATAATCATAAGGGAAGGAAAGAGATCTAATATTTAAAGGATGAAGCCAGGTATCTCAGTTCCAGTTCAAATGTTCATTGATGCTCAACAGCATCAATATAGCAGAAAACTTAAATTATTTATTGCATTAAAACTCCTTTATAAAAACGGGAAGGCCAAACTGGATGATAATGAGCTGTTATTTATCGAATTGGTAGAAGAGATCAGGTGCCGGAAAACAACTTTAAAATATCTTCAATTTCTTTTAGATAAAGGCTGGATTGACTACAACAGCAAAACCGGCTATTACATCTTGAAGTCCTTTGACAGGATTAGAGGAGAAATGGGATGGAAGGTTCGAATGGCTTTTCCGGTAGATTTTTACACCTACGGAAACATCAGAGCAGTTACAGGAGCAGTCATTTATGGATATTTGCACAAGGACTTTTGGAGAAAAGTTAGGAGAAAGAAAAGCGTACAGATAAAAGGCAGTACCTATCATTTTCTCTCCCCTAACTATAACCCCTTTGAAGCTAAGGCTCCAATATCTGTTTTAGGAATAAATAAAATTTTTCAAATTTCACCATCAACAGCATCAAGGTTGAAAAACAAGGCCGGAGATCATCAACTTTTGAGTATCCAGAAAAACTTCAGCGACATAATTCCCCATAAAAAAGCAATGGAGCTTTGCCTGAAATACAATGATATGAGAAATAATTTGATCTGCCGTGAAGGAAAAACCCGATTGCAGCTAATTGACACCGTTTTACCTCTTTTTCTTTTCAGTAAGCGGAAAAAACTGAAAGCATAAAGGAAAGGTTATATAGGAAGACCAAAAAAATTAAAAAAATAAAAATCTCCTCAGCGCGACAGCGCCATCGTTAACCTGTTTTCATGTTTATTTTTTGGTTGGCTGGAAAATGGTATGGTAGTGTTTCACTTGTTTACTAATTATGGTAAAGTAAAGTCTATTAATTGGATTACTATTGGTTCAAAGTCTATCTTTGATTGATTTGCTGTACAAGTAGCCTCGTTGGATTTTCACTTAGGATTCACAGGGTTTGCCACAGAGAAAGGAATAAAGTATAAGTTGTGAATTTCTTTCAAAATTGTATTTTCTATTACTATTTCATAACCATCAAGAACAGGAAAGAATTCATGCAATTTAACAGCATTTCCATTATGGGCAAATCTTTTTTTAGTAATCTATATGAATTCTGCATAATTTATAATTGCACATAGCCCTGTTAAACACTACATTAGATATAAAGAGCTTTTAGAATGTCAAAACAATTGTAAAAATATAAGGATTGGTAATTACTAAAAAGTTTAAATAATAAGGTCAGGCCGGCTAATTCTTTTATTTTCGCTTCTTAAACTTCAAATTTAAGATCCTGAAAAAACTTATTGAAGACATCCAGTCCACCTTTGAATCTTTCCAGACAGAAGCTAATTCACAATTAGAGAGTGGCAATAAAGCTGCCGGGACCAGGGCAAGAAAATCATCTTTGGAGCTGGAAAAGCTTCTAAAAGAATTCCAAAAGGTTTCTGCTGCAGAATCAAAAAAGTAAAAAACAGCCTCCTTTTAAGGAGGTTTTTTTACACAAAAGAGTTATGGTCTCAACAAATTCACCTTTATTATTAAATCTTAGTAAGTTTTAATTCGTTTTTAAATAAGTATTCCTTTTTTAAAACGAATTTATTTCTTAGAAGGAGGAGGTGGTATCTCTGAAATTTCCACAATTTTGAAATTTTCTGATTTCAAACCACTTAATATTCTCCTTACATCCCCAAAAGAAAAAGGGATGTTACTTTCCACGGAAAGAGAAACCATACTGTCTACTTTTTCCTCCTCCATTCTTAAATGCATACTAGTTAAAGTTAATCCATAAGCTTTTAGGGATGAAGACAATTCATTAGATAAAAAATTCATTCTTGTTTTTCCGAAAAAATTTATATATAAAAAGATTTCCTTAGAATATGCGAATTCAGCATTAAATGTTTTTGGAGATGCGAAATTTCCTAATTTTGATTCTAATCTCTCTAACTTTTGTAGTAGGAATTGTTCAAAATTCTTTTCAGAATCTTTAAAAATGTTTTCTTCAAAGATTTTGCTTCTACTAGCATTGTAAATAGGATTATCTAAAAATTCGTGGTTGGAAAGTGCAGCTTTTATCATTTTAGTCAAATTAGACCTCAACTCTTTCACTCCTAACATATCGTTAAAATAAAATATTGTTCTTTGATCAATTATATCGAAGGGCAATTTCGTACCATTCTCACATATATGAATTATAGGCTTCATTGTAGCATGCCTCACTGCTAATTCATACATTACATTAGGATTTACGCCTGTTAGATTGGCAATAACCAAATCATCATATAAAATTCTTTTCATTATCTGGTTATTTATTGATCCCGAAGAATTGATTTCGTGGGCAGCTTCTACATCCTTAAAATTAAAATCTTCCTGCAGTACCGGCTTTAAAACAGAGGAGATTAAACCATCAGTATTTCTCCTTTCTGCACTGGAAACTTCACCAATGGGCGTAACTATAAAACAGGTTTTGTTTTCTTGCTTCATTCTATTGGATTTTATTAATCACCTTTGAGCTAAATTTTTTTCCTTTTTTCATTTGACTTACGCAGTGTTTGATTGTCTATATAGATGCTGCTGAAATGCTATAAAAGTTTGTCGTATGGAAGGTATATCGCCTAATTTAATTTTCGCATCTGCAATTGCTTTGTATTTCAGAACAAGCAGATCCTTAATTTTGCTTTCATCCAATTCACCAACTCCTGCTTCAACATACTGCCTTAGAACAAAATTCAAGAAATCCTGCTGTTCCGAGGAATATGAGGTTAAATGAACCTTGGCATTCTCAGCCCTTTTTATTCTAGGAACCAAATCTTTATGGTAGGCTATATAGGACAGCACATCAAAAAGGTCGCTGTCTTCCCCGTGAACTACTTTTCTCAAATCTTCCAGTTGCGCTTCAGAATATCCTTTGTCTTCCATCTCCTCTAAGAGCTTTTTTCTTGTAGAAGGAGTGCTCCAAATTTTTCTTAACTCTTCTTCTGATTTAAATAATCCTGAAATATCGCCAAAAAGCCTATTTATAAATGTCTCAGCAGAAATTGGCTTCCCATCAGGATCCCAAAAACTGGTTTTCACCATTGAATCCAATTCCCGTACTTTCCTATCTGATAATTTAACCTTAACAACATTATTCACCTTATTACACCTACACGGTGCATATCCACATATATGACAAGGATCTGGTGGAACTTTTTCGCAAACACAGGTAAATTCACCACATTCAAAACAAGGCTTTTTAGGTCTTGGCTCTATCACTTCAGGTGGCAATGGGGGACCATCCCATTCTGGGTCTTTGAAATGTTTATGTGCTTTTACAAAATCATAAATGGTAAAATAGTCCTTGCCCCTAAAAAGTCTGGTTCCTCGACCTACAATTTGTTTAAATTCTACCATAGAATTAATCGATCTCAGCAGGACGATATTTCTTATTTCAGGAGCGTCTACACCAGTGCTTAATTTCTGACTAGTTGTAAGCATAGTAGGAATCAATTTTTCATTATCTTGGAAATCCCTTAGATACTGTTCTCCAATTCCGCCATCATCGGCTGTAACTCTACAACAGTATAAAGGATTTTTACTACTGCTGTACTGGTTGATCATATCCCTTATCTGGGCTGCGTGATCCTGTGTAGCACAGAATATTAAAGTTTTCTGATTTTCATTCACCAGATCCATAAATAGTTTTACCCTATAATTTTCCCTGGCTTCCATTGCAATGGAACGGTTAAAGTCAGGCTCCTTATAGGTTCTATCAGGTTGGATTTCTCCTTCTACATCATCCTCTGGATCATAAGTATATTCATCTATCGTTGTGCTGAACTCTTTTACTTTAAAGGGTGTAAGAAATCCATCGTTAATCCCCTCCTTTAGACTATATTCATATACGGGTTCCCCAAAATAGTCATAAGTATCTCCGTTTACATCTCTTTTAGGAGTAGCGGTTAAACCTAATTGTACTGCTGGCTTAAAGTAATCCATAATTGCCCTCCAGGAACTTTCGTCATTAGCTCCTCCCCTGTGACACTCATCAATAATTATAAAATCAAAGTAATCCTTAGGATACTCTCCAAAATATGGTGTGTCGCCAGGGCCACTCATAAAAGTTTGAAAAATGGTGAAAAAGATGCTCCCGTTTTTAGGGACACTACCTTTTTTCTTTATTTCTGAAGGCTTAATTCGTACCAGTGCATCTTCTTCAAAAGCGCTAAAAGAATTAAAAGCCTGATCTGCCAAAATATTTCTATCTGCTAGAAATAAAATGCGTGGACTTCTGGAATGGTAATTTCGACTATCTATTGCCGAAAGATTCCATTTAGCGTGAAACAACTTCCAGGCTATTTGAAAACTTATGGCTGTTTTTCCTGTACCAGTAGCAAGAGTTAGTAGAATTCGCTTTCTTTTAACCGCTATAGCCTCTAAAGCTTTTGTAATTGCGTTATTTTGATAATATCTTGGTTGCCAAGTTCCACTTCTATCTTCAAAAGGTATTTCAAAAAGTCGCTCTCTCCATTCTATTGTCTGGGAAAAAGTTAAATCATAAAGTTCCTGAGGAGTAGGATATTTAGGTACGTCATTTTCTATACCCTCCTCTAAATCTACTTTATAAATTTTTAAACCATTGGTAGCATAGGTGAATCTAACTTGTAATCGCTCAGCATATTCTTTTGCTTGTGCAAGACCAGATGTATAATATTTATCAGCCGCCTTGGCTTCTATAACAGCTAAATTCCTGTTTTTATATTGCAGTACATAATCTGCTTTTAAAGGCATTTGCCTTCTCCCGTTGCCCAACAATCTTCCCTGGGTTATAGGAAATTGTTTTTTAATAAAACTTCCTTCTACAACTCCCCAACCTGCGTCTTTTAATGCGGGATCTATATAATCGTGTTCAGTTTGGGCTTCGTTCATAATTTAAAAAATTACTGGATCAAGTAGATCAATTTTATTCATCAAATAATCAATCTTCACTCTATTAGGATTGTGAGCCCAGCCATTTGCATTTATTCTCTTTAGATCTTTATTAGCGTCCGATGATTCCAATTTAGAAGTAATGAAAATTTTATCCTGAATTCCTTTATCTTCCCTATTAAATGAAATCTGCTGAGTAGAATATATCCCGTCTACTTTAAAATTATGGTAATAATGAGCTAGTTGCACAACTATGGCAAAACCAAAATATTTACCATCATCAGATGATGCCATTCCAATTAGAAAACGATCTATTTCATCTATCAGCTCTTGAACGGTATATGTTTTATTTAAAATTCCAAGATAGACTTTTGGATTTAATACTTTTAGGAAGATTAAAAAGATTAGTAAGTCAGGGAATATAAAATTGTTTTGCTTGAAGGTTTTCAAAGCCACTCTAGCAATTGCAAATATTTTCTCTGCTTGACGGAAATTAATTTTTTCACTATGAAATAGAAGAGCTGCAAAATTGATGAAGTTTATTTTATCATCCCGAAAGGAACTTGAACCAATTCGATTGGTTTCCTCTATAAATTGTGCGAAGCCAAAATACTGATATAAATATTCACTCACTTGCCTGGAATCTGGCTTTGGTAAGTTATATTCAACATCTATAAAACGCCGTAGATATTCATCGGAATTCAAACCTTCACTGCCATAAACTCCTTTTACTGCGTGACCCAATTGCTCCTTATCAATAGAAAGCACAAATACAATTCCTGGAACACTGAATAAGTGTTTTACTGTTTCTAAAACCTCAACAGAATAGGTTGGTCTGCAGCGATCCAATTCATCAATAAAAAAAACTACAGGTTTTTTTGAAGTGACATTCTTAACTAGTAGTTCTAGGCTTCCCCTAAATTCTTTTAATCCCTCCTTTCTTTTAGTATATGAGGTGATTTCTGCCTCTAGAGTTTCTAAAGCTACTTCTGACGTTCCTTCTATTATTTTTAATAAATCCTCACTGTCGGTATCTGCATATTTCTTAAATGCTGCTCTAATAATTCCTGGCCCAACTTTTTTGGTAAGTAAAGCTGCCTTTTTTACGACACTTTTATAAGCATTCTCAACAGCCTCGGGATTAGCTAATTTATCAGCATCTTTTAATTCCTCCAATTCTGAAATTAACGCTACTAAAACATCCTTTTCAAAATCATTTTCCCAGGCATTATAATAAAGAGTTTTGTAACCTTCATTTTTAAGGCTTTGTCTCCACATTTTTACAAAAGTGGTTTTTCCAGCACCCCATTCATTATTAAGAGCCATAACAAACCCATCAGCGTAGGTGGAAACAATATCTGTTAAAATATTTGCATAATCTCTACGGTCTAATTTGCAATTTATAAAAGGATCTGTGCCATCGTTTGGCACTACTATTTCCTGATGCTTAATCTTCATACGTCACCTCCTCTTTAATCAACTCCCCTTTAAAACCTTTTTCCAATAAGGACTTTTTCAATTCTTCAAGATTTTTCTGTTTCATCCTGTATTGGTCCGCTATGTTTTTCGTTTTTTTCTTCAATTCTCTAATTGCTGGAACAATAGCTTTTTGCTTTTCTATTGGAGGATAGGATATTTTTATTCTTCTTAAATCATCATTATACAACCTAGCAATTGTAGCACCTTTCGAAGGATTCCAATTACATACACCATAAAACTCATATAAAAATTCATTTAATACCTCACTTTCATCATTATCAATCCAAACAATATTTGAATCCTGAAAATATGCAGGTTCTCCATCATAAACGACTCGTCTACCTATTGTCCCCGAAGCGGAAATAAGAATATCTCCTTTCTTAGGGAAAGAATATTTACTGCGAAATTCATTATAAATTTCTTCAGGGATAAATGCATTGGGCTCTTTGCCAAAAGTTCCAATTTTATAAAATGGAACTCCACCTTCAGTAGTAGTTTGCTTTTTTAATATCCTTTTACACATTGAAACTTTTCCTAACTCCCCCAAAGTTTTTTCATCCCAACCTTCCCCTTTGTGACTAAAAACCTCATTAAGCTCAGCTTGAAACAGTTCCTCGGCATTTTTAATATTCTGCTCAATATTGGCAATGGCTCGATCTAATTTTTTAAAAGCCTGGTCTAAGATTTGAACGATTTGTTTTTGCTCCTCGAGTGGTGGAACTGGAATTTGGATTCTCTTTAGATCATCATTATAAAGTCTGGAGATTGTAGCTCCTTTTGAAGGATTCCAATTACAATAACCATAAAATTTATACAGATATTCATTTAATACTTTTTTTTGATCATTATCTATCCATACAATATTGGAGTCTTGGAAATATGCAGGTTCCCCATCGTACACAACACCTCTTCCTATAGTACCAGACGCTGATAGTAAAATATCCCCTAATTTTGGAAAAGGATATTTTTCTCTATATTCTTTATAGAGGGCTTGACTTATATAAGAATTAGCCTGTTTACCGAATGTTCCTATCTTATAAAATGGAATTTCCCCAGTTGCGGAGGTTTCTTTTTTGAAAATTCTTTTACACATAGAAACCTTCCCAATATTTCCCAGGGTAGTTATTTCCCAACCTTCTTTCATATTAACTCCTCAATTTCAGTTAGCAATTGATTGGTTTCCGCATCCAAACTTTTCATTTCCTGTAAAATTTCTTCTGGAACCCGTAAAGGTGCTTCTTCAGGAGTATTTGTGTTTTTAACTGAAAGATCATAGCTGGTTTCATCTATATCTGCCAGTTTCAGATTCCAGGATTTTTCGGTTTCAGGTTGGGTAGGTTGCAGGTTAACAAATTCCTTTAAGTCCTTATCATTTAAAGGATTGGTTTTACCCATATTCCTGCCTGGATCAAGCTGGTAATACCAAATACTTTTTGTGGGTTCGCCTTTTCTAAAGAATAAGACAACGGTTTTAACTCCTGCCCCTAAAAAAGTTCCCCCAGGCATATCTAATACCGTATGCAGATTACAGGTTTCCAAAAGGTTTTTTCTTAAGCTTACAGACGCATTATCGGTGTTGCTTAAAAAAGTGTTTTTTATAACAATTGCTGCTCTTCCACCCGTTTTGAGGCTCTTTATAAAATGTTGTAAAAACAGAAATGCCGTCTCTCCTGTTTTAATGTCAAAGTTTTGTTGTACTTCTTTACGTTCTTTTCCCCCAAATGGTGGATTAGCAAGGATTACATCGTACCTGTCCTCTTCCTGTATATCTCTTATAGATTGCGTTAGCGTATTGATATGAATAATATTAGGAGCTTCGATGCCGTGTAAAATCATATTCATAACACCAATAACATAGGCAAGATTCTTCTTCTCCTTTCCGTAAAAGGTAGTTTCCTGCAAGGTTTTGAGGTTAAAAGTGGTTTTATCCATCTTCTCATACATATACTCATAAGCCTCACACAAGAAGCCTGCTGAGCCCACTGCTGCATCATAAACAGTTTCCCCGATCTTTGGATTAGTGACCTGCACCATTGACCTGATTAGAGGACGTGGGGTATAATACTGTCCACCATTTCTTCCTGCATTCCCCATATTCTTAATCTTAGTTTCATACAGGTGGCTTAGCTCGTGCTTATCTTTAGTAGACTTAAATGGCAAAGTATCAGCTAAAGAAAGTATCTCCCGTAAGTTATACCCGCTTTGTACTTTATTGCCGATCTCGCTGAAGATCTCCCCGATTTTATATTCAATGGTTTTCGGATTGTCTTTAGCCTTTAATTTAAACCCAGCAAGATAAGGAAATAGCTCATTATTTACGAAGGCTATAAGATCTGGACCTGTCATAGCGATATGATGATCTAACTCACCATTAACATCCTTAGGCATTGCCCAATTAGACCATCGGTATTTTTCATCTAAGATAAATTCATAGTCTTTCCCCTCTAAAGCAGCTTCATCGGCTTTTTCATTATCCAGTTCATCTAAATATCTAAGGAAGAGCACCCAGGAGGTTTGGCCTATGTAATCTAATTCACTATCGGCTCCTGCATCTTTGTACAGGATATCATCTATGTTCTTGAAGGTTTGTTCAAACATTTATTTAGGGTATATTATAATTAAGGGTAGGGTATGGGTAAAAGTACTGAAATGTTAAGAAATACAAAAGATGTTTTCTCTCACTGGCTACAAATAAAAATCGCTGCTATAATTCCTACCGGATTTTTTTTCATTCTAGTCGAGAACCTTAAAAAATATAAACTCAACTTTGATTAATAAACTCTTATTTGGTCTAACCAAATGATTTTTATAGATTTAAACTAAGCGTAATAAGTGGATCTTCCAGTACTCTTTCAAATTTTTAAAATTTACAACTATAAATAATGGACCGATTAGAAGAAATACGATTTGCTTTGGACGAAAAATTATCTGAAACTCAAAAAAAATTTATTACTCTTCGTACTGCAAACAAGCTACTATGGGATAAAAGGCTTATTACCGAATTTGAAAGAGATAGAGGTTTTTTGAAATCACTTTTAGAACAAAAAAAGTTAAATGCTATTCAAACACAGTCCCAACCGCGCCAGTGGAAAATTTATTCCTCGAATCACTCTTCAGAGTCCTTATTTTTAGAAAGTAAAAAACCAGCTGAAAAGAAACCAAAGGAGAATAGAGCCGTTAGTAAAAAAGAAAGAAAAAAATGGGATTTCGGTTTAATATTGGGAATAATAGGAATTTTAGCACTAATTTTTTTCGGCACAAGAAGTCATAATAATATTGAGGAATTAAACTCACCAAATAACTCTTCTCCCTCTCAGATTAAAACCAGAGAAACAGCTGTACCTCAACCTAATTATAAGACTAATAATAAGAATTCAACATCGAAAAATGTGTTTACATTTAAAAGCACCTTTTATGATAGGGAAAGAAATGGTATCATTCTTCAGACAATTGAGGAGGAAACTTTTCATACTTTTAATTATAATGACAGTACTGTTACACAAAAAAGCAAATTGAACGGAGAATGGATAGAAATTATTTATCTTTTTTCTGATTCTTATATTGAAGAAGGACCCCTCTCCAACACTTACGTTTTCCACGTAGGAACTTTAGGTCTAAAAGAAATTTGGTATACTCCAGAGGTTCCCAATTTGGGCTATGATTATGATGATGGAACTCGCCTATCCTGCTATGAACTACAACAAGTTTCCAGATAAATTGAATCAATTGCGGGCAATTACTTTAGATTTTATAAATCAAAATTGGGGTACCGGAGATTTTGACAGGACCAGAGAGGAAATGGGATGAAAGGTTCGTACGGTTGGGCTTATTAAATGGTGTACTCTTTCCTAAAAGTCGACCATTAGATGGATTGCTGCACAAGTTGAAGATGGGTTAAAAAAACTTGGGTGATTAATTGATTTATTTGGTTGTAAACCCTCAGCACATTTCCCTCCATTCCGCTTCACTCCACTTCAGGAAAAGAGCTTCGTCGAGAGATCTTGGACATATGGCTGGAATTTCTTCCTCCCGTTTCGCTTTTCCGCAAAAAAAGCGGAGCGCTTCACTCCCGGAGAAAATTTCAGACACAAGTCCGCTTTGCCTGAACTCCCATTCGAAATTAGATTCACCGGCTGTCACTTCACTGCAAAGTTCCACTCCAGACCATCTCTGAAAAACCATTTTTTGGGAAGCAAAAGAATGTGATTTAGAAGTTAGCCGGCCTTGAAGATAAAATTTGATCCGCATCTTTCCTCTCCTACGGCCTATCCTAATTCTAAATCACAAATTATAAGGCATCAAAAAATGGTAACAGCCATGGCTCTATGGGAAGTAAATTAAGCTGATGAAGGAATTATCAAATCCAAAGATAGATTGATCAAAAAATGGAAAACGCTTTGGATATGGAAAGTAAATTTATTTAATCACTATAGTTTACAAAAACTACGTCTTTTCAAAACAATGTAGATGGCAAAGGGATTTAGTTTTTCCTATAGAAACTACTTCTTCCTTAAAGATATAATAATTCTACACAAGATTTTTTCTTAAAATTCTCCACTGAATTTAAACCCTTTCGACATTGAATTAAATTCGATTTAAGAAAGGAAAAGGAATAGCAAGAGGGTAACACGCAGAGCGATGTTAAGCATTCCTTTTCTATTTCAAGTAGTTGATTGTCAATATATTAAAATATAAGGTATAAATTCAAAAAACAGGATTTGCGGCAAATGTCCCTAAACTCCCTAATAAACAGCAATTTTTTGCGGCAAATAGTAAAATTTATGGAACCATTTAAAAATATTCGATTTAAAAAAACAACTGCAGCAAGGTTTCAGGAATTTTCCAGAAGCCATTTTAAAACCCATACCGAAGCCTTGTCAACTATGCTGGATTTTTTCCTTTACAACGAAATTTCACCAAAGGAAAAATTGGGGCCCAGGGCAAGGACAATTGAAAATTTGATTAAGAAAAGGATCAATGCAGTAATAGCTGTTATGAAAGAGATTGAGAAGAACCAAACCAAACCTACAATTGGCATTCTCCAGGCACTACTGGAACAGGAAGAGCCAAAAAAGAAGCCCTTGCTGGTGGAG
Source organism: Antarcticibacterium flavum (assembly GCF_006159205.1). Taxonomy (NCBI): domain Bacteria; kingdom Pseudomonadati; phylum Bacteroidota; class Flavobacteriia; order Flavobacteriales; family Flavobacteriaceae; genus Antarcticibacterium; species Antarcticibacterium flavum. Next base: position 2,667,019 of record NZ_CP040812.1, on the reverse strand, counting down.
AAGAAACGACTTACTGGGAACAAGCCTAATTACCGGGAGTTCAATAGGTAAATTAAATGTACCTGGTCAGGTATAATATTCTATAAAAAATATTAATGTACCTTTTAGTATAGAATATTAAAAATTAAGCATATTACACCCGTAAAGGTGTATGTTATGGAAGGTGGAATCGGGATAATATTTGAAAGGCCTACAACTTTTGGTGGGGTCACCTATCACAAAATTCCATTTTGCGCCGCTGGGGTTGATATCTGTTCTTTTAGGTAACACGCATCTCACAGATTTAAATGATAACGAGTACTTTTTCTTTCGCCAGTTTTTCTCAAAGCTCCTAAATCAACCATTTTTTTCAAATCTCTGGTGGCAGTTGAAGCTGTAGTCCCGGTTATCTTAATATAATTATCTGCACTTAAACCTCCTTTGAATCCTTCTATTCCTTCCCGAAAAATTCGATGCACCACTTTCTTTTGGCGCTCATTGAATTTTCCATCAAATTCCTGAAAATACTTCGTTTTATCTATTAGAAAATCAATCATTCTTTGCGTATAATCCTGAGCAAGAAGTATCGATTCAGAAAAATATTCTAACCACCCAGTGATATCAATTTCCTTACTATTGAGTTGCAAAGATTTGTAATAAAGCTTCTTATTGTTTTCTATGATATGTGAAAGAGCAATCAAAGTAGGCTGCTCCAAATATTGCGATAATACTTTCTCCGATAGCGCACGACCAATTCTTCCATTTCCATCTTCAAAAGGATGAATACTTTCAAAATACAAATGTGCAATACCAGATTTAACCAAAGGGCCGGGATTTTTACTGCCTTTTTCATTAAACCATAAAATATACTTATCCATTTCTTTTTTAACTCGACTAGATGGTGGAGCTTCAAAATGAACTATAGGCCGCCCCATAGACCCTGAGACTATTTGCATGGGATCTGAATGGGTTCTATAACCACCTATATTCTGAAGATCCCGACGACCGCTCATCAACATTTCGTGCCATAAAAATAATTGCTCATGAGTTAAAGGTGTTGAAAAATTCTTATAAAGATCAACCATCATTTCTGAAACTCCGTGTTCAGCAGGTGACACTTTACTTTTATCGCCCTGAAGGCCAAAATGTTTACGAATTGAGGATTGCAATGAATCCCTATCCAGGAACTCACCTTCAATTTTAGATGTTTGAAACGCTTCATCACTAAGCAGCATTACTTTTAACTCATCATGATCCTCATTATTAATATGCTTTATACTACCATACAACATACCCGCTTTTTGCAAAAATGCTTTTTCATAGGGAAGCAAAACTTCGGAGGTGAATACAAAATCAGGCCAGTTTTTAAGTTGCCAGTTCCACGACATGGGCTATTAATTAAAATTTATAGCCCAATATACACACAATAAATGAGCTATAAAAATGATTTTTATAGCTCATAAAGAGTTTTTTGGTAGGTGCGCGTTTTTTACTCTGTTTTTTAATTGGCAAAAGAATGGGCTTCTACTTATTATTAAGTTTTTCTTATTTCATGCCCTCCACAACCTTATTTTGCTGTTGCAAAATTTCCATATCCCTCCCCACCTTCTCATCCAGCACCTTGGCGTAAATTTGGGTGGTTTTAAGAGACCTATGCCCAAGCATCTTCCCCACGCTTTCTATAGGTACACCTTTAGAAAGCGTTACAGTAGTGGCAAAAGTGTGCCGGGCTAAATGAGTGGTGAGGTTCTTTTTGATGCCGCAAACATCTGCTATTTCCTTTAAATATGAATTGGACTTTTGGTTTGTCAACACCGGCAGCACTCCTTTACCGGATGTAACATGGGGATGATCGGCATATTTTTGGAGTATTGCCTCCGGAAGCTCCAGCAAAGGAATACTGCTTAAGCTTTTAGTTTTCTGTCTTTTGGTTTTGATCCATTTCTTACCGCTTATATTAATGACAATATCCTCTGAAGAAAGTTTCTTTACATCAGCAAATGCCAATCCGGTATAACAACAGAATAAGAAAATATCCCTCACTAATTCCAGGCGGGGAATATCAAAATCCTTCTCAGCCATTTCCTGCAGCTCAAGATCAGTAAGAAATTCACGTTCTGAAGATTTCCAGCTACCCTTCCAGTGAAAAAAAGGATCTTTTTGGATCCACTGATTGGCATGAGCTATACGAATGATCTTTTTGAAATTAACGATATACTTTTGAGCAGTATTATGCGCACAATCTTTCTCTGACCTTAAATAATGATCAAAGCCCGTAATAAATTTGTGATCCACATCCACTACAGGAATATCTTTTCCCTTGCCCCGGAACGCGAGATAATCTTCAATATGCTGCTTACATGCATTATACCTCTGTAAGGTTCCTTTCGTAAATCCTTTTCCTATCAAACTTTTCATTTGATCATTGTGATCCTGAAAGATCTCCAGCAACATATACTGCTTCTCCTCTTTGCCTAAATAGATATCTTTAATAGCAGTTGCCGAAATAGGTCGATCCTCCCGGAGAAGTCTATCATGCACCTCATATAAAGAAGCGCGAATAGTTTCAAGAAATCTATTAACAGACCGGGCTTCTTCTGATGTCCCTCGGGCCTTTCCGCTTTTGCTATTCCACACTTGAAGATCAATTTTGCGGCTCGTACTGAACTCCGCCCGTTTACCTTTATAAGTAATTCTGGTATATAATACAGCGGATCCTGAGGAAGTGGACCTTCCTTTTTTAGGAAAAAATAAAATGCTTAATAAAGTTGCCATAGGTGCGTCTTTTAAAAACTTACCTATAAGGTACAAAAAGAGGGGGTTGAAAAGTGTTAAAGGATCTTTGCTACGCCTTTATTAACACTACTTTACGAGAAATTCGGTGCGTCTTTTTTAAAGCTAAAAAGACGCACCGAATTGAGCACCAAATACTTACATTTAAATGCCATTTTTTGACATTAAATAAAATTAAAAAGCCTCTAAATCATTGATTTAGAGGCTTTTAGTGTAATTTTGCTATGTAATAAGCGGTCTGGACGAGACTCGAACTCGCGACCCCCTGCGTGACAGGCAGGTATTCTAACCAACTGAACTACCAGACCGTTGCTTGATTGCGAGGGCAAATATACAGCAGTTTTTACATTACGCAAACATTTTTTTCAATTTTATTTTCAGTTTCCCCCGGGACAGTGGGCAAAAAATTGTTTCTCAACCAACTAGGATCAAATCTTTTTTTTCAATTTTATAAAATCCTCCCTGAATTCTATTTAAAAACTTCCGGGTTTAGCCAAATTTCTGCCGCTCCACCAGGTAAGTTGTAAGGATCTTCTTGAAATCCCCCCTAACATCGGCCTGCACATACTTAATGCGGTACCTGGCACATTGTAACTTGAGTGCATTAAAATACCCGGCAACAGCGGTCGTATAATTTTCCCTGAAGTTTTCGGCATATAGATCAATATGCTCACCTGTCTCTACATCGGTAAAGCGCCTGGGAGCATTATCAAAATCAAAGTTCAATTCCTTTTGCTTATCCAGTACATGAAATAAAACAACCTCGTGCTTATTGTACTTCAAATGCTTCAGCGCCTCAAACAACTCCTTCTCTTCCTTATCTGCCTGGAACATATCAGTAAATAAAAACACCAGGGACCTTCGCTTAAGTTTTTCAGCAATTTGATGCAGATATGTAAAACTATCGGTGGCTTTTGTCCCAGGCTCCCCTGCCACAATTTGGTTTAGTTGGCCAAGCAACATTTGATGATGCCGTTCGCTTCCCTTTTCGGGTGCATAGAATTCATATGTATCACTGTATACACTTAAACCTACAGCATCCCGCTGTTTTTTAAGTATTTCCATTATTGAAGCTGCTGCCAATACTGAAAATCCTATTTTATTGAGATTATGATGCTCCAGATGTTTTACGGGTGGATAATGCATCGAAGAAGAATTATCTATCACCATATGACATCTCAAATTCGTCTCCTCTTCATATCGCCTGGTATACAACCTATCTGTCCTGGCAAATAGTTTCCAGTCAATATGACGGGTACTTTCCCCGTTATTATAGATCTTATGTTCTGCAAACTCTGCAGAAAAACCGTGGAACGGACTCTTATGCATCCCGGAAATAAAACCTTCCACTACCTGTTTGGCCAGTAATTCCAGATTGGCAAATCCTCCTGCCCGGTGTATTTCCTCTTGTAAGTCCATATCGCTTTTACCGTAGTTTACTAAATTAAAGATTCTGAAGTGAAAAAGCCCCTTAAAAATTAGCTTTTTAAAAGCAGCTATTCCAGCGTTTTTATTGGGCCTGTTTACAATAGCAATAATATTTTCATATGATTGCTGAAACCGCGTATCCAAAACGGAATTAGTAGAATCTCAAGCAGTAGATGTTAAAGAGATTATAAGATTTTATAGGAAAGGGAGGATTTTTGATCATTGGGTTTATATTTACCTTTCAATAACCCCACGCTTCCGGGAAAAGCAGGCCTTTAACCAGGCGATCTATTTAACTAAAAGAGTATGGAATTTAATTCGCAACCATCCCCGGGGACCTCTCCTTTAGATCTTGAGCATCTTCTGGAAAGCGCTCCTGTTGCTTTTTACACCTGTAACGAACTTGGGGTGATCACTTATTATAATCCAGCAGCGGCAAAAATTTGGGGTAGAAAACCTGTCCTGGGAAAAGACAAGTGGTGTGGATCGTGGAAACTTTTTTTCCCAGATGGTACACCTATGGATTTTGAAGATTTTCCCGCCCTCAAAGCAATAAATGAAACCAATCACTCCCCATCAACAGAAGTTCGTATAGAAAGGCCAGATGGGACCTATAAGAACGTCCTGGTATTTGCACAGCGGCGATGTAATGAATTCGGAAAGGTTTGTGGTGCCGCCTTTTCCCTTATTGATATAAGTCGACAGGAAAAGGACCATATTAAACAGGCAACACTTTCTGCCATCATTGAATCGTCTGAAGATGCTATTGTAAGCAAAGACCTCAATGGAATAATAACAAGCTGGAATGCAGGAGCAGAGCGAATTTTTGGTTATACGGAGGAGGAGATCATTGGTCAATCTATCCTTCGCTTAATTCCCGAAAACAGGCAGGAGGAGGAAAAGGATATTCTAAATAATATTAGGAACGGCATAAGAGTAGACCACATAGAGACCATAAGGCTCGATAAAACAGGGAGGGAAATTCCAATATCTGTAACAGTTTCCCCGGTAAAGAATGCCCACGGAGAGGTAGTGGGAGCCTCCAAAGTTGCCCGCAATATTTCTGAAAGGATAAAAATTGAAGAAAAACAGGCAATACTTTCAGCCATTGTAGAATCATCAGACGATGCAATCATCAGCAAAAACCTCAACGGTATTATTATGAGCTGGAACCGTGGGGCTGAAATTATGTTTGGTTATACCGAGACTGAAGCCGTTGGAAAATCGATTAAATTATTAATACCCGAGGACCGCCAGCAGGAAGCAGAGCTTATTCTTAATAAATTACGCCGGGGTGAAAAAGTAGACCACTTTGAAACGGTGCGAAAAAGTAAAACCGGGAAATTAATTAATATTTCACTTTCTGTCTCCCCTATTAAAGATGGCAAGGGGAGGATCATTGGAGCCTCAAAAGTAGCCCGTGATATAACTATGCAGGTACAGGCACAGGAAACCCTTGCTAAATACACCCGCAGTCTTGAAGTATTAAATACGGTAGGAAAAAGCATCTCTGAAAATCTTGATCTTAAAGGTATCCTGCAACGCGTAACTGATGTTACCACAAAATTAACCGGCGCAGCTTTTGGAGCTTTCTTCTATAATAGTAAGGATGAGAAAGGTAAAGGTTTCAGGCTTTTTACAATTTCAGGGGTTCCAAAAGAAGCTATCAAAAGCCTGGCAATGCCTCGCCATACAGATATGTTCATTCCTACTTTTGTAGAAAAGAAAGTGGTGCGCCTGGATGATATACGGCAGCACAATGCGTATGGGAAGAATACACCGCACCAGGGACTGCCGTCCGGACATTTTGATGTAAGCAGCTATATGGCAGTACCCGTGGTTTCTAAGACCGGGGAGGTCATTGGTGGATTGCTATACGGGCATCCTGAAAAAGAAAGGTTCAATGAAGAGCACGAGGAACTGGTGGTGAACATTGCAGCACAGGCTGCAGTCTCTCTTGATAATTCACGATTATTTGAGCAGGTTAAATCCCTTAGTGATAAAAAGGATGAGTTTATTGCCCTGGCTAGCCATGAACTAAAAACACCTCTTACTACGATCAAAGGATATTTGCAGGTACTTTCAAAACTGGAGATAGGAAATACGCCAACACTATTCGTGAACAAAGCCCTCCACCAGGTAGATAAACTCAATACTTTGGTTGAAGATATCCTGAATATGTCAAGGATCGAGAAAGGAAAACTGGATTTTAACCTGGAGAACTTCGATCTTAGGGAGCTCTTGCTGGAAATCATTGAAACCTTTGGATATTCAATACACACTCACAAAGTAGAGAGCAACCTGGGGGAGCTCCCGGTTATAATAAAGGGTGACAAACAACGGATAGAACAGGCGATTCTAAATATTATGACCAATGCCATTAAATATTCCCCGGGAGCAAATTGCATTTATCTTGATCTCAAGATTGATAAAAAACTTGCAAAAATTAAGGTTAGGGATGAAGGAATAGGCTTAACCCCGGAACAGCAAAAAGAATTGTTTACCCGTTTTTACAGGGCAGAGACAACAAAGGGTATAAACGGGCTTGGACTGGGATTATACATCACCAAACAAATAATAGACAGACACAAAGGTTACATAGAAGTTTTAAGTGATTATGGCAAAGGTTCAGAATTTATTATCACTTTACCCCTTCTCCAAAAGAAGAAGAAAACAACAAAGATGAATCCCTCATAGGCAGTTCTAAACTGTAACAATGCGAATTTAAAATGAAAGAGATATTTATAGTAGAAGATGACGACGGAATAAGGGAACTCCTGGAGTTCCTGCTAATGAGCAATGATTATGCTGTGCAGACCTTCCCAACGGCAAGGGCTTTCGAAAACAGACAGCCTGATAAAAAACCTGATCTATTCCTGCTGGATATAATGTTGCCAGATGGGAACGGGCTGGATATTTGTAAGCAACTCAAGGATGCCTCCTCCACACGCAACATCCCTGTAGTCTTAATGTCTGCACACGCTCATATAAGCAGTTTGGAAGGAGCCAATGACTTTATAGCCAAACCATTTGATGTGGACGATTTAGTGGTAAGAATAGAAAGGCAGCTCGCCTAAAAAAGGAGAAAACAAACAGGCCCGGTGAATATAATTCCCGGGCCTGTTTGTTTTTATTAAAAAGGACTACAATAGTGCGTCCAGAGCATCTGCATAAGTATTCTTAGGAGCAACACCTACCTGGCGTCCCACAACTTCTCCATTTTGGAAAATTAGAACAGTTGGAATATTCCTTACTCCGTATTTAGCGGCAAATTCCTGGTTGGCGTCAACATCAAGTTTTCCAACAACTGCTTTACCTTCATAGTCTTTGCTAATGTCATCAATGATTGGACCTACCATTCTACATGGTCCACACCACGCAGCCCAGAAGTCTACCATTACAGGTTTTTCGCTTTTCAAAACCGTTTCCTCGAAATTAGCATCTGTTATCTCTAAAGCCATAATATATTTGTTTTTCTGTTATGTTTAATATGTAAAAATAGTCAATTTTTATTCCATTCCTTACAGTTGCAGCATAGGATTTGGCTATAAATCTATTACCTGCCGTTATTCCGGGAGGCTTAAATCCAGTTACGCACTGTCTTAAAGACGACCGGCCTAATTAAGCTTGTAATGCACCTGGGCATCCTCCAGGGCATTGAGCAACTGCTGTGAGATCTTTACTTTTTGCTTCCTGCTTGCCATACTTACCTTCATTTGCTCTTTCATTTCATATACCACAAAATTAAGATTATGGTCTCCGCGATGTGCCCTAATTATATCCTTTAAGGTATCTATATATCCATCTTCAAGATGGTTTATATCAAGCTGAATAGTTAGTTTCCTTGCGTACATATCCATCACATCATGCAGCAGCTGAAAATTATTGAACTGAAGCCTTGGATCACCCTTAGCCCCGGTCTCCTTATTTGTCCAACCTTCTTTGACAAGCGCTTTAATGAACACAAAGGAATTTGGCACCAGGAAATGCTGAAATTTGAGATATTCTTCCCCAAAGATCCTGAACTCATAAGAATCCCAGTAATCCTCGACCGTAAAAGCCGCCCAGCCCTTTCCCATTTTGGAAACCCTGTGCTGCACATCACTAATCACTCCTCCAAATGCCAGCTCGCGGTTCACGAAATTCTCCTGATTATTAAAATCTGAAACTTTTGCATTACAGAAATAATTGATCTCTGCCTGGAAATCGTCCAGAGGGTGGCCAGAAATATATATCCCCACCACTTCCTTTTCTCGTTTTAATTTCTCCATCGTTCCCCATTCTTCGCAGGGAGGAACAACAGGCTCCGGGATTTGTACATCACTTGCTTCACCGAAAAGACTTACCTGCGAGGAATTCTCACTTTCCTGGAATTTCGCCGCATATTTTATGGCCTTTTCCAAAAAGGTGATCCCGTCTCCCTCGTCATGGAAATACTGAGCGCGGTGGTTCCCAAATGCATCAAATCCTCCTGCCAGCGCAAGGTTTTCAAATGCCTTTTTATTTGCAGCCCGTAGGTCTATTCGCTTGGCCATATCAAAGATTGACTTGTAATGACCTTTATCTCCTTTTCTGTTTTCCACGATCGTGGCAACAGCCCCGGCCCCCACACCTTTAATTGCCCCCATTCCAAACCTTACTGCATTTTCTTTATTTACAGAGAATTTATAGTAGGATTCATTCACATCTGGCCCCAGAACGTTTAATTTCATTCTCTTGCACTCTTCCATAAAGAAAGTCACCTGCTTGATGTCATTCATATTATTGGAAAGCACGGCCGCCATATATTCTGCCGGGTAATGTGCTTTTAGATAAGCGGTCTGGTACGCGATCCAGGCGTAACAGGTAGAGTGAGACTTGTTAAAGGCATAGGATGCAAAGGCCTCCCAGTCTTTCCAAATCTTTTCCAGGATCTCCTTTGGATGACCCTTTGCTTCCCCGCCATCAATGAATTTAGGTTTCAGTTTTGCCAGCAGGTCTACCAGCTTCTTACCCATTGCCTTCCGCAGCATATCTGCTTCACCCTTGGAAAAACCGGCCAGCTTTTGCGAAAGAAGCATCACCTGCTCCTGGTATACCGTGATCCCATAGGTTTCCTGCAGGTATTCTTCCATTTCCGGAAGGTCATAAGCGATTTCTTCATTTCCATGCTTCCTCGCGATGAAACTTGGGATATACTCCATTGGCCCCGGCCTGTAAAGTGCGTTCATTGCGATAAGGTCATCAAAAACCGTGGGTTTAAGATCCTTCATATGCTTCTGCATCCCGGGGGATTCATACTGGAAAATACCTACTGTCTCCCCTCTCTGGAAAAGTTCGTAGGTCTTTTCATCATCCAGTGGGAAACTATCGGGATCCAGCGTGATATCGTGTCTTCCTTTAACGATCTTTACGGTATCCTTAATTAGGGTAAGGGTCTTAAGACCCAGGAAGTCCATCTTAAGTAGCCCTGCACTTTCCACGACCGAGTTATCAAACTGCGTCACATAAAGTTCTGAATCCTTGGCAAGGGCAACAGGCACAAAATTGGTAATATCACTGGGGGTAATGATCACCCCACAGGCATGTATCCCCGTGTTTCTAACAGATCCTTCCAGGATCCTGGCCTGGTTCACTGTTTGCGCCTCCAGGTCATCCCCATCGGCTATATTAAGCAGTTCGTTTACCTTATCCAGGTCCTCACTGCGGAATTTCTTTTTAAGCTCTTTCTGGTCTACCCCGAAGATCTTGCCCAGTTTGGACATGTTAGGAATAAGCTTCGAGATCCTGTCTGCCTCATTGAGCGGAAGGTCCAGTACCCTCGCAGTATCCCTGATAGCCGACTTGGCCGCCATGGTACCATAAGTAATGATCTGGGCCACCTGATTTGCTCCGTATTTGTTGATAACATAATCCATTACCCGGCTACGCCCCTCATCATCAAAATCAATATCAATATCGGGCATACTCACCCTGTCTGGATTTAAGAATCTCTCAAAAAGCAGATCGTACTTGATTGGGTCAATATTGGTGATCCAGAGACAATATGCCACCACGCTTCCCGCAGCCGATCCCCTCCCGGGACCTACCGACACATCCATCTCCCTCGCGGCCCGGATGAAATCCTCGGTTATAAGGAAATACCCGGGATAACCGGTGTTTTCAATAACCTCCAGCTCAAAATCCAGCCTGCTGGTTATTTCCTCTGTAAGCTCCCCGTATCTCTTTTTCGCACCTTCATAAGTAAGATGCCTTAAGAAGGCATTTTCCCCCCGTTTTCCACCATCGACCTTATCTTCCTCTACCAGGAATTCTTCCGGGATATCAAATGCCGGTAAAAGTACATCCCTTGCCAGCTCGTAAGGCTCAATTTTATCCACAACCTCCTGGATGTTTGAAATAGCTTCAGGAAGGTCCTTAAAGAGCGACTTCATCTCTGCATCGCTCTTGAAATAATATTCGTTGTTAGGCAAGCCGTAGCGGTAACCGCGGCCACGACCTATTGGGGTGGCTTGTTTTTCACCGTCCTTCACACAAAGTAAAATATCATGGGCATTAGCGTCTTCCTGGGCACAATAATATGTGTTGTTGGTAGCGACAAGCTTGACCTCATGCTCCTTTGCAAACTTCACCAGCACGTCATTCACCCGATTCTCCTCCTCCTGGTTGTGACGCATCAATTCTATATAAAGATCCTCCCCAAAGGTTTCCTTCCACCAGAGTAAAGCTTCTTCTGCCTGATTTTCACCTACATTTAGCACCTTCCCCGGAACTTCCCCATACAGGTTTCCTGTAAGTACAATAATATCCTCCTTATACTGCTCTATAACTTTCCGATCTATTCGAGGGACGTAATAAAACCCTTCGGTATAGGCAATGGAAGCCATTTTAGCAAGGTTATGATATCCTTTTTTGGTCTTTGCCAGGAGTACGATCTGGTACCCGTTGTCTTTCCGGGATTTATCATTATGATCCTCACAAACAAAGAATTCACAACCCAGAATAGCCTTCAGCTCCTTAGCTACCGCAGGTTCATCATTGGCAAGGGCGGCTTCATTTTTGGCACGCACCCCCTTATTATAATTACCTACCTCTTTTACAAAGTGGAAAGCGCCCATCATATTTCCGTGATCTGTAAGCGCTACGGCGGGCATATTTTCCTTTCCGGCGGCCTCCACCAGCTTCGGAATACTTATGGTGGACTGCAGGATTGAGAACTGGGAATGGTTGTGAAGATGAGAGAATCTCACCTCGTCCATCTTCTCCATATTCTCCTTAATCTCTTCTGTAGAAATCTTCTCTGGCGCCTGCTCCTTCTTCAGCCTTTCTCTTATGGCTGCTGAAGCTTTTTTCAGGTTGATGTGCTTTAATCCTATTAACTTTATAGGCTGCGGATTTGCTTCAGAAAAATTTCTGACATAATCTGCCGGCACATCAAGTTCTTCTTTTGTAAAAACATCCTTACGTATGAGTTCCAGGAAACACCTGGTGGTCGCCTCGACATCTGCCGTAGCGTTATGCGCTTCAGCAAAAGGCTCATTGAAAAGGATCTCGTGAAGTTCTGTAAGAGTAGGGAGTTTAAACCTACCGTATCTACCACCGGGAAGTTTACAAAGGTCGGCTGTTTTTTCTGTACAGGTGTCAAGCACAGGGAAATCCTGCAGCGGATTCTCGCGGTTTTCCCGAAGGAATTCAGCTCCCATAATATTCAGGTCAAAACCTACATTTTGACCTACCACATATTTGGCTTGTTGCAGCGCCTTTTCAAACTTATCCAGCACCTCCTGCAAAGGCACCCCTTCTTCATTTGCCAAAGCGGTAGAAATTCCGTGGATCTTTTCTGCATCAAAAGGTATATTAAACCCATCTGCCTGGACAAGAAAATCCTGGTTTTCCACCAGGTTCCCCATATCATCATGCAACTGCCAGGCGATCTGTATACAGCGCGGCCAGTTATCAAAATCGGTTAAAGGCGCATCCCAGCGCTTGGGCAATCCGGTGGTCTCGGTATCAAAAATTAAGTACATATACAGGTTTTGCTGTGCAACATGACAGAAGTCCAATAAAACAAAATTCTATTCTTCCGGGAGCTGTAAAAAGTATTACCATACCCGCTACCTCGTTTATAATGAGAGAAATAAAAATTTTCTATTAGGAATAACTTCAGGCTTAAAAATAGGAAAATTTGAAGATGCTATTCAAATTTGAGGAAGGGATTTATTAACGAAAATTTTTAATAAAAAAAAGCCTTCAGCGTCAAACATAATGCACAACCTGAAGGCTTCGGGCTAATTCAAATCTTAATATTTTGTCTTAAGCTCTTTGTTCCAGTGATTTTACTTTATTAAGTGCCGCTGTTATGGCATTACGTTGTTTCATCAACACATTTTGGGTTGAAGGAGGTAAATCTGTATGTTGTAGGACCTCATTATATTCATCTACTGCAGCTTTTTCACCCTTTACAACCTCTTCAAGCAACGCCTCGTTCTTGTTAGCGGAGAAGGTAGTTTTTAGGTTCATCCAGGAACGCTGTATATCTCCTCCTATACTACTACCTTTTTCGGGGCTTTCACCAAAAGTCCTTATTTCACTTTTAAGCTCATGTCCAAAATCATAACGCTCCTGTGCCCTTTCGTTAAAAAAGGATTTTAGCTGCGGATCCTGTGCATTCTCCCCTGCATAGCGATAATTTTTCTCTGTATCATAGTTCTTTTCCAAAAGATCATTCAACATCCCGGAGATCTTCTCTGTGAATTTCATAACAACCTGTTTTTGTTTAGCTTTTTTCTGAATTAAATTTACAGGTTAACCCACTCTCAATCAACCTATTTAACAAGCTTTAGCATTAATTAACTGGTTTTAACAGGCAGCAGGAGGTCGCAAGAAAAAGAGAAAAAAGACTTGAATTAATCTGCGGAGTGATAATTATCTTTAACTGAAGATTTTATGTGCGGGAATAAATTATTATAGTATCTTTGCACACTTATTAATAACCGAGGTCGCGAACCTCACAAATTAATTTTTATGCCTGTAAAAATAAGATTACAAAGACACGGTAAAAAAGGGAAACCATTTTACTGGATTATTGCTGCCGATGCTCGTGCACCACGAGATGGAAAATACCTTGAGAAAATAGGTATTTACAATCCAAACACCAACCCTGCTACTATCGAAATGGATGTAGATGGAGCGGTAAAATGGTTACAGAACGGAGCGCAACCAACAGACACTGCACGTGCGATCCTTTCTTACAAAGGAGTACTTCTTAAGCATCACCTTGCAGGTGGAGTAAGAAAAGGAGCTCTTACTGAAGAACAAGCCGAAGAGAAATTCCAGGCATGGTTGGAAGAAAAAGAAGGAAAAGTTACTGCTAAGAAAGAAGGTTTAAGCAAAGAGCAGGAAGCTGAAAAGAAGAAAGCTCTTGATGCTGAGAAAGAAGCTAATGCCAAGCGTGAAGCTGAAGCAAATGCTGCTGCTGAAGCTGAAGCTGCTGCCAACGATGCTGCTGCAAAAACTGAAGAAGGAGAGCCAGAGGCAGATCTTTCTAATGAAGTAGATGCACAAACTGCTGAAGAAGCAAAAGCAGACGAGAAGCAGGCTGGTGAAAACATGAAGTAATTTACAGATTGACGATGACCAAAGATGAATGTTTTTATTTAGGAAAAATCGTTAGTAAATTCAGTTTTAAAGGGGAGGTATTGATCAAACTCGATACCGATGAACCTGAAGCTTACACAAAAATGGAATCGGTTTTCGTTGACTATAACGATAATCTGGTTCCATTTTTTATTTTAAAAAGTTCCCTTCAAAAAAGCGACCTGCTGCGTGTAAAATTTGAAGATGTAGATACAGAGGAAGATGCAGATGATCTTATGAAATGCGACATCTACCTACCTCTATCTGAACTACCCGAGCTGGAAGAAGATCAATTCTACTTTCACGAAGTTATAGGTTTCACTGCAGAGGACACTAATTATGGAAATATAGGAATCATCAAGTCGATCAATGAAAACCGGGCTCAACCGCTTTTTGAAATTGAGAAGGACGGTAAGGAGATCCTTATCCCTGTCAATGACGATTTCATCTCTAAACTTGATAAGAAGAATAAGACTATATTCTTTAATACGCCTCCGGGGTTGTTGGAGATTTATCTAGACTAGCCCCCGACCCCGAAGGGGGAGAAGGAAAAGCCAGGAAACGAATTCTCAATACTCAATACTCAATACTCAATACTCAATACTTTGTCTTCTCCCTTTAAATTTAAGCAATTCACAATCCAACAAGACAAATGCGCTATGAAAATAGGCACAGACGGAGTGCTGCTGGGTGCGTGGACAAGGATAGACGATTCGGTCGCTTCGATCCTTGACATAGGAGCGGGAACCGGGGTTATAGCACTTATGCTGGCTCAAAGAAGCTATGCCGACCTTATTGATGCACTGGAAATCGATGAGGATGCTTATGAGCAGGCTGTCGATAATTTCGAGAACAGTCCATGGGGTGACAGGTTATTTTGTTACCATGCTGCTTTTGATGAGTTTGTGGAGGAGATGCAGGAGGAGAAGTATGATCTCATTGTGAGCAATCCGCCATTTTTTAATTCTGAAGCTGCATCTGCCGCTACGAACAGGGAAATTGCAAGGTTTCAGGAAGCCCTTCCGTTTGAAGAACTGCTGGACGGGGTTTCTCAATTACTTTCAGAAACAGGTACTTTCAATGTCATCATTCCGCGAATGGAACAAGATGCATTTCTAAAACTTGCACATACCTATAAATTATTTCCCCGGCGAATTACACACGTAAAAGGCACCCCGGAATCTCCGTCAAAAAGAAGTCTGATGGAATTGGGATTTTCAGAAACAGAAGTGGAAATTGAGGAGCTGATTATCGAAACCGCCCGCCACGAATATACCGCGGAGTATGTGGAGCTGGTGAAAGATTTTTATTTGAAGATGTAGAGCATTGCTTCTCAAAAAATGAGTCTGGACCGCTACGCTGCTGGAATCTGGAATTTAGACCAAAGAATGGATGACGGGGAAAGATATTCAACAAAACTAAATTGCTTCCGCTCTACCACCTCACCTGATAAGGATATCTTTCATAAATTACATTATCCTCATTGATGGTAAAACCGGCTTTTCCGTTTTCCTCAGCGATTTTAATCAATTCTATTGCTTCCTCCTGCCGTTCCAGCTTGATTAAACATACAGCATTATAATATTGTACCTCAGCAAATTCAGGGTAAATCTTTAAAGCCTTCTCGAAAACTTCAATAGCCTCTTCCCATTTCCCCAGTTCATATTTTGCGATGCCTAAATAGAAAAGATCAAGATGGTGCTGCCCGTCCTCTCCCCAATCTGCTACCTGCTCCTCGATATCTTCAGCAAAGATCTTTTCTGCTTTTTCAAATTCGTTTAACTGCAAGTACGAAAGAGCTATATGAAATTGATAAGAATGGTCCATAACATAGCCGTTACCATATTTTTCAAGCAAATCTTCGAAATCTACTATTGCAGCTTTGTACGTTTTTGCAAAGATAACTTTAATAAAAGCTCTATAGGGTTGCCAGCGCTCAGGATCAATCTCTACAGCTTTATCTATGTGTTCCATTCCCACTTCATATTTCCCCTGCTTAAAGAGCGGCATCGCTTTTTGCTGCCATAGATAAGCTATTGAGGGATCTTTTTCCAATCCCGCATCAAGACACTTCTGTCTCTCCTGAGAATATAACGGATATTTATTTGCACAGTTATAAAGATGTTCCTCAATGATCTCTTTTTGTTGCGCCTCCTTTTCTTCGGAAACAGGTAAGCCTCGATTTACAAAAGCAAGTTCATTTGCCTTAGGCTCTTTACATCCGGTTGCTGCCAATATTCCAAACAGAAGGATCACTTTTTTCATACAGAGGAGTGGGTTTAAACAAACAATATATAAATATTACCTTAAAAAGAACCTCTTTCCTCAATTCGTTCTCATTTCCTGCTTGTCCCTAATTTCTGTTTCCTTAAATTTACTTCTCAGGATTAACCAAAATTAAACCAACAATGAAACAGGATCTTTTTCAGGCGCCAGATTATTACCAGCTGGACGACCTGCTTACCGATGAACATAAAATGGTGCGGGATGCCGCACGTGAATGGGTGAAACGAGACGTTTCCCCGATTATAGAAGAAGCGGCACAGGAAGCCAAATTCCCCAAATCGATCATAGACGGGCTTGCAGGAATTGGGGCTTTTGGACCTTATATTCCTGAAGAATACGGTGGCGCAGGTCTGGACCAGATCTCATACGGACTCATCATGCAGGAAATTGAAAGAGGGGACAGTGGAGTTCGCTCGACGGCTTCTGTTCAATCCTCCCTGGTGATGTATCCTATTTACAAATACGGGAACGAAGATCAACGTAAAAAATATCTTCCAAAACTTGCCAGTGGGGAATGGATGGGCTGCTTTGGCCTAACAGAACCGGACCATGGTTCCAATCCCGGAGGAATGACTACAAATTTCATGGATAAAGGGGATCACTACCTGCTCAATGGAGCAAAATTATGGATCTCCAACTCCCCTTTTGCACAGGTTGCTGTAGTGTGGGCCAAGGATGAAAACGACCGTATTCACGGGCTCATCGTGGAACGCGGAATGGAAGGTTTCTCCACTCCTGAAACTCATAATAAATGGTCCCTGCGAGCCAGCGCCACAGGAGAACTTATTTTTGACAACGTAAAGGTACCAAAGGAAAACCTGCTTCCAAATAAAAGCGGACTTGGTGCTCCCCTTGGATGTCTTGACTCGGCCAGGTATGGAATAGCCTGGGGCGCTATTGGTGCCGCGATGGACTGTTATGACACAGCACTGCGTTATGCTAAAGAAAGGACACAGTTTGGTAAACCAATTGCCGGCTTCCAGTTACAACAAAAGAAACTTGCTGAAATGATCACAGAGATCACCAAGGCCCAACTTCTTGCCTGGCGTCTTGGAGTATTAAAAAATGAGGGCAAAGCGACCACAGCCCAGATCTCTATGGCAAAGCGAAATAATGTGGATATGGCTCTTACCGTGGCCAGGGAAGCAAGACAGGTTTTAGGTGCCATGGGTATTACCGGGGAATACAGTATAATGCGACATATGATGAACCTTGAGAGTGTGATTACTTATGAAGGCACACACGACATTCATTTGTTGATCACCGGGAACGATATTACAGGTATACCCGCTTTCAAATAAACCAGGGGAGAAAGAAGTGGACCTATAAATGGGTGAAATCCTGGAACAACAGCGACCATTGGAGTCTATAACAGCTCAGGAATTAGAAGGCCTATTTCCACCTCCCTATTATTACTCTCTGCCCCCGGGGCGGTGGAATATTATCCCAAAATTGGCTTTAGTAAAATAGAGAATGGGGTTCTGATATACCGGGAATAGGAGTTTGAAAGGAAATTTATAAGAGATCAAAACAAGGGCAGCGTTTACAACGTTTGCCCTTTTTGTATTTTTCGCAGCATTCAGTTTTAAGAGCTTTAGGAGTTTTTGCCATAACCCCATCTACCCTTAAATAGTCTTTGGACTTTTTAGAGTAAAATATCAAAACACCTACGAAATATCCCTGTTGCAATCTCATATTATAAAATAAATCTTTTACCTGGAACAGGTAATAAATATTTACAAAAATACGCTAAGATTTTAATTTTCCTTTTATGGATTTTACATTTGCATCACAAGGAGGATTATGATGCGAGACATAAATTTTACCATTAAGCCACATGTGGAGCAGCTACTGCGGCATCCACTCTACCGGGAAATAAGCCATCCAGACGATCTTAGATGTTTTATGGAGCATCACGTCTATGCCGTGTGGGATTTCATGTCCCTCCTCAAATTTTTACAGGAACATTTTACAAAAACTAACAGCCCCTGGTTTCCCGTGGGAGATCCGGAAGTAAGATATCTTATCAATAAACTGGTACTCGCCTATGAAACCGGAAGAAATTATAACGGCCAAAGACAAAGCCAGTTTGAAATGTACCTTGATGCGATGCAGGCCAATGGAGCCAGCACCTTAAAAATAGATTCTTTCCTGAAGCAGGTTACTCACGGAACAGATATTTTCCTGGTAATAGCTACGTGCGATCTACCGGTAAGCATCCGCCAATTCATTAAAAATACTTTCGATATTATTTCTGAAGGAAAACCTCATAAGATCGCAGCCGCATTTACCCTGGGCCGGACCGGTATTATTCCTGAAAACTTTTCAGAAAAAATAAAAGAATTTCAGCATAGATTTCCTGAAGATAACCTGGAACAAACAGTCTACTTTTTTGATAGACTGAATGATCTGAGATGCCTGGAAGAACCTGCCACAGCACTGGTGGAAGAACTTTGCGGTACAGATGAACAAAAATGGGAAGAGGTGCGGGAGGTTTCCCTTAGCTGTTTAAAAAGCAGAATGCTGCTCTGGAACGGCATTCGCGAGGAACTGCTGGCAGAACATAGCTTTTCCTAAGTAGATTCCGGTGCAAGTTTAACTGCGAGTCCTTCCAATTCCTTAGTCATAAAGATCTGGCAGCCTAAGCGGCTGTTATCTTCTACATAAAACGCCTGGTCCAGCATATCCTCCTCTTCAAAACTCTTTTCGGAAAGCAGGTGATGGTGGCTCAATACGTAGCACTGGCAGGATGCGCACATGGCCATCCCGCCACAAATTCCAATAGTACCTTCGGGAGCCAGCTCGTGGGAGCGTACCACCTCCATAAGGTTCATATTCATATCTGTAGGAGCATCCACAACGTGTGCCTCACCCTCACGGTCTATAATGGTAATTTTAATATCAGACATTGATACAGGTATATCAAAAGACCTCACAGGTTTTTGAAACCTGTGAGGTCTGTTCTCAATTTATACTTTTTACAACTTCTCTTTTGGCCTCCTTACGGGATCCGTCAAAACCGTCAACTCCACTCACAGTGGTATACTTCATTACATACTTCTTATCAGGAAAAATACGCTGATAGGCACTCTGGCACATTATAGCTGCCTCGTGGAAACCACAAAGAATCAATTTTAATTTGCCTGGATAGGTATTGACATCACCAATGGCATATACGCCGGGAATGTTGGTTTGATAATCGTAGGTATTATCAACTTTAATGGCGTTCTTCTCTATCTCCAGCCCCCAGTCGCCTATAGGCCCAAGTTTAGGGGAAAGCCCAAATAACGGAATAAAATGATCTGTTACCTTCACTTCCTCATCGCTCGCCTGGCCTTTATGCCTAATAACAACCGAATCAAGATTACCCTCACCTTTAAGGTCTACTACCTCTGCTTCAGTAATAAGGTTGATCTTGCCAATTTTGGAGAGCTCCTCCACTTTTTCTACTGAATCCAGGGCACCTCTAAAATCTTTTCTTCTGTGAACAAGGGAAACCTCGCTGGCAACATCGGCCAGAAATATAGACCAGTCCAGGGCAGAATCTCCTCCGCCGGCAATCACCACCCGCTTATCGCGGTAAACTTCTGGATCCCGAATAATATACTCCACGCCTTTATCCTCATATTCTCCAATTACGGGAATAGGTGGTTTTCTGGGCTCAAAACTTCCAAGGCCCCCTGCGATTACCACAATTGGAGCATGATGTTTAGTTCCCCTGGAAGTGGTAACAATAAAACTGCCATCATTCAGTTTCTCAAGAGTCTCTGCCCTTTCTCCTAAAGTAAACCCGGGATCAAAAGGCTTGATTTGCTCCATAAGGTTCTTTACAAGGTCCCCTGCAAGGACTTCAGGGAAGCCCGGGATATCGTAAATAGGTTTTTTTGGATAGATCTCAGAACACTGTCCTCCCGGCTGCGGTAAGGCGTCAATAAGATGACATTTTAATTTTAATAATCCTGCTTCAAAGACAGCGAAAAGGCCGGTAGGCCCCGCGCCTATAATTATTATATCTGTTTTGATCATTCTTTTATCACTTAATATTTGAGACTAAGCAAGAAGAGTGCCTAGGCTATATTCACCACCTCTTCGATTTGTGGTACATATTTTTTAATTGTCATTTCCACGCCAGATTTAAGGGTCATGGTATTCACATGACATCCTACACAGGCGCCAAGCAACTGTACTTTGACCAGCCGGTCATCCTCAATAGAGACAAGGGAAATATCCCCACCGTCACTTTGTAAAAAAGGCCTTATCTCATCAAGGGCTCTTTCAACATTCAATCTTATCTCTTCTGTTGTCATCTATTTGGTTTTTACAGCACTGCACCCCGCCATGGTCGTAATCTTTATAGCTTCTGTTGGAGGTAGGCTCTTATTTCTGTTCACTGTTTCCTGTACCACATTTTGAGTAAGCTTTTCAAAAGCGCTTTCCAATGGCGTACCAACCTGCAGGGCAGCAGGTCTTCCAATGTCCCCGGCTTCCCGAATACTTTGAACCAGTGGCAACTCTCCAAGGAATGGTACTCCCAGGTCTTCAGAAAGCCTTTTGGCACCTTCCTGTCCAAAAATGTAGTATTTATTATCAGGTAATTCAGCCGGGGTAAAATATGCCATATTCTCTATGATCCCTAAAACAGGAACATTGATACTCTCCTGCTGGAACATATCGACACCTCTTTTAGCATCTGCCAGGGAGATCTTTTGGGGTGTACTCACGATCACAGCTCCTGTGATTGGCAGGGATTGCATAATCGAAAGGTGAATATCCCCTGTTCCCGGAGGCAGGTCAATCAACATAAAGTCAAGCTCTCCCCAGGCTGCGTCAAAGATCATTTGGTTAAGGGCTTTGGAAGCCATTGGCCCTCTCCAAACAACTGCCTGGCTTGGTTTGGTAAAGAATCCTATAGAAAGCATCTTCACACCGTAATTCTCAACAGGCTTCATTTTGGATTTTCCATCTACGTTTACAGATAGTGGTCGCTCTACCTCAACATCAAACATCATTGGCATGGAAGGCCCATAAATATCGGCATCCAGCAACCCTACTTTAAAGCCCATTTTTGCAAGCGATACTGCAAGGTTGGCAGTTACGGTAGATTTACCTACCCCCCCTTTACCAGAGGCAACTGCGATGATATTGCTTATACCGGGAATTGCTTTTCCTTTGATCTCCGGCTTCGCGCTACTGCTTTCAACTTTAATATTTACTTTAACTTTTGCTTTTTCGTATACCTTCTCGTGAATGGTCTTAAGAATATCTACCTCAGCTCTTTTCTTGATATGTAAGGCTGGAGTTGATAGTACAAGATCTACTACTACTTCGTCTCCAAATGTCATTACATTTTGAACCGCGCCACTCTCAACCATATTCTTTCCTTCTCCAGAAACAGTTATAGTCTCCAGCGCATTCAGTATATCTTTTCTGTTTAATTTCATTGAATAGCTTTTTTCAAATACTGCTCCGGTAATCCTCAGAAGAAATCATCCAGGTAAGGACAAATTAAAACCGACTCTCCCGGTGCGAATTAATTAAGATCCAGCTTCTTATATAGACTGATTCTAAAATGCAAATATAGGTGTAAATGTCAAGAAAACGAAGGATTTATTTATAATTGATACCCTCGTAACAACCCGATTTATTTCACATATTCCGGCCTACAATTCCCGTAATTCCTCTGCCGGGTCCCAAAAAAGCTTTTCAAACCCCACAACCTTGTTCTCCTTTATCTTCACTCCCTCTGCCTCGAGCAATTGCTGCATCGCATTGGTACCGCTAAAATGATGTTTTCCCGTGAGCATTCCCATCCTGTTCACTACCCTTTGAGCGGGCACATCTTCCCGGGAATGAGAGCTGTTCAGGGCCCATCCAACCATGCGTGCACTACCGGCAGCACCCAGGTACCTGGCAATTGCACCATAGGAGGTAACTCGCCCCCGTGGTATTTGTCGTACAACCCGGTAAACCTTTTCAAAAAAATTATCGTCTCCGGTTGCCATATCAATAATAGAATATTCGCAGCAGCGTGATAATTACCAGCACCAGCATAAGTGCTGCCATAAAATAATTGGAATATTTGGCAAACATTGCCGACTTATCCTCTATCCTGTCAAAGGAGAGCACATAAAAATAAAGAGTTGTAAATGATCCAAGGGAGGCCGCAAAAACGAAGGTTATGATGATTGAAACGTCATAGGATACTGCACCTCCAACATTAAGAGCAGCTCCAAGAGCGACAAAATAGGGAATGGGAAAAACATTGAGTACGGCAATGATCATCCCTTTTAAAATACTGTGCTTGTTTGCCTTTGTAGAACCTTCCACGATCCCGCGATCCTGCCTTGCCTTTATAAAGAAGTAAATTCCAAGGATTACAAAGATAACCAGGCCTGCCCGCAGGAGAATATTGCGCACATATGGGTTATCGAAGATATATTTGGCCAGCAGCACTGCAACCAGCGCCTGGAAGAAAACTACTATAGAGGCCCCAATTGCCACATAAAGCCCATTCCTTTTTCCATGCTCCACACAAGTCTTGGCCACGGTCATATTGACCAGACCCGGGGGCACCACCCCAATAAGGGCCGCGACGTAGGTAATAAGGAAAATTTTTGTTTCCTCCAATGTGCTATTTGATCTTAAATTGGATGTAGGTTATAGGTTTTCCCTGTTCAAGGTACTGTTTTTCATAGAAAGTCTGTATCCCGGTGACGTCTTTGGGAGAATATTCGTTCTTATAAACGTCGTGGTTGGCCTGTATGATCTCATGGCCTTCGCCGTGCAATAGCCCCAGGGTATAACCGTGCATGAATTCACTGTCTGTCTTTAAATTCACCATCCCCCCCGGTTTAAGCACGTGCTTATACTTTTGCAGGAACTGCGAATTTGTTAGCCTGTGCTTGGTTCGTTTATATTTAATTTGAGGGTCTGGAAAGGTGATCCATATTTCATCAATTTCATTTTCCTCAAATAAAAGATCGATAAGCTCTATTTGCGTACGCATGAATCCCACATTATCCAAATCTTCCTCAAGAGCCGTTTTTGCACCTCTCCAAAATCTCGCTCCTTTAATATCGATCCCAAGGAAATTCTTGCCGGGGTTCGCCTGTGCGAGTGCCACACTGTATTCCCCTTTTCCACAACCAAGTTCAAGGACTATTGGGAATTCATTTTTAAAGAAATCTTTATTCCAGTTTCCTTTCAGGCTGAAATTGCCCTGTGTGATTTCCTCCCTGGAGGGTTGGACGACATTTTGAAAACTCTCGTTTTCCCTGAACCTTTTTAATTTATTCTTACTCCCCACGCTCTTGACAATTTGCGGTAAAATTAAATAAAATAGGATAGACTGGGACAAAAACCTGTAAATTGGTTTTTATGCGGTCTACTGCGACCTTAGATTATATTTGTGTATGCATGAAAAAAAAATTCTGGTTGCCCCTCTCAATTGGGGCCTGGGCCACGCAACGCGCTGTATTCCAATTATAAGGGAACTTCAGGAAAATGGATTTACACCTGTACTGGCATCAGACGGGGAAGCTTTGCGGCTGCTGGAAAAGGAATTTCCCTTACTCGAAAGGCATGGACTCCCTTCCTATGATATTACCTATTCCCGTAGTAGCTTCTTTTTCCCCTGGAAACTCCTCTTGAAGACCCCTCATATCCTCAGGACAATTAAGGCTGAAAAAGCTGCTACAGAGAAACTGGTAAGAACAGCCGGGATTTCAGGAATAATTTCAGATAACAGATGGGGAGTAAGATCGGTCGAAGTACCTTCAGTATTCATTACCCATCAAATAAAAGTACTATCTGGGCTTGCCACTTTCTTCAGCAGTAAAATTCAGCAGAATTATATAAAAAAATTTGATGAATGCTGGGTACCCGATGTTGCTGAAGAACCTTCCCTGAGTGGAAGAATGGGTCACACTTCAGTTGATTTTCCCGTACGCTATCTTGGGGTTTTAAGCCGTTTTGAAAAGTTGGATCTGGAACCTGTTTACGACCTGGCTTTAATACTCTCTGGCCCCGAACCCCAACGCAGCTTGCTGGAAAAAAAACTTTTAACCGAATTAAATGACCTTAAGGGAAGCATTATTATGGTAAGAGGGATAATTGAAAAGGAACAGAGCATGCGACAACAAAATAATATTCGTATTTATAATTTTATGACTACCATAGAGCTGGAGAAGGTGATCAACCAAAGCCTGTATGTGATTTGCAGGCCCGGATATACAAGTCTAATGGATCTTGCAAAGCTCGAAAAGAAGCTCTTTGTTATCCCTACGCCCGGACAATTTGAGCAGGAGTACCTGGCGAAACGGCTGGAAGAAAACCATCTTGCCGGGAGCTGTAAACAAAAGGAATTCACTGTTGAGAAATACCTGGAATCAAAGAATTACAAGGGCTTACTGGGTCTTAACGGCCTTAGTTCCTTTAAGGCTGCTTTTGCTCTTTTCCAGAGTGAATGAGAATTCACTCCCTACACCAAAAACACTCTCCACATAGATCTTTTCATTATGGGCCTCAATAATGTGCTTTACAATAGAAAGCCCCAGCCCGGAGCCTCCCTCTTTTCTTGAACCGCTTTTATCTATCCTGAAAAATCTTTCAAAAAGCCGGGGAATATGTGTTTTTTCAATTCCCTCCCCGTTATCTGTAACCCTTACGATCACTTTATTCTTGATAAGGTTCTCAATACTAATCTCTGTAGTCCCGCCCTTTTTACCATATTTAATGGAATTCACAACCAGATTTGTGATTACCTGCTGTATACGCTCCCTGTCTGCATACACCCAAATTGGTTTTTCATAATCCATATCAAAAGTGAGGGTAATATCTTTTTTGGCAGCTTTCATTTCAAGGAGGTCGAAGGAGTTTTGTATAACCTCTACCACATTAAAGTTCTCCATCACCAGGTGGAGATCTCCTGTTTCCAGTTTGGTGATCATATCCAGGTCCTTCACTATATAAATAAGCCTTTCCACCCCTTTATTGGCCCGTTGTAAATATTTTTTTCTCACAGATTTGTCCTTGAGAGCACCATCCAGCAATGTTAGGATATAACCCTGCACTGTGAACAATGGGGTTTTAAGCTCATGTGAGACGTTCCCCATAAATTCCTTACGATAGGTCTCCCTAACTTTTAGGGTCTCAATTTCAAGTTTTTTATCTTCAGCAAACTTTTCCACCTCCCGGGTAAGGGTTGCCATATCTGTAGTGATCTGGTTGGGCCGCAGAGTGCTCGCATCCAGCAAGGTTACATTATCATAAATCTTTTTAACCCTTTTGTATATAAAGTGCTCTACCCTGTATTGAATGATAAAGAAGGAGAACATGTAAGAAATTAACCCAAATACAGCAACCGGCTCCCATTCAAACTCATATCTCATCCACAAAAAAACGCTCACCAGGAGCGTTAACAGTACGGTTATGAACAAAGAAGTCTTTATAGCAAACTTGTATGATCTTTTAAAATTTGGCATTATTCCACAAACTTATATCCTACACCTTTCACGGTTTTAAAGCTGTCATCCCCAATTTTTTCGCGTAGTTTTCTAATATGTACATCTATGGTCCTACCACCAACAACCACTTCATTTCCCCACACGTTATCAAGGATCTCTTCTCTTTTAAATACTTTTCCGGGTTTTGAGGCAAGCAGGGAGAGCAGTTCAAACTCCTTTCTTGGCAGGACAATTTCCTCATCATCCTTTATGATCTTATATTCATCACGGTTGATCACAAGATCCCCTATAGTTACAATATTTGAACTGTCGGTATTATCGCGAAATCTTCTAAGCAGGGCTTTAACTTTGCTTACAAGAACCTTAGGCTTAATAGGCTTGGTAATATAATCATCTGCCCCCGCATCAAATCCTGCCATTTGGGAGTAATCCTCCCCCGGGCGGTAAGGAAGGTAATGATAGTCTCGCTTAATTCGGGCATTTTCCTTATTTGTTCACAGGCCTCAATCCCATCCATCTCTGGCATCATTACATCCAGGATGATAAGGTGGGGCTTTTTCTTTTTGGCAAGCTGGACCGCTCTGCTACCGTTCTCGGCCGTGATTACTTTGTAACCTTCAGCAGTAAGATTGTAACTTACGATCTCCAGGATATCTGGCTCATCATCTACCAGAAGGATCAAAATGTCTTTTTTCTTCATAGGAACATTGTAAACTAACTTACACAAATGTATATATAAAATTGGGGATTTCACCTTAAGCACCTGTACAGGAAGTAACACTGGGTTAACAAACGACCTACTGCCTTCTCCTTCGTATTCCTCTGACTTCAATGGTTTTCCTCATTTCACGGGGGTACGCCCCTTTTCCACCCCCGGTTAAAAACCCCTATTTCTAAACCCAAAGATAACATACCGGATGCCGCTTTTAACCCAAGGTTAAAGTTTAGATAAGCTTCAGGAGGGATTAAGCCCGTTAATTTGTCCTGTATTAAAAACCAAAAAATAGAATTTTAAACGTAAACCAAGTATGAAAAAATTAATTCTAACCGCATTTGCCTTATCAGCTCTAGTTTTCACGAGCTGTAACAGTGATGATGACACCAGCATTGAGCAACTTGCCACCTGTACAGATGGTATTCAAAATGGACTTGAAACTGGAGTTGATTGCGGCGGGCCGTGTGCTGCCTGTCCTGGTGATGGTGGAGGCAATGGAGGAGGCGCTGTTGTAGATGAAGACCTTGCCGGCCTTATTGCACAGGACCTTACCTTAACCAATGACGTGATATGGGAATTGAATGGAAAAGTGGTAGTAGGTAATGGAGTGACATTAACAATAGAACCGGGAACCATTATTAAAGGAGGTGAAGGGACAGGGTCTCTGGCTTCTGCCTTAATCGTTGCAAGAGGGGGAATGATAGATGCCAGGGGTACTGCCGAGCAGCCTATAATTTTTACTTCAGTTAATGACAATATCCAAATTGGCCAGTTGGCCGGCACAAACCTGGACGAGAATGACAGGGGGCTATGGGGCGGTGTTATCATCCTGGGCTATGCACCAAGTTCATTTGAAGGGGATTCTGAGATCTCACAAATAGAAGGAATCCCGGCCGATGATGACTTTGGAAGATATGGCGGCAGCGATCCCGAGGATAATTCAGGTTTTCTTGAGTACGTTTCAATACGTCACGGGGGAGCCCTTATTGGATCGGGTAACGAGATCAATGGCCTTACCCTTGGAGGCGTAGGTAGAGGTACAACTATTAACCATATTGAAATTGTTGGAAATGTAGATGATGGTGTTGAATGGTTTGGAGGTAATGTTAATTCCAGCAATATAGTGGTATTCGCAGGTGGAGATGATGGTCTTGATATAGACCAGGCTTACTCCGGCACAATCACTAATGCCCTTGTGATACAGGGAAATATTTCTGATCACGCCCTTGAAATAGATGGCCCGGAGGGAACTTTACAAGGCGCTTTCATCATAGATGGACTTACGATCATTGGGGATCCAACTGCTCCAGATGGTGAAATAGCCGACTTTAGGGATGGAGCCATGGGTACCATAAAAAACGTATTTATCAAAGGTTTTGGTCCCGCACAGGATGTGGAACTTGATGATGCAGGATCTGCAGGAAACTACAATAGCGGCAGCCTTGTGTTTGATGCCTGGGAAATTGTTCTTCCTGAAGGGGTATCAAATGTTGCCGATATTTTCAACGACACTACCACAAGTACCACGTTAAAAGCCGATACTGCAAATTTTGCAACCGCCATTAATGATGGAGAAGAGACCGTTGGTGCAGATCTTTCTGTATTTGACTGGACCTTTGCCAAAATGCGTGGCGCATTTTAATTAAGGTCAATAGTAAAAAATGACTGCAATTGCTCGTCTCTTTTAAGGGACGGGCAATTACTATAAGATATATAATTATAAAATTTCTATGAATACTAAATTCACACTGGTTTTAATTTTAAGTTTTTTGTTCAATTTTTCATACGCCCAAAAAGGGAAAATAGCAGGAGTGATCAATGATGCAGAAGTAAATGACATTCTACCCTTTGCAAACGCTTATATAAAAGGCACCACCACGGGTACCACCTCAGATTTTGAAGGAGATTATGTTCTTGAAGTTCAGGAAGGAACCTACACTGTTGTATTTTCCTTTGTAGGTTATGAAACTCTTGAGGTAAGCGATGTAATAGTAAAAGCCGGGGAGACTACACCCCTTAATGTCACTATGAAATCATCTGCCGGGGCCCTGGATGAGATCATCATCACTACAACGACGGCAAGGGATACAGAAGCATCTGTTCTAACCCTGCAGCGAAACTCTGTGAATTTAATGGATGGCCTGGCATCGCAAACTTTCGCGAAAATTGGTGCAGGAGAGGTATCATCGGCCGTTAAAACAGTGCCGGGAGTCTCTGTACAGGATGGAAAATATGTGTATGTGAGGGGACTTGGAGACAGGTATACCAAATCAATACTCAATGGGATGGATATCCCGGGACTGGACCCCGACAGGAATACCATACAGCTCGACCTATTTCCAACCAATATTCTGGATAATATCCAGGTCGTGAAATCCTCTACTGCAGATCTTCCTGCCGATTTTACAGGGGGAATGGTAAATATAGTTACCAAGGATTTTCCATCAAGGGAAGAGTACAGCCTCTCTATTGGAGGAACCTATAATCCTTCCATGCATTTTAATTCTAACTACCTCCAATATGATGGCAGCAGCACAGATTTCCTTGGATTTGATGATGGCACCAGGGATATGCCTGTAAGAAGGAATCAGCCGTTTCCAAGGCCATTTGATAATGACGCAGCACTTACAAGGTTAACACAACGTTTCAATCCAACGCTTGGTGCCACAACATCAACCAGTCCAATCGACTTTAGTGCCGGTTTAACTGCAGGTAACCAATACACTGTTGGTGATAATAATAAACTTGGCTACTTCGCATCTATCTCTTATAAAAACGAAACAGAGTTCTATGAGGATTTTGAAAGCAACTCTTATCTTAAACCCCGTGCTACAAGCGAGTTTGAGCTGAGGCCGGCCAGGACCCTAACCGGTGATTACGGCACCAACAATGTTCTTATAAGCGCCATGGCAGGAACTGCATTTAAAACATCACAGTCTAAATATCAATTCAACGTTCTTCACCTGCAAAACGGGGAATCAAGAGCAGGATATTTTTATGAGAACGTGATCCTTGCAGATGCTATTGAAGCCTTTAGGGATAACCTTGAGTATTCTCAACGTTCTATTACCAATGCTATGTTGACAGGGAAGCACAGCAATGAAGATGCCTCCTGGACCACAGAGTGGAAACTTTCCCCTACCCTTGCAAGGGTCAATGATAAGGATGTTAGGATCACCGCCTTTGAATATAACAGGAACAATGACACCTACAGCATACGTCCAAGTTCTTCTGAAAGCCCTACCCGAATATGGCGGGACCTTGAGGAGATCAACCTGGTAGGTAAACTTGATCTAACCAAAAGACACCAGCTATTTAACAGGGATGCCATCCTTAAATTTGGAGGAGGTTACACCTATAAGCAAAGGGATTTTAGTATTGATCAATACCAGATCCTTATTCAGGGAAGTGTAAGCCAGAACTATAACGGTGATGCAAATGAGATCCTTGCACCCGGCAACATTTGGACGCCCGAGAGAAGAACAGGATCTTACATCAACGGTTTTTATGAGCCGGCGAACACCTTTGAAGCCTATAATACAAATGCAGCAGCTTATGCCTCCCAGGAATTCAGGATCTCAGAAAAATTAAAGACGATCCTGGGAGTAAGGTTCGAGAAATTTGACCTGTTCTATACCGGGCAAAATAACCTTGGAGATCAACGGCTGGATAATGCGCACCTCATTGACAAAGCAGACTTTTTCCCTTCTGCCAACTTCATCTTGAGCACTACAGAGAATGCCAATTTAAGATTTTCCTATGCCCGCACCACTGCAAGGCCTTCCTTTAAAGAAGCCTCTATCGCACAGATCTATGATCCTTTGACCAACAGGACCTTCATTGGAAATATTGATATTAGGCCAACGTATATTAACAACCTCGATCTAAGGTATGAGATCTATGGTGACCAGGCGCAGTTAATCGCCTTCAGCGGATTTGTAAAGTCTTTCAAAGATCCTATTGAACTTACCATCTTTAGTGATTTTGCTTCAGATAACCTGCAGCCACGTAATGTGAATGATGCACTTGTTTATGGAGCTGAAGTTGAGATACGCCGCAATCTTGGCTTTCTTGATGCCGGTCTTTCTAATTTTGACCTGAACTTAAATGTATCTGTAATAGACTCCCAGGTTGAAATGGACCGGAGCCCTAATGGGGAGTATGAATCAAAACAACGAAACTTACGAACAGGTGAGGAATTTGACGGCAAAAGGCCGCTGCAGGGGCAATCGCCTTACCTTATCAATACAGGCCTGAATTATACAAGTGAGAATGCTGGCTGGCAAACCGGGATCTACTATAATGTTCAGGGTAAAACACTTGAAGTTGTAGGTATTGGTACGGTTCCAGATGTTTACACAATGCCTTTCCATAGTTTGAATTTCAACTTCAGTAAAACCTTTGGGGAGGCCAGAAATTCCACAATTAGCCTTAAGGTACAGAATATCCTGAATGATGATATTGAAAGCAGGTTCCAGTCATTTAATGCAGAGGACCAAATATTCGCGATCAGAAATCCGGGGACCCCCATTTCCCTTAGCTATTCATATAAATTTTAAATTTTGTTTAATTTGGCCGGGGCGATCAGAAATGATCGCCCTTTTTTTTGTAAAATTTCCAGCCCTCACAAATTATTTTTTTTAAACTTTTTCTGCTGAAAAAATTCCGCTTTAATTTTATTCATCGTAATATTGCTATATACAAATATTTGTAGAAAATTAAGTTGACGAAGGATTAATATGGGAGTTACAAAAAGCGATCTTTTCTCTGAGACTCAAAATGAACTGGCCCTTGCTGCAAAAGCATTTGCTCATCCCGCCCGCATAGCCATAATTGAATATCTCTTGAAATCCAGCAGTTGTATCAATGGCGATTTGGTAAATGAACTGGGCCTGGCCCAGGCTACTATAAGCCAGCATTTAAGGGAATTAAAGGAAATAGGTGTGATCCAGGGTACTATTGAAGGGACCCGGGTAAATTACTGTATCAACCCCGGGCGATGGGAAGAAATAAAAGAACAATTCAATAAAATCTTTGACCAATACATGCCCCCTCCAGCAAACAACTGCTGTTAGTTTGAGAATTAAACTGATAAAAATTTACCGCTATGAAACTTT
Organism: Antarcticibacterium flavum; assembly: GCF_006159205.1. NCBI lineage: Bacteria > Pseudomonadati > Bacteroidota > Flavobacteriia > Flavobacteriales > Flavobacteriaceae > Antarcticibacterium > Antarcticibacterium flavum. The sequence continues at coordinate 2,635,622 of NZ_CP040812.1, read as the reverse complement.
CAGAAATTAAAAAGATCCTTACAGCTACAGAGACTATTCAATTTGAACTTCCTAACGGGGAGCTTGTGCCCCGCCATTTTCACGTGACAGAGGTGGGTAGAGTTTCAAAACATTTCATTGACTGTGGCGGGACGGTAAGGAAAGAAGAAGTTGCCAATTTTCAACTTTGGAATGCCAATGATTATGACCACAGATTGCACCCGGAGAAATTAGTACATATCATCCAACTGTCTGAAAAAATCCTTGGCCTGGACGACCTGGAAATTGAAGTAGAGTACCAGGGACAAACAATTGAAAAATTTGAGCTGGATTATGATGGCTGGAATTTCTTGTTGGTCCCAAAAAATACCAATTGCCTTGCAAAAGAAAAGTGCAACGTTCCTGTTGAAAGGTTGCAGATTGAGAAATCAAATTCCTGCGCCCCAAATTCCGGCTGTTGCTAAGGTTAAATAACAGTAAATAAACGAATTTATGACCAGAGATTCGACCCAACTCTTTCCCGAAATAGAAAGGGAAATAAAAGAACTCATAAACATACCTGTAGCTGAGGATCGAAAAAATATTTTACAACCACTTATCGACTACATTCAAAGTAAGGTAGGATCATTGGAGCCTGTTCGGCTTAATTTCATTTGCACACACAACTCCCGGAGGAGCCACTTGTCCCAGGTGTGGGCGCAGGCTCTGGCCTGTTACTTTAAGGTGCCGCAGGTAAGTTGTTACTCTGGCGGGACAGAGGCCACAGCACTTTTTTCTGCTGCAGCAAAAACCCTGGAAAATTCGGGTTTTAAAATTGAAAAACTTTCTGATTCCAAAAATCCTGTACACAGTATAAAATATAATACTAATGAGCACCCGGTTATTGGATTTTCGAAGACCTATGACCATAGTTTCAATCCACAGACCGCGTTTGCTGCTATCATGACCTGCTCCCAGGCCGATGTAGGATGCCCCTTTATTCCCGGTGCCGAAAAAAGGATCCCTGTTACCTATGAGGATCCGAAAGAATTCGACGGCAGCCCGAAACAGGAAGAAAAATATAGGGAGCGAAGCCGCCAAATAGCAGCAGAACTTTTTTATGTATTCTCTCAAATCAACCTAAAATAATGGCAGAAAAGAAGAAAATCGCATTTTTTGAAAAGTATTTAAGCCTTTGGGTTGCTCTTTGCATAGCCGCAGGAATTTTTATAGGATATATGGCGGGCGACGCCATGCAGATAATGAGCACCTGGGAGATCTACCAGGTGAATATCCCAATCGCAGTCCTTATCTGGATGATGATATACCCCATGATGCTGCAAATTGATTTTACCAGCATTAAGAAAATAGGTAAAAAACCAAAGGGGATTGTACTTACCCTGATAATGAACTGGCTCATAAAACCTTTCACCATGGCTTTCTTTGCCTGGATATTCTTCACGAAGATATTTGCTGCCTTTATCGATCCCGCACTTGCCGGGGAATACATTGCAGGTGCCATTATTCTGGGCGCCGCCCCCTGCACTGCAATGGTATTTGTATGGTCCTACCTCACAGATGGAGACCCAAATTACACCCTAATGCAAGTCTCTGTAAACGATCTCATCATTCTCTTTGCTTTCGTACCTATAGTAGGTTTGTTGTTAGGGATTACAGACGTTGTGGTGCCTTATGAAACTCTCATCCTTAGCATTTTAATATATGTTGTAGTACCTCTCATTGCAGGAATACTCACCAGCAACCTGCTTATTAAACGACATGGGACAAATTGGTTTCAGAAGGATTTTCTTCCAAAATTTAAGCCTGTAAGCATTATTGCGCTGCTTTTAACCCTCATTTTGCTCTTTGCCTTCCAGGGGGAAAATATTCTAAACAATCCGCTGGTAATTTTTCTTATAGCAGTACCCCTTATCATTCAAACCTATTTCATATTCTTTGCCACCTGGTTCACGGGGAAAAAATTAAATCTCTCACACAAGGTTTGTGCTCCCGCGGCAATGATAGGGGCAAGTAATTTCTTTGAACTTTCAGTTGCTGTGGCAATTGGCTTATTTGGACTGGATAGTCCGGCTGCCCTGGTGTGTGTAGTAGGAGTCCTGGTAGAAGTACCTGTGATGCTCTCCCTGGTAAATTATGCCAACAAGCAGAAATATTAGTGGAATAAAGATTATGCTTTAAGCTTATCGATTTTGAAGTCCAGGCACCATCGGCTCCCAACTCTTAGAGCCTGTAGTAAGGCCGAAAAGCCATTATTCAACACCAGTTCAGTTGCCAATGAAAAATTCATAAATTATCCTATTCCCCGGAAAATCGCAGAGAAAAATGTAAAGCGTTTTTTCTAACCTTTTGAAGATTTCAGGAAAATCTTATGTATTTTAATCTCTCAACCACTATTGCATCTTAAGTTTAGCGATCTCGCAATCCAGACCAGGTTCTTTTTTCACATTCCTAAATAACTCTGTTTTAACGAAATCGCTAAAAATATTTGGTACCATTTTTGAATAATTTTATGTAAGTTTGTAATAACCATACCAAAAAGCATGAAGCAGCACTACTTATTGAGTTTCTTATTGGTTTGTTTTTTGCTGTTTTCCAATGTGGTGGCAGCTCAAAGCAATACATTTCCTGCAAGCGTGCAGGAAAAGCCTATTTCCGGGCTATCTATTTATCCTAACCCGGTAACCGGGAATAAGGTTTATATCACTTCAGATAAAAATCAGTCAAAGGAGATAGAGGTCTATAATGTGCTGGGTAAGGTGGTACTTTCTGCTAAATTAATTGGAAAGGAACTGGATGTTTCAGAATTAACTCCGGGCATTTATATTTTGAAGATAAGGGAGGGGAACACCCAGGCAACCAGAAAGCTTGTGGTAAAATAAAATTTACTGCCCATAATTATACGGCTTCTCAAATGAGAAGCTTTTTTTATTTCTATTTTTGCCATTACCACGCTATGGACAAAAACCGAATTTTTTCTATTACTTCTGATAAAGATTTCCTGAAAACGGCACTGGAGGTTTTCAATTATCAATATAATACCATCGAGGTATACCGGGAATTTTGTGACCTGCTGAAGGTTATGCCGGAAGCAGTAACTTCCCTGCAGGAAATACCATTCCTTCCCATTGAATTCTTTAAAAGCCTAAAAATTTTTCCTGCTGAAGGTGAGGTTCAAAAGGTATTTACCAGCAGCGGCACCACAGGTAGCAATACCAGTAAACACCTTATAAAGGATATTGAGATTTACGAAGAGAGTTACAACAGGGCTTTCAGGCAATTTTACGGCAACGTTGAAGAATATGTGGTACTTGCCCTGCTACCCTCTTATCTTGAAAGAGATGGCTCCTCGCTCATTTATATGGCCAACGATCTTATTTTGAAAAGCAAACATCCCGAGAGCGGATTTTACCTGGACGACCTGGACATTCTAAGACATAATCTTAACCGCCTTGACAAAGCTGGTACCAAAGTGCTGCTTTTGGGAGTATCCTTTGCCCTTCTGGACCTGGTGGAAAGCTCTTCTTTTCAACTAGAAAATACAATTGTGATGGAAACCGGTGGAATGAAAGGCCGGCGTAAGGAAATGATTAGGGAGGAACTTCATGCAATCCTAAAAAAAGGATTTGGAGTAGATGCCATACATAGTGAATATGGCATGACCGAACTCTTATCACAAGCCTACTCAAGAGGCCACGGAATATTCCAATGTCCTCCCTGGCTGAAGATCCTTATAAGGGATCCTGAAGATGCCCTAACCTACCTGCCGGAAGGAAAAACCGGAGGCGTCAATGTCATTGACCTCGCGAATATCAATTCCTGTTCTTTTATCGCTACGCAGGACCTGGGAAAGGTCAAAGGGCGAAATCAAATTGAGATCCTTGGCAGGTTTGACAACAGCGATATTAGAGGATGTAACTTAATGGTTGTCTAAAGAACCTGATTAAAAAAATTTACTTTCATACGAAAGTAAATCTCCTGGTTTATTTGGAGCATATAAAGTGAGAAATTAAAAACAGAGATAGAAACAGTGCACATCCAGCACCCATTACTATTATTAAAAATGAGTTTTCAAGGTACATAATACTCCACATCCCAAAAAGATAGGTGATTGTGAAAAGAGTAAAGGAGAGAAACTTAAAGGATTTTCTATATTCCATAGCTGCCAGATTGGAATTAAAATTACCCAAATGACAGTTTACTAATTGATTTTCAACTTTATATAATCCTCAATTAAATGTTACCAGATTCTTCTGAGAATATTTTCACATTATTCCAAGAAGGATCAAAAGTGCTAAAGGCTCCAAAACCCGCATGGACAGGGGAGCTCACAAGCCGATAAAAACAGCAGTCAAAGAACTAAATATCAAAAGATTAAAAAATTTAAAATTTAACAGTTCGTCCTGTAATGAAAGCATAATCTCCCGACCTATATAATGTAAACATAATTTTTGGTTAGGTTTTTGTTTACAGCTAATTGAAGTTTTTTCATATTAGATTGGTTAGTTAGTTGCAAACCCCTTCAGGCTCTCGCCTGGAGGGGTTTTGTATTCTAAACCACTCTAATTATATAGGTATTCCTTTTACCCTTATTAAGGATCACAAATTTGTTATTTATAAGGTCATCCCGGGTGATCTTATAATCTTCACCCACTTTCTCTTTATTTACAGAGATAGAATTTTCTTTAAGTGCACGTCGCGCTTCCCCGTTGGATTTTAAAAAGCCAGTTTGTGCTGAAAGTGCTGCGATCATATCCAGCCCCTCTTCCACCTCATTAATTGGGATCTCAGCCTGCGGCACTCCTTCAAAGACATCCAGAAAGGTAGCCTCGTTTAGTTCCCGCAGGTCACTGGCAGTGCTTTTTCCAAACAGCACTTCAGATGCCTTTACAGCATTTTCAAAATCCTCCCTTGAATGTACCATTATTGTGATCTCCTCTGCCAGCCTCTTTTGCAATTGTCTTAAATGCGGCTCTTCTTTATGGTCTTCTACCAGCTGTTCCACTTCGTCCTTTGTAAGGAAAGTGAATATTTTGATATATTTTTCAGCATCCTCATCGCTGGTGTTGAGCCAGTACTGGTAGAATTTATATGGGGAAGTAAGATTAGGATCCAGCCAAATGTTCCCACTTTCAGTTTTGCCAAATTTTGTTCCATCGGCTTTTGTGATTAAAGGACAGGTAAGGGCGAAACCTTTACCGCCTCCAATGCGACGTATGAGTTCAGTTCCTGTAGTGATGTTACCCCACTGGTCGCTGCCCCCCATTTGCAGGGTGCAGTCAAATTCCCGGTAAAGGTGAAGGAAATCATATCCCTGTACCAGCTGGTAGGTAAACTCGGTGAACGACATACCTTCAGAAGCATCAGATGACAACCTTTTCTTAACCGAATCCTTGGACATCATGTAATTAACCGTGATATGCTTTCCCACGTCCCTTATGAAATCAAGGAAAGAGAAATCCTTCATCCAGTCATAGTTATTCACCAGTACAGCAGTGTTGTCCTTATTTCCTGTGAAATCAAGGAATTTCCCCAGCTGTTTTTTTAGGGATTCCTGGTTATGTCTAAGGGTTTCTTCATCCAACAAATTACGTTCTGCCGACTTACCAGAGGGGTCACCTATCATACCTGTAGCTCCTCCTACAAGGGCATAGGGTTTATGTCCACACAATTGAAAATGCCTGAGCATCATCACCCCAACAAGATGTCCAATATGAAGGGAATCTGCCGTGGGATCTATACCTACATACGCAGCTCTCATTCCTTCCATTAAATGTTCCTCTGTCCCGGGCATCACATCGTGCAGCATGCCTCTCCAGGTAATTTCTTCTACAAAATTCATATCTCTTAATTCTTAATTAATCACGTGTCTTCCCTTTCAAATATGGCTATTCTCTAACCGCACTTCTTGTCTTTTTTAAATACCTGCCCATTTAGGAAAACAGCGGTAAAGATACCAATAACTCGCATTTTTCCTAAGCTGAAAGTGCTATATTTACCTTATGATACTAGTTACAGGAGGAACCGGTTTGGTAGGATCCCATCTCCTGCTCGATCTTACTCAAACCGAAGAATATATAAGAGCTATTTACAGGGAGGGCAGCAGTTTTGATGCCGTAAAAAAGATCTTTGCCTTAAACCTTGGTAAGACTGAAGGTGAAAAACTCTATAAGAAAATAGATTGGGTAAAGGCACCGCTGGATGACATACCCGCCCTTAATAAAGCTTTTAAAGGAATAACCAGTGTTTATCACAGCGCAGCACTGGTTTCCTTTAATCCTGCAGATACAGCCGAATTAAGGAAAACCAACATTGAAGGCACAGCCAATATTGCGAACCTGTGTATAGCCTTTAAAGTGGAAAAGCTATGCTATATAAGTTCTGTAGCAACTATGGGTTTGACTATTGGCGAGGAATATGTTACAGAAAATTTCACCTGGCATCCAGAGAATGATCATACCGAATATGCCATTTCCAAACATGGGGCAGAGATTGAAGTGTGGAGAGCCTCACAGGAAGGAGTACCCGTGGTGATCCTTAACCCCGGGGTTATTCTTGGTGCGGGATCCTGGAAAAAAGGCAGCAGCCTAATATTTAAAAAGGTGGATGAGGGTCTCAACTATCATTTCCCGAAGGTCACAGGGTTTGTTGGTGTAAAGGATGTGGCAGCAGCAGCTATTAAAGCAATGGACTCTCCCGTAAAGAATGAACAATTTATTGTTATCACAGAAAATATAAGCTTTAAGAAAGTCCTGCAGTTTGTTGCCAAACACCTAAATAAACCAGCACCAGGGAAGCAACTTAAACCCTGGATGGTCTATATAGGCTGGATCCTCCAGAGTATAACTACCTGGTTTGGCGGAAAAAAGCTCATTAGGAAAGGTGATCACAAAAGCCTCTTTGAAAATACCTACTACTCAAATAAAAAGATCAAAGAGCAGCTGGATTTTAAATTTACACCCCTGGAAGAAGTTATAAAGGAAACAGCAGGCTATTACAGAAAGTGGAACAGCATTGATTATTGATCGCTTTCCTCAAATTCCACCTCCATCGCAGGAGGTAGAGAATCCTGCGGATTTCTCCTGAAGATCTCTGGATTTACATAGATAGAATCCCCAAACCTGTTTATTTGCAGGATGGAATCCTGTGGTTGTTCCCGAAGGGAATCACTTTCAGCCTCCCGTATGGAATCCTGCACTCTTCTCTCTTCCTCTCTTTGGTGTTCCAAAGTAGATTTAAGTTTTTCAAGATTACTTTTAACACGGGAATAGATACGCTCCAGATCTGATGGGAAATTGGCATAGTACCTGGTGCTTTGGGCAAGGCTTACACTGTCAATACCGTGCCTGTCATATAAGTATTCAATTGGCCTAAGCCCGGTATTTTCCAATTGCCGCCTGTTATAGTTCTTTGCAGAATTCAACAGGGAAAGGTCTGTAAGTACCTCTACCATTTTATTCTCGGGAATCAGGTTTTCCGGTTCTTTTACCCTATCGCTATCCCGACAGGAAAAAATCGCAAAAACCAGAAAAATGATCCACAATCTCCTCATTACTTTCTGTCAAAGGTTAATTGCTCTGCAATAGGAGAAAATGGCAACACTTTGAAATTCTTATAGACCAGCCTTCCATTAACAAAAGTATGGGTTACCCGTGATTTAAATGTCACGCCTTCAAAAGGAGACCATCCACATTTATAAAGTATATTATTTGGCTGCACTGCCCATGGAGAGTTGAGATCCACAAGAACAAGATCGGCTTTATATCCTTCCCTTATGAAGCCGCGTTTTTCGATCTGGAATAAAATTGCCGGATTATGACACATCTTTTCCACGATCTTTTCCAGGGTGATCTTCTCCTGGTGGTAGAGCTGCAACATCGCCGGCAGGGCGTGCTGTACCAATGGCCCTCCACTTGGAGCATTAGGATATTTATTTTTCTTTTCTTCCCTGGTATGCGGTGCATGGTCTGTAGCCACAACATCTATACGATTATCGATCAATGCCTGCAGCAGTGCTTCCTGGTCCTTTTTGGTTTTTACAGCAGGGTTCCATTTAATAAAGGTTCCCTTTTTCGCATAATCCTGATCGTTAAACCAAAGGTGGTGAATACACACCTCTGCCGTGATCTTTTTATCTTTAAGGGCTTTTTTATTATCAAAGAGAGATAATTCCTTAGCCGTAGAAAGATGAAAAACATGAAGCCTCGCGCCGGTTTTCTTTGCCAGTGCTACTGCGCGGGAAGAGGACAAATAACAAGCCTCCTCACTTCTTATTTTCGGGTGATTTTCTATTGGAATATCCTCCCCGTATTTTTCGAGTTGCTCCTCGTAATTCTTTTTAATAGTAGCTTCATCTTCACAATGCACCGCAATTAGCAAAGGGGATTTCGTAAAGATCTCCTCCAGCACTTTTTGATCATCTACCAGCATATTACCCGTGGAGGAACCCAGAAATAATTTTATAGCTGCCGTGGTCTTGGGATCAACTTTGAGGATCTCCTGCAGGTTGTCGTTGGTACCGCCAAACATGAAGGAATAATTCGCATAGGAGGTTTTCCTGGCAATTTCAAATTTTTCGTCTAGCTTTTCAATAGTAGTAGTGTTCGGCAGGGTGTTTGGCATTTCAATAAAGGAAGTAATCCCTCCTGCCACTGCTGCCATGGAGCCAGTTTCGATAGTATCCTTATGAGTGAGACCGGGTTCCCGAAAGTGCACCTGGTCATCTATGATCCCTGGCAACAGGTAATTCCCTTCTGCATCTATAATGTTCACATCTGGAGACTTGGCACTTATGCTATCTGCAATTTCAGCAATAACCCCATTTTCAATAAAAACATCTCCCTCTGTGATCGTTCCTTCATTAACGATTCGTGCATTCTTAATTAAAACCTTCTTCATTACGTTGACATCTTATTAAAAAGACTTTTAAATTTCATATTTATTACCCCAAAGACAGCTTCAGAAATTATTCCTCCACTCATTTTTGATGTTCCTTTCGTCCTGTCTGTAAAGATTACGGGAACTTCCTTTATTTTAAATTTCATTAAATGTGCCTTGAACTTCATTTCGATCTGGAACGCATACCCAACGAACTGGATCTTATCCAAATTGATCTTCTCCAGCACCCCACGCTTATAACATACAAAACCGGCAGTGGTATCGTGTATATCCATACCGGTAATGAGCCTTACATATTTTGATGCAAGCCAGGACATAAGTACCCGGCTCATAGGCCAGTTTATCACATTAACCCCGGTCTTATAACGAGATCCAATAGCAACATCGGCTCCTTTTCTCGAACAGGCATTATATAAACGTATAAGATCATTGGGATTGTGGGAAAAATCGGCATCCATTTCAAATATATACTGGTAATCCCTTGCAAGTGCCCATCGAAACCCATGAATATAAGCTGTGCCTAACCCCTGTTTTCCTGTACGTTCTTCCAAAAATAATGCCCCAAAAAATTCGGTTTGCAGGGTCTTCACTTTAAGTGCAGTATTGTCTGGAGAATTATCATCTACCACCAAAATATGAAATTTACGCTGCAGGGAAAAAATATTCCTTATTAAACGCTCAATATTCTCAATTTCATTGTAAGTGGGTATAATGATTATCCCATTTGACATGTCTGGATTTTTGCACAAATGTAACTATTTTTGAGGTTTAGACATTCAAAATAACTTTCAACTTTTAACCCTATAAATTATACCTTTGCATAAAATAATTATGTTTGGAAGCCCTCGAAAGATATAGCACTTCAAATGACCTCCCCACAGTTTTAATAGTACTCACGCTATTGTTGCTGGTACTGGGAAGACAGCTCTTCCAGCATAGATTTGAGGACTTTATATCAATTTTTAATTCAGGGAAATTCTTAATAATTAAGAATAGGGAGCACAAGGCGCTCTTTGGGTTCAATGTGATCATGTTCCTGGTTCATATCCTAATTATTACCCTGTTCCTCTTCGTGCTTTACAGGATCTTTGTGTCCCCGGTGCTACACGATTCCTGGATCATTCTTTTAAGGATCTTTACGGCCTATGGATTTTTTGCCTTGCTTAAAATTACCCTTGAGAAGATCGTTGCTAACGTTTTTGATATAGATGAAACTGCAGAACATTATTTATTTCAAAAACATACCTATCGCAATTTTATTTCCCTGCTATTCTTCCCGGCGGTGATATTTCTTATTTACTCACAAGAGCCCGCCAGAGCAGCCATAATGACAATAATTATATTTTTTCTTGTTGCCACGCTATACTCATTTTTTAGAATTACCAAAAAAAATCTGGGTTGGATCACGCGTAATTGGTTCTATTTTATTTTGTACCTTTGCGCTCTCGAAATTACCCCTTATGTTATTTTGTATAAGCTAATTACAACAAGCTAAGGTTTTAAATGTGATAATATATGAAAGTGAAAACAATTTTGATTTCTCAACCAGAGCCTAAATTAGAAAACTCACCGTATTCTGAGCTGGAAGAAAAACAAAAGGTAAAAATTGATTTCATTCCCTTTATACACGTAGAAGGGGTATCTTCTAAAGATGTAAGGCAACAAAAAATTGACCTTACCAAATACACTGCGGTAATATTAACAAGTCGAAACTCGGTAGATCATTTTTTTCGCATAGCCGAGGAAATGAGGTATAAGGTGCCAGACACCCTTAAGTATTTTTGCCTTAGTGAGGCCGTGGCATATTACCTGCAAAAATATGTGGTATATAGAAAAAGGAAGATCTATGTAGGAAAAAGGACGTTTGCTGAACTTTCTCCATATATTAAGAAATATAAAAATGAAAAATTTTTACTTCCTGCCTCAGATATGCTGAAGCCAGATGTTCCTAAAACTTTAAACAAGTTGGGCGTGGACTGGAAACAGGGAGTATTCTACAAGACCGTTGTAAGCGACCTGTCCCACCTTAGAGATGTCTATTATGATATCCTGGTTTTCTTTAGCCCAAGTGGGATCAAATCCTTATTTGAGAATTTTGCCGATTTTGAACAAAAGGACACAAAGATAGCGGTATTTGGAAATACTACAGCAAAGGCAGCTAAAGAACATGGCCTTGTTGTAAATATTATGGCACCAACACCCGAGACACCGTCAATGACCATGGCCCTTCAAAAATATATTAAAGAGGCCAACAAGAAATAAAGATTAACTTCCCTACATTGTAATTTTGAAAGCCGGTAAAATTGTAACGAATTTGCCGGCTTTCGCTTTTTATAAAGGGGCCATGTTTACATTCCTGTATCCTTCCCTTAACCAGCTCTTTATATTTAGCTAACATTCCCCCTACTTAAAAAAGGAAAGCTTAACCTGTACCAGGAGAGACTTCACATTCCCTTAAATTTTTTCTGCTATTCTTATTCTAATATTACTATAGTAATGCAAAATGAACTAAGAATATGAAAACTTTAATCATTCTAATCGTGATCCTGTGTGCAGGTATGATGAACTGCTCCGGCCCGACAAGCGAACTGGATTATCCCGATCCTGAGTTTAGGCAAGCCATCATTGGGAAATGGTATCCAGTAGAAACTTTATATAAAGGCGTGACCTATCCCTATGCAGGAAATGAAGAATGCGGCAGGGATTTCCTGGAGTTTTTAGTGGATAATAAAATAACCTATGTAAATATAACCAGCTGCGAAGAACGTATAGACCATTTGGGAACTTTTAATGTCACAGGCTACACACTTACACTAACCGATGCTAATGACCGGGAGTATTCTATGGAAATTGCCCGACTGGACACAAATTCCATGGAATTAATTTACACCGACAATCACGATGGTGACGGCACCCAGGAAGAAATAAGGTACTATTCACGGGAATAAAAAAGATCCGGCCCCCAAAAGAGAACCGGATCAATTGAACATCAGGTAATAACTTATACTAAAGGACCTCCGGAAAGGATCTCTTCATTTGCGTTTTCCTCAAATTTGGAAAAATTGCTTTTAAAGGAATTGGCAAGCTTATTTGCTTTTGCATCATAAGCCTCCTTATCACTCCAGGTTTCCCTTGGGTTTAATATCTCGTTTGGCACATTTGGACAATCTACAGGCATCTTCAACCCAAAAATTGGGTGGGTAGTGAATTCTACCTCATTAAGATTACCTTCAAGCGCAGCATCTATCATTGCCCTGGTGTACTTTAATTTCATTCTGCTTCCTGTTCCATATGGCCCACCGGTCCACCCGGTATTGACCAGCCAAACATTCACCCCTGCATCTTTCATTTTCTTGCTTAACATCTCCCCGTAAACAGTTGGATGAAGTGGCATAAACGGAGCCCCAAAGCAAGCAGAGAAGTTGGGTTGTGGTTCATCTACTCCTGCCTCTGTTCCTGCAACTTTAGCAGTGTATCCACTTATAAAATGATAGGCGGCCTGTCCCGGTGTAAGTTTACTTATTGGAGGCAATACTCCAAAAGCATCGGCTGTAAGGAAGAAAATATTCTTAGGGTTTTCACCAATAGAAGGAGTAACAATATTGTCAATATGATGGATTGGGTAACTTACTCTTGTATTTGGAGTAATGGAAGTATTTTCAAAATCTACATCCCCATGCTCATCAATAATTACATTTTCCAGGATTGCTCCCGGTTTGATCGCCCTGTAAATATCGGGTTCATTTTCTTCTGTTAGGTTTATTACCTTGGCATAGCATCCACCTTCAAAATTAAAAATGGTGTTTTCTTTTGTCCAGCCATGTTCATCATCCCCTATTAATCGTCTCTTAGGATCTGCAGAAAGTGTGGTTTTTCCTGTTCCCGAAAGTCCGAAGAAAATAGCGGTATCCTCCCCGGGTCCAATATTGGCCGAGCAGTGCATTGGTAAGGTATCTTTATGCACCGGCAGTATAAAATTAAGAGCAGAAAAAATTCCCTTTTTTATCTCTCCGGTATAACCGCTACCCCCAACAAGCGCAATTTTTTTTGTAAAATTAAGAATAGAGAAATTTCCCTGTCTTGTACCGTCCACATCGGGATCTGCCTTGAAGCCGGGAGCATTGATAACTATCCAGTCTTCCTTAAAATTCTTCAATTCCTCCTCCGTAGGCCTTAGGAACATGTTATAGGCGAACAAATTGGACCAGGGATACTCATTAACTACGCGAATATTTGTTTTGTAATTTTCATCGGCACAGGCATATGAGTCCCTTACGAAAACTTCCTTGCCTGAAAGGTATTCAACTACCTTATCATATAGCGCATCAAACTTATCTGGATCAAAAGGAATATTTATATCTCCCCACCATACTCTGTCCCTCGTTTCATCATCTTTTACAAGAAACCTGTCTTTTGGCGATCTTCCTGTAAATTCCCCGGTGTTCACTGCAAGTGCTCCAGAATTTACCTCAACACCCTGCTCCTTCTCAATTGTGATCCTGTGAAGCTCTTCGGGTGGGAGTTGATAGTGCACCTGCGCATCAGTGATCCCATAATCTTCTAACGAAATCGATTTCGTAATTTGTTTATTTGCCAACATAAAAGTTTAGGTTGTGTGTTTGTTTAGGCCTACAAAAGTATAGAATCTTATACTTAATGCCGTCGAAAATTTTCGTTTTTATTTGTTTTTTAACTTTATAAAGTAGGACAGTAAAAGAATCCAACAAAAGATTAACAAACTGCCACCCACAGGAGTTACGGGCCCTAAGAACTTAAAATTCCAGCTTGTCAGGTCATTGGTAGCCAGCAAATAAATGGAACCCGAGAAGAAAAAAATACCAATTATAAGAAGGTAAAATATCCACTTAAAAACCGGCGCAGGATTTACTCTCATATTGCCAATTAATAAAAAGAGCAAAGCGTGATACATTTGGTACCGTACGCCGGTCTCAAATGTAAGCATCGCATCTACAGTTAGCAGCGGTTTAAGGCCATGAGCAGCAAAGGCTCCAAGTATAACCGCAACCACGCCAAAAACCAGTCCTGCAATATAGAATCTTCTGCTCATTTCAAGTTTTTTAAGTGTAAACATTTAATTACATTCGTGTAACCAAGCCTACAAAATTAATTAAGAAAAATTTAATATGCGTCATATACTGGTCATTGGAGCCGGAAAATCCACCTCAGTCTTAATTACCTATTTACTAGAAAAATCTGAAAAAGAAAATATATTTCTCACCATAGCCGATAAGGATGAGAGCCAGGCAAAAAAAATTGCCGGGAGCCACCCCAGGGCAAAACCACTTGCGCTGGATATCTTTAATGCTGAAAGCAGAGCGGAGGCTGTAAAGAATACTCACCTTGTTATTTCCATGCTTCCTGCACGTTTTCATGTTGAGGTGGCAAAAGATTGTGTCAAATTTGGAAAAAACCTGGTTACAGCATCTTATGTAAGCAAGGAGATGAAAGCCCTGGATCCCGTAGTAAAGGAAAAGAACCTTATTTTCATGAATGAAATTGGGGTTGACCCCGGGATAGACCATATGAGCGCAATGCAGGTTATAGATCGAATAAGGGATAAAGGCGGGAAAATGCTCATGTTCGAATCCTTTACCGGTGGGCTGGTAGCGCCAGAGAGTGACACCAACCTCTGGAATTACAAATTCACCTGGAACCCCCGTAATGTAGTGGTTGCTGGCCAGGGAGGGGTAGCGAAATTCATCCAGGAAGGAAAATACAAATATATTCCATATCACAGATTATTTCGCCGCACCGAATTCTTTCAAATTGAAGGCTACGGGAAATTTGAAGGCTATGCCAACAGGAATTCCCTTGACTACAGGAGTGTCTATGGGCTGGAAGATATTCACACCCTTTACCGTGGTACCATTCGCCGTGTAGGCTTCAGCAGGGCATGGAATATGTTTGTGCAGCTGGGAATGACAGATGATACGTATGAGCTGGAGGATAGTGAGAATATGAGTTACCGGGATTTTGTAAATTCCTTCCTCCCCTATTCCCCTACAGATTCTGTTGAGCTAAAGTTACGTCACAACCTTAAGATCGACCAGGACGATATTATGTGGGAAAAGCTTTTGGAGCTGGACCTTTTTAATGCTGAAAAGAAATTGGGTATCGCCAATGCTACCCCGGCACAGGCTCTTCAAAAGATTCTTGAGGAAAAATGGTCCCTGGCTGAAGATGACAAGGATATGATCGTAATGTATCATAAATTTGGCTATGAACTCAATGGGGAAAAGAAACAAATCGATTCCACCATGGTGCACATAGGAGAAGACCAGCAAAAGACTGCGATGGCCAAAACAGTAGGCTTACCTGTTGCCATAGCAGCCCTTGCCATCCTGAATGAAAAGATCGTGACTCCCGGGGTACAGGTGCCTATTACCAAAGAAGTTTATGAGCCAATTTTAAAGGAGCTGGAAACAAACGGAATTGTTTTTAAAGAGACGCAAACCGAATACCTGGGTTATAACCCACTGGGCGAAGTGGGTAATTAGAAAATCAAGAATAAGATCGGGATATGAAAATAGTAGATGAAAAAGTAAGTATAGATGGGATAGACAAAACCATCCTTAATTATCTCATGGAAGATGCGAGAAAACCAATTCTTGAGATCGCCAGGAGTATTGGGATTAGTGGAGCGGCTATTCACCAGCGACTTAGAAAGCTGGAAAAGGCGGGATTGATCGAGGGCTCCAAGCTAATGATAAACCCAAGGATACTTGGATATACCACCCTTGCTTTTGTAGGAGTATATCTCGACAAGGCTGTAAGCAACCCGCAGGCGGTGAAGAAATTAAACGAGATCCCCGAAGTTTTGGAATGTCATTATACCACAGGAAACTGGTCAATTTTCCTGAAGATCCTATGCCGCGATAATGAACATCTTATGAATGTGCTAAACAAAAATATCCAGGCCATAGAAGGCGTATCAAGGACTGAGACATTTATTTCCCTTAATCAACAAATTCAGCGACAAATTAAAGTATAAATATTTGGATTAATTCTAAATAAGAAATATTTTTGTCCCCGAAATGAAATTACTTCACCAGTCTCAATTCTTCACCTCCTATCAGTCTGATCGCGGACGGTGCTTTTATTTTGATTTTGGCCATAAGGTTGTAAAACTTAGCTTTTGCCAGTTACTGGCCCTTCGACAGCAGGTTAGAAAAATAGATCTTGATTCTCATTTTGATGGAACTAATCCCCACGGGATGGAGATCCTAATGTTATGCAACCGGGAACATATGTTCATCTTCAACACCCTGGAAACTGTAGATCTTAAAGAATCTGTGCGTGGCACTTTTGCAATGCTGGAGTTAAATTCCCTGGTTACCACCTAGCCTTCTATTTGTAACCACATCAAACTCTCCTGTAAGCTTACCAAGACTATTTCTAAATTAAGGGCATATTTGTGCGCCTTCTTCAAATTTGTTTAACTTTAAAAAAAAAGAAATGAAAGACCTGGTAAGACAAAAACTCAGCCTCCATGTGGATATCATGGACCTGCTGAATGAACAGATAAAAAAAGAAGCACATTCATCATCGGTATATCTGGCGATGGCATCCTGGTGCGATCAAAACGGACTCATAAACAGTGCGAAATTCTTCTATGAGCAATCCCAGGAAGAAAGGGAGCACATGATGAGGATCTTCCACTTCATAAATGACAATGGAGGTACGGCTTACTCACCTGAAGTTTCTAATATCTCACACGATTATAACTCTCTTGAGGAGATCTTTGAAAACGCATTAGACCAGGAGATTGCCATCACCAAATCCATTCATAACATAGTTCTCAAGTGTAGAAAGGTACAGGACCTAACATCTGAGTATTTCCTACAGTGGTTCGTAAAGGAACAAATGGAAGAAGAGCAAACCTTTAGGAGAGCACTTGAGCTGTTTGACCTTATGGGAACAGAGGGAATGGCATTAAAATTTATCGATGAAAGGATTCCCGGAATTAGGGAGGACCAGCCGTAATAATACTTAAAAGCAAAAAAAATGGGCGGTTTTTCAACCGCCCATTTTTTTATTTCATCCAGGGATATTAATCCCTTCCCAGGTATATACTAATAAAGTATAAAAGAGTCGCAAGGGAACCAACTGCCGCCACTACATAAGTACGTGCGGCCCATTTTAGGGAATCCTCTGCAGCTTCATGTTCCTGTGCTGTAAGCATATTCTCATTCTCCAACCAAACCAGTGCTCTTTTACTCGCATCATATTCTACAGGTAGGGTCACAAAACTAAAGAGCGTCCCCATACCATATAATATGATTCCTATAAGCAGGACAGTTTGTCCAACACCTACAGATACCATTGTCATAAGGATCAAACCACCCATAATAGCCCATTGTGAAAATTTGGAGGCTACACTCACTACCGGCACAAGCTTACTCCTCATTTGTAACCAATCATAGGCCTTTGCATGTTGCACCGCGTGTCCTACCTCGTGGGCAGAGACGGCAGCTGCTGCTGCATTGCGCTGGCTATATACACCTTCACTAAGGTTAACCGTTTTTTTGGAAGGGTCGTAATGATCTGTTAGCATTCCAGGGGTCGAGATAACCTTCACATCTGTAATACCATTATCCCGCAGCATTTTTTCAGCGATCTCCTTCCCGCTAAGTCCATTTTGCAAATGAACCTGTGAATATTTCTTGAATTTGCTCTTCAATTTATTACTCACATATAAGCTCACTATAAAAATGAGCCCGGCAATAACATAATATCCTAACATAGATTTATCTTTAAATTTTAGTCAGATCAAAGATAGCAAAAATCCCGCCAAATTGATCGGGATGACAGGGGTGTGAAAAGCGCCAAATTACTACGTCTGCTGCCCCCATAATGCAAAATATATCCTAAAATTTTGAATATGAATACAAACCATTCCACACGATTATCCTCAAATTAAGATATTGTCTATATTTGCATCACTCATCCATAAAATATATATGCAATACAATAGAATTCTTCTGAAGTTATCTGGCGAGGCTTTAATGGGAAACCGTCAATATGGAATAGACCCACAACGCCTTAGCGAGTATGCTGAAGAAATAAAATCAGTAACAGACCTTGGTGTTGAAGTCGCTATAGTAATTGGTGGAGGAAACATTTTTAGGGGAGTAGCAGGAGCCAGCAAGGGTATGGACCGTGTACAGGGGGATCACATGGGAATGTTGGCCACTGTGATCAACGGGCTTGCCTTGCAAAGTGCTTTGGAAGATGCAGGGGTGCAAACCAGGCTGCAATCTGCCATCAAGATCAATGAAGTGGCAGAACCATTTATAAGAAGGAAAGCTATACGCCACCTGGAAAAAGGAAGAGTAGTAATTTTTGGCGGTGGTACCGGGAATCCATATTTCACAACAGATTCTGCTGCAGTGTTGCGGGCAATTGAGATCCATGCAGATGTCATCTTAAAAGGAACACGAGTTGACGGAATTTACACTGCCGACCCTGAAAAGGACAAAATGGCAACCAAATTTGATTATATCTCTTTTGACGATGTTCTTAAAAAAGGATTGAAAGTGATGGATACCACTGCATTTACTCTTAGCCAGGAAAACCAGTTGCCAATTATAGTTTTTGATATGAACACCCCCGGAAATCTACATAAAGTAGTTTCAGGAGAAAAGATAGGAACAAAAGTAAATTTATAAACTCACTGAATACTTTATTCATCTATAAGCTTTAAAAAAATGAACGAGGAAGTAGATTTTATACTGGAAAGCACAGAGGAAAATATGCAAAAGGCCATTAAGCACCTGGAGAAACAGCTGCTTAATATACGCGCAGGTAAGGCCAGCCCGGCTATGCTTGGTAGCGTAATGGTAGAATACTATGGCAGCATGACCCCTTTGAACCAGGTGGCCAACGTCAATACCCCAGATGCCCGTACAATTACAGTACAACCTTTTGAAAGAGGAACAATTCCCCAAATAGAAAAAGGCATCATGGTTGCGAATCTTGGCTTTAACCCAATGAACAATGGTGAAAGTGTTATCATTAATGTGCCGCCCTTGACAGAAGAACGCCGCCGCGAATTGGCCAAGCAGGCTAAGGCTGAGGCTGAAGAGGCAAAGATCGGGATTCGAAATGACCGTAAGGTTGCAAACAATGAGCTTAAAAAAGTGGATATTTCTGAAGACGCAATGAAGATCGCAGAAGAGAATATTCAGGAATTAACCAACACCTACATCAAAAAAGTTGATACCATATTTGAGAACAAGGAAAAAGAAATAATGACAGTATAAATTACTGCTATTCTTTTAAAAATAATAAGGCTTCACTATATTGAATACAAAAGATCAATATCGTGAGGCTTTTTTAATTTACCTGCTGCTCTTCCGTATTGACTTATTATAGACACACTAATGAGGAAGGAATTAATTAGACGCATTTTTATAAGCTGGGGGATCTTTTTCCTATGCCTGTCTCCCCTTTCCTCCCAAACCCTTAAATTGGTAAATGATACCGGAGAGGCATTTCCTTATGCCATGCTGGAATTTTCTTCCGGTGAGATCGATTTTACCGATGGCCTTGGGCAGTATCGTTTCAGGAAATCTGGAGAGAAGAAGGAGGTGAAGATAACTTACCCGGCCTATAAACCGCGAACTATAGAAGTTCTACCTTCACAGGTTTTCCTCGAAGTGCGCCTTGATCCATTAGCTCCTGTACAATCTCAACCAAATTTGACACCTGCTATTGAGATCATTAAAGAAGCAATAGCCTCAAAAGCAGCGAATGATCCAGATCAAAAATTACATTCCTATTCCCATAAAAGTTACAATAAACTTAGTATTGAACGGCAGGCCAAATTGGCTCAGGACCTGCGGGATCAGGATCCAACAGGTGGCAATAGCTTTTTAAGCGAGAAGGTAGCAACTTATCTTTATGCAGATGGGGAACCAAAAAGGCAGGTCATTGAGGGGTTTGAAACTGCAGGTTTTGATGAGCCTGCCTATGAGGTCCTGGAACTGGAACTCGAACCTCCATCACTTTATAAAAAGGAATATTCCATATATAACACCACCTACGCCGGCCCCCTGGCATCCCGTGCTTTAAAGAACTATACATTTACCCTGCGGGATACGCTGGTTCATAAAGGCAGGGAAGTGTATGTTATTCACCTCAAACCCCGACGGCCAGGGGTAATATCTGGTGTAGAAGGAATTCTTTTTCTCAATACCTCTTCGCTGGCCATACAATATGCAAAACTAGGCATTGCCGGGAAAATCGCCATGGAAGCAGTTCACCAATATACCTATCTTGAAGAGGAGGACCTGTGGTTTCCAGAGGAACAAACCCTAACACTTAGTCCAGGAACGGGAGGAAAGAATATTAGCATTTTTGGAGCCAGTATTTCCCTGGGAACGGTCCAAAAAACTTTCTCCCCTCTGGATATTCTTCTTCAACCGGAAGAGATTGAAGAGGATCTTGCGTTGCTTTCTCAAACCCATTACTATGGGCTTGACCTTGAGAAGGAGATCGCAATACCCAAATACACTGCACACATCAAGGTTCTGGATAGCGCAGTCAATAGGAGCCCCGGCTTTTGGAAGGAAAACCGAAAGATAGATTTTTCTTCACGGGACAATTATACGGCTCCACAGGTGAGAAGGCGCATTCTAAGGGATAACACCCTTAGAAAGATCGAGATAAATGATGCCATTGCCAATGGCTTTTTCCCGGTAGGCATTTGGGATTTTAAACTTAGCAGGTTTCTCCATTTTAATAATTACGAGGGGATTAGACTGGGAGCCGGTGGACAAACTAATCGCAATTTTTCAGAAAATTTCAGGCTGGAGGGGTATGGAGTATACGGTTTTAAAGATCACAGGTTCAAATATGGAGTGGGCGCTGGGGCTTTACTCAATCAACGCACAGGAACCTGGTGGAACCTTAGGTATAATGATGATATACGAGAAGTCGCGGTTTATGAATACCTTAAGGATGTTAGAGAATTCTCCATCTTTGAACCGCGTACTGTGAATATAAGCTATTATTACGGCTATAGAAAGTTAGAAAGCAGCCTGGAACACCGGTTTACTCCAAGACTGGATACTGAATTACAATTTGCCCGCAATGATATCTTCCAGTTAAGGGATTATGCTTTTCTCCATGATGGAGAAATTTATAGGGATTACACGATCTCTGAAGCTACACTTTCTTTTTTATGGCAGCCATTTAGCCAGTTTATAAGTACTCCTGAAGATTTTAGCAGTTATAAGAGCAATTATCCTCTTATCACCGGGCAGGTCTCCAGGTCCTTTTCTGGAGTATTAGGTGGAGATTTTGATTTTACTAAGGTTGGCTTAAAGGTCCAGTATGCACGGGAAAGACTGGATGAATCCTACACCCAGGTCACCCTGGAAGGCAACCTGGGATTTGGGGACCTCCCCTTAACACATGCCTTCCATGCATTTCCCAATAATGCCAACCGCCCCAATATTCTGGATAGGTTTGCTATTGCAGGTAAGATAAGTTTTGAGACCATGTACTTCAACGAATTTTTTAGTGACCGGCAGGCGGCAGTCCACCTTCGCCATCAATTCAGGCCAATTAATATCGGTAGCATTTCCAATCCAAGACTTGTCCTGGTAACCCGGCACGTTATTGGAGATTTTCAAAATCCCGCCGCTCATCAAAATATTAGCTTCAATACCCTGCAACATGGATATTCTGAAAGCGGGCTGGAACTTAACCAGATCCTATTGGGTTTTGGTCTAAGCGCTGCCTATCGTTACGGGGCCTACCACCTGCCTACTTTTAAAGAGAATTTTTCCCTTAAATTCACATTTGAGTTTCAGCTTTAATTCCTTCCCAGATTAACCTGCTTAGGATCAATAAATACTGTCTGATTTCTTAACTTTGCACTCGCTTAAAAAATACCCATGTCAAAAATTTTCAGTTTTGGCTTCTGGAATTCAATTGCACGAGTAATTCTTAGAAACCGGCTAGTTTTTATAACAATCATAATAGGGATAACCATATTCCTCGCCACTCAATGGCAGCATATGCGATTTTCCTATACCGAGGCAAACTTGCTGCCAGATGAACATGAGATTAATCTTGTTTACAATGATTTCCTTGAAAAGTTTGGAGAGGAAGGTAATCTTATCGTTATCGCAGTTAAGGATCCTACTCTTTTTACTCCTGAAAAATTTACAGCCTGGAACGACCTCACCAAAAAACTACAATCATATAGCGAGGTTGAAAATGTGATAGCTATAGGGAACCTTCAGAAACTCGAAAAATTTGAAGACCCCAACAGGTTCGAAATGGTTCCCTTTGTTGAGGATAAAGAATGGGACAGTACAGATGTTGCCAACTACAGGGAAGAACTTTTCAACCGTCTACCATTCTATGAGAACCTGGTGTACAGCAAAACGTCTAACACTGTGCAATCTGCTCTGTACCTGGATGAGGATATCGTGAATTCTGAGGAGCGCAAGGTCTTTGTTACAGATGAGTTACAGCCACTTATTGAGAATTTTGAGAAGGACAATGACCTGGAGGTGTATGTTTCGGGGATGCCATATATAAGAACCCTTAACTCTCAAAACATCATCGATGAAATTGGGTTATTTATTGGAGCAGCCTTACTGGTCACATCTATAATCTTCTTTTTCTTTTTCAGGTCTGTTCGTGCGACAGTGATCTCCATGGTGACAGTAATGATTGGAGTGATGTGGGCCTTTGGGGTGATTGGGCTTTTCAATTATGAGATCACGGTCCTTACGGCACTTATCCCGCCCTTAATAATTGTGATTGGGATCCCCAACTGTATTTTCCTTATCAATAAATATCAGCAGGAAATAAAGAACCACGGGAACCAGGCAAAATCACTGCAGCGAGTAATAACCAAAGTGGGAAATGCCACCCTGCTCACCAATGTTACAACAGCATCGGGCTTTGCTACTTTTATTCTTACAGACAGCAAGCTGCTAACCGAATTTGGTATAGTAGCCTCAATAAATATCCTGGCAATCTTCGTTTTGAGCCTGGTGATTATTCCCATTATTTACAGTTATATGCGCCATCCAAAGGAAAAGCACCTCAAGCACCTTAATAAACGGTGGATTGGAGGTTTTGTTGACTGGATGGAACGCATGGTACGGCACCGCCGCATCACGATCTACATAACATCTGTGATACTGCTCGCCGCAAGTATCATAGGGATCTACAATATTCGCATTTCGGGAAGTTTACTTGAGGATATGCCTCAGGAAGCAGATTTTTTTCAGGATGTAAAATTCTTTGAGGAGGAGTTCAACGGGGTTATGCCACTGGAGATACTTATTGACACCAAACGTCCAAGAGGAGCTCTTTCATTGTCAAATTTGAAAAGAATGGAAGAGCTGGAAACGGCTATTACAGATGTACCTGAACTTTCTTCCCCTCTCTCTGTTGTGAGGCTGGCGAAATATTCCAAACAGGCCTATTACAACGGCAACCCAAAATATTATCAGCTGCCCACATCACAGGAACAAAATTTCATATCATCTTATCTTAAGGGAATCTCCAACGATGGGAACCTGCTTTCAGCTTATGTGGATTCAACCGCGCAGTACGCCAGGATGACAACATTTATGAAAGATATAGGCACAGAGGAAATGAACAGGATCGAGGCAGGCCTTTGGCCACAGATCAACAGGATCTTCCCTGAGGATAGATATGATGTAACCATGACAGGAAAGGCCCTCATTTTTCAAAAAGGAACCTCCTATTTAGTCAAAAACCTAATAATCTCGCTTTCACTGGCCATATTCCTCATTGCCCTGCTTATGGCCTGGATGTTCCGTTCCTTCAGGATGATCCTGGTGTCGCTTATTCCCAACCTGCTGCCTTTATTGGTAACCGCTGGTATGATGGGCTTTTTAGGAGTTCCAATTAAACCTTCTACCATACTGGTCTTTAGTATTGCTTTTGGAATATCCGTTGACGACACTATACATTTCCTTGCAAAGTACCGGCAGGAGTTAAAGGCCAATAACTGGAAGATCAAGCGCTCTGTCTATGCGGCTCTTAGAGAAACCGGGGTATCTATGTTCTATACTTCCATTGTACTCTTCTTTGGCTTCTCTGTATTTATGATAAGCAGTTTTGGAGGTACGGTAGCCCTGGGCGGGCTGGTATCTGCCACCCTTTTGTTTGCCATGCTGGCCAATTTATTGTTACTGCCTTCCTTATTATTGTCCCTGGAGAAAAGCATAGCCAACAAGGAAACTTTAAAAGAACCTGCTATTGAGATCATAGCAGAAGAAGATGATATATTAAAAGAAACGAATCAATAATAAAAATTCTGTCACTTGCTAAGCAGTAAAGGAAGATTTATATTTGAGCCACAAAAATCCAATCAAAAATGATCAAAGCAAAGATTGCTGAATTATTAAATAGCAACCAGTTTTTACAGGAAGTAGAAGTAAAAGGTTGGGTGCGTTCTTTTCGTAGTAACCGCTTCATTGCGGTAAACGATGGTTCTACTATTAACAACATGCAATGTGTCATTGATTTTGAAAATACAAAGGAAGAGGTCCTTAAACGCATAACAGTAGGAGCCGCGATCAAAGTGGTTGGAACACTTAAAGAAAGCCTGGGCAGCCAGCAAAGTGTAGAGGTTGAGGTGAAAAGCGTGGAGATTCTTGGTGATGCCAATCCTGAGGAGGTAAAATTAACTATTCTTTCCCCAAAACGTCATAGCCTTGAATTCCTGAGGGAACAGGCCCACCTTAGAATACGTACCAACACCTTTGGTGCGGTAATGAGGGTAAGAAGCAAACTTTCTTTTGCTGTTCACAGCTATTTCCAGCAGAATAATTTTCATTATGTACACACCCCAATCATTACTGGCAGTGATGCTGAAGGCGCAGGGGAAATGTTTAGGGTTACTGCACTGGATATAAAAAACCCACCAAAGAATGAGGATGGAAGCATTGACTTTAAAAAGGATTTCTTCGGAAAAGAGACCAATTTGACCGTTTCAGGACAGCTGGAAGGGGAAACATATGCTATGGGCCTTGGACAGATATACACCTTTGGACCCACTTTTAGAGCTGAAAATTCCAATACCTCCCGCCACCTGGCAGAATTCTGGATGATTGAGCCCGAAGTAGCTTTTTGCGATCTGGACCAGAACATGGACCTTGCTGAGGATTTTATAAAATACGTGGTAAATTATGCTTTGAAGCATTGCAAGGATGATCTTGAATTCCTTGCTGCCCGCCAGGAGAATGAAGATAAGACCAAACCCAAGGAGGAACGCAGCGATATGAGCCTTCTGGATAAGCTTAAATTTGTTACAGAAAACAATTTCAAAAGGGTAAGCTATACTGAAGCTATTGAGATCCTGAAAAACTCCAAACCGAACAAAAAGAAGAAGTTCCAGTATATCATTGAAGAATGGGGAGCCGACCTACAAAGTGAACATGAGAGATTCCTGGTGGAGAAGCACTTTAAAAGCCCTGTGATCCTTTTTGATTATCCTGCCAATATCAAGGCGTTTTACATGCGCCTTAACGAGGATGGAAAAACAGTTCGCGCAATGGACATCCTGTTCCCGGGGATAGGTGAAATAGTAGGAGGTTCTCAAAGAGAGGAACGTCTTGAAGTCCTGAAGGAGAAAATGAAGGCCCTGGATATAGATGAGGAAGAGCTGTGGTGGTACCTTGATACCAGGAGATTTGGAACTTGCGTGCACAGTGGTTTTGGATTAGGTTTTGAGCGCCTTGTGCAGTTCGTAACAGGAATGACAAACATTCGTGATGTAATACCTTTTCCCCGCACCCCGCAGAATGCTGAATTTTAAGACCAGATATTGGATATTTTAGAAACGCATATAGTCCCTGCAATCTCAGAAAATATAAGATTGCAGGAATATGCGCATCTGGTATTCAAATCCCTCCCTACCAGAACTGCTGTCAAAAAGGCCATCAAAAGAGAGGAAATCCTCATTGACAATAAAATTGCCGCTACAGGAGACTGGATCAAAGAAGGCCAAACCATTTTCCTTCTAAAACAAAGAACCGCATTTAAAAAGTCCTTTGAACTTAAACTGGAGGTCATTTTTGAAGATGAGTTTATGGCGGTGATCAATAAACCTGCAGGTATACCTACCAGCGGAAATTATTTCAGGACAGTTGAGAATGCCTTACCAATTAATTTATCCCCCTCATCACAAATCGATACCCTGCCCCGGCCCATGCCGGTCCACCGGCTGGATAATCCTACCAGCGGAATGCTTATCGTCGCCAAAACTCGCGGTGCACACACAAACCTCTCCAAAGACCTTGAGCTTAGAAAAATTAAAAAGACCTATCTCGCACTGGTAGAAGGTCATTTTTCGGGTACTGCTGTTTATACCAACCTCCTCGATGAGAAACCCGCAGAGACGTTAGTAGAACTCCTGGAACACTTCGAAAAGTCCGGAAAGGATTTCTCTCTTGTACAGGCGTATCCGGCAACCGGCAGGACCCATCAAATTAGAAGACACCTGTCAATGAACGGCTTTCCAATCGTGGGAGATGGAGATTACGGCAACCCGCAGGCTAATCCCGCTCTTAAAGGAATGTATTTGGCGGCCACAGGGCTTAGATTTGAACATCCCGTTATGGGAGAGCCTGTCTCCCTATGCTTAGACCGCCCGTTGAAATTCAGGAAATTATAGTTTTTAACAGCCCTGTCGCCTTCTTAACAAAATTTTACCAGCACCATTCTTTGTGCCAAAGCTGTATTCGCATTGTTTTTGCTTAAATTTGTAAGAGAAGTCAATTAGTTATTTATGCTAAAACAGCAATTAAATTTTAAATTATCACAGAAGCTATCCCCTCAACAAATCCAGTTGATGAAGCTTATACAATTGCCTACCCAGGCTTTTGAACAGCGCATCAAACAGGAACTTGAGGAGAACCCTGCGCTGGAAGATGGAAAGGAAGATATTGAAGGGGATTTTGATGATGAATTTTCCAACAGCGAGTATGAAGATGATGACTATGGAAATGAAACCATAGAGAGTGATATAGATGTTGATGAGTACCTTAGTGATGATGAGATCCCAAGTTACAGGCTGCAGGCAAATAATTATAGTGCAGATGATGAGGACAGGCAGGTACCATATGCCTCCGGGACCTCATTTTCCCAATACTTAAAATCACAATTAAGCACCTTCAGGTTAAGCGAGACCGAGAAGGAGATTGCAGATTTCCTGGTAGGAAGTGTAGATGAAAGCGGTTATATACGCAGGAGTGTGCAGGATATTGTAGATGACCTCGCCTTCACCCAAAATGTTTACACAGATGAGGAAGCTGTTGAAAAAGTCCTGAAACAGGTTCAGGAACTCGACCCGGCAGGGGTTGGAGCCAGAAACCTTCAGGAATGCCTGCTCATCCAACTTCACAGGAAGGAGCCTAAAAAAGATGTTTCCCTGGCCATAGACCTGCTTGAAAAGTCTTTTGACCACTTCAGCAAAAAACATTATTCCAAATTACTTTCACGCCACGATATTAGTGAAGATGAATTGAGGGATGCTATAGATGTAATTGAACATCTAAACCCAAAACCGGGCGGCACCTTTGCCGGTAATATACGTCTTGTAGAACATGTGATCCCAGATTTTACCATAAAGATCGTAGACGGGGAATTGGAACTTAGCCTGAACGGCAGGAACGCTCCAGAAATGCATATCTCCAATGATTACAATAACATGCTCAAGGGTTACAAAGAGTCAAAAGAAAAGACCAAAGCGCAGAAGGATGCGGTGATGTTCATTAAGCAGAAGCTGGACTCGGCAAAATGGTTTATTGAAGCTATCAAACAGCGCCAACAAACTCTTATGGTGACTATGAGTTCCATCATGAATTACCAGAAGGAATATTTTCTCACAGGAGATGAGCGTAATTTAAGGCCTATGATCCTTAAAGATATAGCCGATGAAATTGGCATGGATGTCTCTACCGTTTCCAGGGTGGCCAACAGTAAATATGTAGATACTCCCTACGGCACTAAACTTATAAAGGAATTTTTCTCTGAATCCATGAAGAATGACCAGGGGGAAGATGTATCTACAAGGGAGATAAAAAAGATCCTTGAAATGTCTATTGAAGATGAGGATAAACGAAAACCCCTTACAGACGAGAAACTGGCGAAATTATTAAAGGAAAAGGGTTATCCAATTGCAAGGCGTACCGTTGCCAAATACCGGGAACAGCTGGACATTCCTGTGGCCCGAATGAGAAAAGAGATCTAATGCGGGCTGTTTTAAGAAGTGCCTCCTATATTTTTCATCCTTTATGGATGCCAATTGCAGGAAGCCTTTTCTATTTTTTTATCACTCCCCGGTTTTTCCCTTTGCCATTAATTAAGGCAAAACTCCTGGCTATTGCCATTACAACCCTGTTCATTCCCATAGTTTTCTATTTCCTGCTTAAGAACCTGGGAAAGGCTCAATCCATGTTCCTGGGCGATGTGAAGGAGCGCAGGTGGCCTTTATTTTTTTACAATCTTCTTATTGGTCTTAATCTTTACCAGATCCTTGACCCTTTTAACTATCCTGCCCTCTATTATTTTTTTGCGGGAATACTATTCTCCACCCTTACAGCCTTCCTGCTGTCACTGGTTAACTTTAAAGTTAGCCTGCATATGATTGGCCTTAGCGGTATTTTAATGTTCCTGCTGGCACTTAGCATCTATTACAGGATAAACTTGATTTACAGGGTCTCCTTTATTGTAGCAGCATTAGGTTTAACAGCGACCTCAAGGCTGGAATTCAAGGCACATACCTGGGCTGAGCTTGGGCTTGGAATTTTCATAGGCCTGCTCCCGCAGATTATAGTTTTAAATTTTTGGTTATAAAATTTTTAGTATTGGCAAGACATTCAACACCTCAGGAAAACCGGGTGTTATATTTATTTATAGCCAGGGTGCAAGGATTTTTTAAAGGATGTAGAACATAAGTCCCAACTTAAATGTCGTGACATCTACAGCAGTCCCGTCTGGTAGTTGAGCATCCCTGAAGAAAGAATTAAGGCTGTAGTAGACATGAAAGTTAAAGGTATTATATCCAAAAGTAAAAGTAGTACCAATGCGAAAACGCTCGAGTTCCGGGAGGTCGCGCTGGATCACCCGGTTGCCTTCCTGTTTGAAATTGGATTTAAAGTTATAAATATAACCTAATCGTACACCGGTATATATTCTCCAGAATCTGTAGGTTTCAGGTGTGGAAGTCCTCCATCGAAATTCAATAGGAGCTTCAACCAATTGCGTGGAAAACCTGTTGGTTTCATAGATCACATCCTGGGCATTAAGATCTCTGAAAATAGTAGCCCCCCCTGTTTCCTGCCCTACGAACAACTCGTGGCCATAAGTATTGATTGACCACCCCAGGCCGGTACCAATGGCAATATTCCTTCGTTTATTGATAGGAAAATCCCTGATAAAACCAGCGTGAAACCCTCCCGATAGTCCTTGCTGTGACACCTCACCAGGGAGAGCACCCAAAACATGAAAGGTAAGGCCTATATATATCTGGTCCTCTCTGTATGAACTGTCTATAACTGTAGGCGCGATATTAACAGGCTCCTGCGCAATGGCCTCACCAGCCAGGAATATACTACATAAAAACAGGAACCAGTATTTCATAAATTTCTAAATTTGAAGGCCACGGGATTAAAAGTAAAAAAAAACATCCCAAAACCGGTAGTCCCGGCGGGATGTTTTTAAACAGTAATAATAAAATTATTTATTAATTCTTCTGCACGTCACCGGTTAAAGTGGTGTAGTTGATCTTAAGCGCTTCAGCCTTTCTTAGCTCCTGCTTAATATCAGAAACAAGACCCATATTGGTTTCAACATCAACCTTTAAGGCTGTAGTCAAGTATGGAACCAGCTCTTCACGCTTTGATTCTCTTTCAGAATAGATGAACTGTTGTACTTCACTCACGTCAGCAAACTTATCGTTTAACTGTATACGGGCCTCTGTACCAAATCGCTGTTGATATCTTGGATTGGGCTTACCTGCATAGATATACATTACCAAATCCTTTTTATCCAGCTTCTCAACCTGGTCTGCGAACGGTAATTGATTTTGCACCATCAATGTATTTTGACGCATTACCGTGGCAACCATAAAGAAGAAAAGCAGCATGAAAACGATATCCGGCAGCGACGCTGTGTTTACAGCCGGAAGTCCTCCATCTTTTTTCTTTTTAAATTTAGACATAGTTCAAGTGTTTTTCTAGCTTGTTGGTTCTGCTTCAGATAATTTTTGAGGATACATCTCCTTAATAATATCGATACGCTCCTTAAGTGTCTCCTTATCCCCTCTAAAATTAGGGCTGTTGTAATTTGCTTCCATCTGTGTGAAAGAAGTTCCATACAACCTTTGAGCTTCACGATTTCTTAATTGATTATAGGCTGCAACCAACTCATTTTGAACAGAGATATACGTTCTATACTCGGTCCTTCTGTCATTCACCAGGGATATAATAGCTTTCTCAGGATTATCTGATGATTGTGGGTCACGAATTCCCTGGCAATAATCGCAGGCTTCCTCGCCAAAACCACCACCATTATCAAGAAACTCTACCGCCGCCTGGCGAAGTTCACTAAGTTCCATAAGCTCATCCTCTACAAGCAATTCATTATCACGACTTACAATTACCGTAAAAATGTTCTTTTGCTTAATTACAGGCGGCTCCACATTGTCCTCCGGGATAGGAGGCAGCTTTCGGCTAATCCCCATATCCGTCTCCATCGTTGTTGTAACCAGAAAGAAAATAAGGAGAAGGAAGGCAATATCTGCCATCGAACCCGCATTGATTTCTGGTGATGATCTTCTAGCCATAATTTACTTTATTAATTTTCTAATCCCGGAAAGCACCATTGCGCCTACTGCAATTGCTGCAAGGATGTAGAATACTACAAGTCCAGTGCTTATCCAATGGGAAGCATTGGCAGAGACAGTGGTACCATCTCTTAATGTGATCGCTTCTCCACCTGTGATAACGTAAGCAATAACAACAATAAGTAAAAAGGCTCCTACAGAGATTAGAGTGTTTTTAATATTTCCACGGAACAGTCCTTTCACGACAAAGAATAGAACCAGGACTATGATCACTGCCATAACTATATATGCCAGCCACATCATAGGTTCCAGATAACTTGCCTGTTCGGAAGCCGAGGCTTCTATAGCATCATCGCCCGCCATAATAATTCTACCCAAAAGGATAAGACCTATGACACCAATAACGAGTGCTAAATATTTTAAAATTTTATGAATGGTCATAGTTTATAGCTCTTAGATTCTTTTTCTGTTTTTATAGTCAACAAGCATGTCGATAAGAAGGATGGAAGCATCTTCCATATCATTCACAATGCTATCTATCTTAGCGATAATGTAGTTATAAAATATTTGAAGAATAATAGCAACAATAAGACCAAATACAGTTGTAAGAAGTGCTACTTTAATACCACCTGCTACAAGGGAAGGTTGCATATCTCCAGCAGCCTCAATTCTATCAAAGGCCTGGATCATACCAATTACTGTACCCATGAACCCAAGCATAGGAGCAAGAGCGATAAATAGAGATACCCAGGAAACGTTCTTTTCAAGTTGTCCCATTTGAACACCACCGTAAGCAACAACAGCTTTCTCTGCTGCCTCGATGCTCTCATCTGCACGGTCAAGACCCTGGTAATAAATAGAAGCAACAGGACCTCTTGTGTTACGACAAACTTCTTTAGCAGCTTCAACACCACCACTATTTAGAGCGTCTTCTACATCCTGAGCAAGTTTTCTTGTGTTTGTAGTAGAAAGGTTTAAAAAGATGATCCTCTCAATGGCAATTGCCAAACCTAGAATTAAACAAAGAAGTACGATCCCCATAAAGCCGGGTCCACCCTCAATAAACCGTCTTTTTAATTCCTGGTGAAAACCAACGGATTCTTCCTCGTCTATATCGAGGGCTGCTTCTTCATCCTGAATAAAATTCACGATGTTATCTGGCTGTGCAGTCACGTAATTTGCAGCATTTACCTGTGCTGCTCCAAATAACATAATCGAAGCGATTACCAAAGTTGAAAATAATCTTTTCATTACTGTTTGTCTTAATTTAATTAGTTAAAGGGTTAAAGATATAAAAATATTTTTTTAAAAAAACACTTTGCAGAGAGGAAGGGATTCGAACCCTCGATACCCTTTTGGGGTATACACACTTTCCAGGCGTGCGCCTTCGACCACTCGGCCACCTCTCTATTATATTGTGCTAATTTGGTGCGCCAAATAACAAAAAAATTTGTTAACCATCAAACATCGGTCGTTAATTTTACAACATTTCCCCACGCAGCGAAGTCTCAAAGATGGTTTTGAACACTTTAGGAGATAAATCCTTTCCCAAAAGATACATTAATTTTGCCACTGCAGCCTCTGTTGTGATGTCTTTTCCTGATACAACACCCAGTTTTTTTAGCTGTGTACTGGTTTCATATTGCCCCATCGACACACTACCGGCGGTACATTGGGTTACATTTACAACTAAAAGGCCACGGGAAATGTGCTTTTTCAATACTTTTATAAACCAATCTGCCGTGGGTGCATTCCCGCTCCCATAAGTTTCCAGCACCACCCCTTTTAGCCTTTTTCTTGAAAGAATGTGGTCCACGGTTTGCTCATTGATACCGGGAAACATCTTCAAAATAAGGACATCGTCTTTAAAATCTGTATGAAGGATGGTTCTTTTCCTCCTATTGGTCTTCCATAAAGCACCGTGATTCACAGAAAGGAAGACACCAGATTCTACAAGGGCAGGATAATTAGGAGATGAAAAAGCCTGGAAATGTTCGGCATTGATCTTAGTTGTGCGGTTGCCCCTGTACAGCTTATACTCAAAATAAAGACAAACCTCAGATATTACGGGCCTACCCTGTTTTTGTAACCCCGCTATTTGTATACTTGTAATAAGATTTTCCTTGGCATCGGTCCTTAGATCCCCAATGGGCAGCTGGGAACCTGTAAAAATTATAGGCTTTGTAAGGTTTTCAAACATGAAGCTTAATGCAGCTGCCGTATAAGACATGGTATCACTTCCATGAAGCACTACAAACCCATCATAATTCTCAAAGCGTTCCTCAATGATCTTGGCTATTTGGGTCCAGTAGCCGGGATTCATGTTTGAAGAATCTATTGGCTCCTTGAAACTTATAGTGTCTATATTATGCTCCAGGAGTTTTAATTCAGGGATATTTTGAAGCAGCTCGCTAAAATTAAAAGCCTTTAAAGCACCGGTCTCAAAATCTTTGATCATACCAATTGTACCACCGGTATAAATAAGTAAGATATTAGACTTTGTTTTCATCAAGGCGCTCCTGGTTTATAACGGGATTGGCATACATTAATAGATAACTGTTCACTTCCAGGGCATTTTTACAATCTATGCGCCTGGTTAACCGCCTTTCGAACTGTCTTTTTTCCTTATCGGTATAATGTGAAGCGTGCTCATCACTGTTGTGCAATAAGTCACAGGCAATGTAATTGGCAGGCCAAAGTTTATAATTGGCATGTATCTCCTCATCTATATTGCGTGCAATAGCCTTAAGAAAATCATTGACTGAAGTTTCCTGTTTCTCAATTTCCTCAAACCAGTTTTGAGATAAGGGGTTACCTGCTTCTATATGTATCCTACCTTTATTACCCAACGCCCCTTTCATAATGGAGTTAAAATCCTCATTGGCAGATTTTATGTATGTTTCCTCCATTCTTTTTGCCATGATCTCTGGCATCTTGAGTATATCTGTAGGATCAAACTCATAGGAAATCGCAACGGGCACGATCTTGATTTTTGAAAAATATTCGGCAATGGTCTTATCGCCCTTTGCCATCGCAAGCATCTTCAAAACACCTTGTTGGGTAGTATCATTTCCATCCTTTGTACGCCCTTCGCGCTGCGCCATCCACACCGACCGCTTTCCTTCCAGGAGCAAATGTTTAATATATTCTGAAAGATTTTGAGAGCTCTTCAGCATTTCCCTGGGTCCCAGGCCACGCTGAACAAGGAAATTCCTGTTTATCCTTGACAACAATAACAGAAAGGGCTTTTTAACCAGGTTATCCCCAATAGCTGAAGCTGTCATGATAAGGTCCTGTTCGTAAAGCACACAATTAAGCAAACTGGTATCGAGAATAATATCCCGGTGATTGGAAATGAACATATATGATTCATCCCGTTTCAATTTCTCAAAACCATGGTAACTAAGTCCTTCAGAACTTTTTTCCAGCACCTTTTGAACGGTGGTATAGATAATTTTGGTTTGGAAATCCCTTATAGAATGACACTCCTGCACAATTTTCTTGATCTCCTCGTAAGATTTTTCAGGAAAAGTGAACTGCAGTAAGGCTTTGATCATAGGATGATTGACGTACTGCTGCAATGCAGGCTGCACTTCACTATCCTTAAAGAATCTTATATCTTCAAAATTTGACACTGGCATATTGGTTGGCTTGACAAATGAACAAAATTAAAAATTAATTTTTTGCATTAAACCCCGAATATATCACGGGAATTCTGCGTGGTAACCCTTGCTATTTCCTCTGGCTCCACCTCATAAAGGCTGGCCAATTTTTCAGCAATGATCCTAATATAGGAACTTTCATTCCTTTTTCCCCGGTATGGAGCAGGGGCAAGATAGGGAGCATCTGTCTCAAGAACGATGTTTTCCAGGGGAATTTCAGCAATAAATTTATCCAACCCACTATTTTTAAAAGTAACCACCCCACCTATTCCCAGTTTCATATTAAAGGAAATAGCTCTTTTAGCTTGTTGAATATCTCCGGTGAAACAATGAAAAATACCAAAGAGCTTTTCATCCTTTTCGGTTTCCAGGATCTCAAATATTTCATCAAATGCCTCCCGGCAATGAATGACGATTGGCAGGCTGTGTTCTTTAGCAAGCTGGATTTGTCTTTCGAAAGCGTCCTGTTGCTGTTTCAGGAATTTTTTCTCCCAGTACAGGTCAATTCCTATTTCCCCGACAGCATAAAACTTCCTTCGCTCCAACTCCTCCTTAACATGTTGCAATTCCTTTTCATAATGTTCATCTACAGAGGATGGATGTAATCCCATCATTAGAAAGATATTATCAGGGTCACGTTGCTCCAGCTCATACATGGCTGCGGTGTGAGAAGAGTCTATTGCAGGTATGAAAAATCGCTTTACATCCCGCTCGAGGGCCTTTTGAAGAACCTCATCCCGGTCTTTATCAAACTCCTTACTATATAAATGCGCGTGGGTATCTGTAAAAATCATATTTGCAAAATTAATTTATTTTATACACCTATCTTTGCGAAAAAGAAAAAGAATGGCCTCATTAAAGAAATTACTGGAAGAAAAAGGATATCATCGTATAAAACTAAAATATACCGCAACCAATCATTTTGAGCTTGTTGCAAAAATCAATAAAATTGAAGGAAATTTTATTTTGGATACAGGAGCTTCCAGTTCCTGTGTAGGTTTTGAAGCTGTAAAACATTTTGAACTCCTGGCCGAAGACAGTGAAATTAGAGCTGCCGGCGCGGGAGCTACAAATATGTTAACTCAAATAGCACAACAAAACAGCATTGAGATCAAAGGCTGGAAAAAGAAGAAGATCGACCTGGTCCTATTTGACCTTACCCACGTAAACGAAGCACTTACCAACCATAAAGCAGAAAAAGTTCACGGAATTATAGGGGCCGACATACTTAAAAAAGGAAAAGCGGTTATCGATTATAAAAACAAGTCCCTTTACCTCAAATAATTCAAAAGGGGGAAAAATCCCCATGTTTTCACTTCTTCAATTAAGCTATATTTGATTGATAAGTTGAAAACAATGAAGATTAAAAGAAATAACTGGGAGCTAAGTGAATGGGGATGGGCCGCTTTATCTGTTAGCGTGGTTAGCATTCTGCTCCTTAATATTCTTACACTACTGGAATTATTTTAGTTAATTTGGAGCCGAACCAAATATAAAAGGCAGCAATTTAAAAATTGCTGCCTTTTTTGATACCCTATAGTGAACCTTCTTAAAGCTCCAGAGCTCTCTTAACATCGTTATCCATTAATAATTCTTCAGGATTTTCAAGTGCTTCCTTAACAGCTACAAGAAAACCTACAGATTCTTTCCCATCAATTATCCTGTGGTCATAGGATAGAGCCACATACATAATAGGACGTATTTCCACGTGACCATCTACGGCTACAGGACGATCTACAATATTGTGCATTCCAAGGATTGCGCTTTGAGGAGGGTTTATTATTGGAGTGGACAACATTGAACCAAAAACTCCACCGTTGGTAATAGTGAAAGTACCACCGGTCATTTCATCCACCGTAATTTGCCCGTCTCTTGCTCTTAATGCCAAACGTTTCACCTCATCCTCGATCCCGCGGAAACCAAGATTTTCAGCATTTCTAATCACAGGAACCATAAGGCCCTTTGGGCCGGAGACTGCAATACTTATATCTTTAAAATCATACTTGATCTGGTAATCCCCGTCAATCATTGAATTAACATCTGGATACAGATCCAGGGCTCTTACAATTGCAAGGGTGAAAAAAGACATGAATCCTAGACCTACTCCATGCTTATCTTTAAACTCCTCTTTATATTGTTTTCTAAGAGAGAATATGGCACTCATATCCACCTCATTAAAAGTTGTAAGCATAGCAGTTTCGTTCTTGGCACTTACCAACCGCTCTGCAACTTTACGCCTAAGCATGGACATCTTTTTACGCGACTCTCCTCTTTTTCCCGGTCCGGGAGTACCCATAGAGGCTTTTGCCTGTACAGCATCTTCCTTGGTAATTCTTCCATCACGGCCACTACCGTTTACAGATTTTGCATCTACTCCCTTTTCATCAAGGATTTTCTTTGCTGCAGGAGATGGTGATCCAGTAGCATAATTTTTATCCTGTTTTTGTGATGGGGTTGAGGATTTTGATGGGCCTTCAGTTTTAGCAGGTGCTTTTTCACTATCTGCTTTAGTAGGCTCTTCTTTTCTTTCCTCGGCTACCTCTTCCTCTGGAGATTCTTTTTTATCTTCTTTTTTGCTGTCACCGCCCGGTCTGGGTGCATCTGTATCAATAATACAAACTACTTCCCCAACTGCAACTGCATCACCTTCTTCTGCCTTTAGAGTGATGATCCCACTTGCTTCAGCCGGCAGTTCAAGAGTTGCTTTATCACTGTCAACCTCGGCAATTGCCTGATCTTTTTCTACATAATCCCCGTCTTCAACCAGCCACTGGGCTATTTCAACCTCTGTAATTGATTCTCCGGGAGAAGGAACTTTCATTTCTAAAGCCATGATCTTACTTTTTTATATTTCTGCTTTATTTAAAAAGCACATTATTCTTAGTTGTTATATTATAATAAGGTTTCTTTTAAACCATTGATTTATCAAAGACGCTTTCCAATACTTTCTCGTGGCGCATTTTAAATCTTACGGCACTACCTGCTGCCGGGGAACCATAGAACCTGCGGCTGCATACCCTAAAGTTCTTGGCTTCCTCAAAATGCAGGAGCATATGACTGTAGGCTCCCATATTTCTTGGCTCTTCCTGTGCCCACACCACATCATCTGCATTCTTATATTTTGCCATTATCTCTTTCATCTCTTCCTTAGGTAGCGGGAAAAGTTGCTCAATACGTACAAGGGCAACATCATCTCTTTCAAGTTTTTCCCTGCGCTCTAAAAGATCGTAGTAGAATTTCCCGGTACAGAACACCAATGTTTTAATCTTATCCACATT
Source organism: Antarcticibacterium flavum (assembly GCF_006159205.1). Lineage (NCBI taxonomy): Bacteria > Pseudomonadati > Bacteroidota > Flavobacteriia > Flavobacteriales > Flavobacteriaceae > Antarcticibacterium > Antarcticibacterium flavum. Next base: position 2,597,940 of record NZ_CP040812.1, on the reverse strand, counting down.
TGCCGTTTCATCATCCAGGTATGGCTGGAAAGTACCCTCAGCAAATTCTTCTTTTGTTGAAAGCACACGGGGATGCCTCAATAAGCTCTTTGGGGTAAAGATAATCAAAGGTTTTCTATACTTTACCTTCATTTGACGGCGAAGCAAATGGAACATATTTGCAGGTGTAGTCACATCTGCCACAAACATATTATCTGTTGCACATAACTGGAGGAAACGTTCCATTCTACCGGAGGAATGCTCTGCCCCCTGGCCTTCATACCCATGAGGAAGGAACATCACGAGCCCGTTTTGCAGTTTCCACTTATCCTCTGCAGCACTTATATACTGGTCGATCATAATTTGGGCACCATTGACGAAATCACCAAACTGGGCTTCCCAGATGGTAAGGGTTGTAGGACTGGCCATCGCATAACCGTAATCAAAACCAACAACTCCATATTCACTCAACAGTGAATTATATATTTTAAAATCTCCCTTTTTATCAGGAATATTATTATGAAGAATGATCTCCTCCTCACTATCTTCTACTTTTACAATGGCGTGACGGTGTGAGAAAGTACCTCTCTCTACATCCTGCCCGCTCATTCTTACGCTGTAGCCTTCAGTCATAAGTGAACCATAAGCAAGTAACTCGGCCATCGCCCAATCAAGCTTATTATTTTCAAAATACATGCTATGCCTTCCTTCAATAAGTTTGGCAATTTTACGCATGAACTTTTTACCTTTTGGAAGTTGCGTGATCACCTCTGCTACTTTATCCAGGGTTTCCATAGGAACCGTGGTATCAACAGGTTTGGTCATTTCCTCTTCATCCACATTGTCAAAACCTTCCCATTCATCCTGCATGAAAGGTGTTACTTTGGTCTTTTCAATTTTCCTGGAATCTTCCAAATCCTCCTCAAGGCGTGCTTTATAATCCTCTTCTAGCTTTTGAACGTAATCCTTGTCGATAACTCCTTCCTTCAAAAGTTTTTGAGCATAGATGTCGCGCGGATTTTCATGTTTAGCGATCGCCTTATACAATTTAGGCTGAGTGAATCTTGGCTCATCCCCTTCATTATGCCCATATTTTCTATATCCAAGGAGGTCGATAAAAACATCTCTCTTGAATTGCATTCTAAAGTCAAGGGCAAAAAGCACGGCATGCACCACAGCTTCTGCATCATCTGCATTCACGTGCAGAACTGGAGAAAGAGTCACCTTTCCAACATCTGTACAATAAGTCGAGGAGCGGCCGTCGAGGTAATTGGTTGTAAATCCAATTTGGTTGTTTACCACTATATGAATGGTCCCACCGGTTTGATATCCTTCAAGCTGTGCCATTTGCACAATCTCATATACAAGACCCTGCCCTGCAATTGCGGCATCTCCATGCACTATTATTGGTAGTACAGCAGAGTTATCATGATTGAACCTCTTATCCTGTTTTGCACGGGTTATACCTTCTACCACAGCACCTACTGTTTCCAGGTGAGATGGGTTTGGTGCGAGGTTGATATTTATTTCTTTTCCATTACGGGTCTTCCTGCAACAGGTCCAGCCTAAGTGATACTTAACATCCCCATCAAAAATATCCTGCTCATAATCCTTCCCATCAAATTCACTAAAGATATCCTTGGCGCTCTTTCCAAAGATATTGGTAAGAGTGTTAAGCCTTCCCCTGTGGGCCATTCCCATAATGAATTCCTTTACGCCGGCATCTGCTGCTTTCTCTATAATTGCTTCCAGAGCCGGAATAAGGCTTTCATTCCCCTCCAAAGAGAATCTCTTTTGGCCTACGTATTTTGTATGAAGGAAAGTTTCAAAAGAAACAGCTTCATTTAGTTTTGTCAGGATCAGCTTCTTATCGTCTTCATTGAAGTTAGGCTGATTATCGTTTACGTTAAGTTTATTTTGTATCCAGGAAACCTCTTCAGGTTTTCTAATATACATATACTCCACTCCTATCGACTGGCAATAGATTCTGGCCAAATGGGTAATAATGTCTTTAAGGCTTGCCGGCCCAATACCAATAAGTTCCCCTGCATTGAATACAGTATTCATATCACTTTGTGACAAACCGAAATTCTCCACATCCAGGGTAGGCGTATATTTTCTGCGCTCCCGTACGGGGTTAGTTTGAGTGAATAAATGCCCGCGGGTGCGGTAACCTTCTATAAGTTTAACAACCCTGAATTCCTTTTCAAGGTTCTGTAACTGGGGCTCACAATAATCCTCTCCAACCTCCTGTGAGGAGGCAGCTGCGGTTTGTGAAGATCCATTACTTGAAATGCCATCCTGTCCAAAATCAAATCCCTGGAAAAAAGCCCTCCAGCTGGGTTCGATACTATCGGGGTTTTGTAGGTACTGTTCGTATAGGTCGGCGAAATATCCTGTATGTGCGGCGTTTAGAAATGAGAATTTATCCATAGTTGGAAACTAATGTTTCTTTTAATATAAAACAACGCAAAAATACAATTTTTAGAATTTATAGCTTATAAGATTTATTATATTTATATTTTGCCTTATAAGAACTTTAACATGGAAAACACCTCAATTTTAAAGAAGAAAGCTAATTATTTGATTATTATCCTCTTAATCACGGGAATGCTACCGGCATTTGCACAAATGAGCCCTGGACAAGCCGAAAATGAACAGACTTTCTGGAATGATGTGAGATTTGGGGGTAGTTTGGGGCTATCCTTTGGGAAGGGATTTTTTACCGGTCTACTGGCCCCATCAGCCATTTATGATTTCAACAACACCTTCTCTGCAGGAGCTGGATTGAGTGCTGCTTATGCCTCTCAAAGGAATTTTAATACCAACAGCTTCGGCGGCAGCCTTATAGGTATGCTAAGGCCAATAAGGGGGCTGCAGTTATCGACAGAGTTTGAACAGCTCCACATTACCCGCCGCTATGAACTGGAGGGAGGAAATAGAAAAGACACTTATTGGGTGCCGGCACTTTTCCTGGGAATAGGTTATAATACCGGCCCTATAGTGACAGGAATACGTTATGATGTACTTCACAGCGACAGGAGTTTTTATCGCAATGCCCTTATGCCCTTTGTGAGCGTTTATTTTTAAACCTGCCTCTCCATAAGGGAAGAACCAAATTTTCTAAGCAGTTCCTTTTTGGGAGCAGGCAAATCTATCTTATCTAGCACATCAAATGCCAGTTGGGTATATTTTTCAATTTCCTGCCTGGCAAGTGATGCAGCGCCACTGCTTTCAAAAATACTCTTCACAGCTTCTATCTTACCGCTGTTCTCTGTAGGATCAATAGAATATAAATGCTCCAGCTGGCTGGCTTCTGCAGAACCTGCATTCTCAAGGGCTTTTAGGTATAAAAAGGTTTTCTTATTTTCAATAATATCTCCCCCCGGCTGTTTCCCAAAGGTCTCAGGATCTCCAAATGCATCGAGATAATCATCCTGCAATTGAAATGCTATTCCAAGTAGCCTTCCGTATTCGTAAACCGCTGTTTTGCATTGAGGTGTCGTCTCTGCAATTATGGCTCCCATTTGTAATGATGCACCAACTAATACGGCGGTTTTATATTCTATCATTTTGAGGTAATCATCAATGGTCACATCATCCCGGCTCTCAAAATCAACATCATATTGCTGCCCTTCGCAAACCTGTATTGCTGTCCTGGTGAAAAGCCGGGCCAGTTCCTTAAAGACCGGGCCTTCATAATTTTCAAATAATTGATAAGCATTAATGAGCATAGCATCTCCCGATAATATCCCGGTATTGAGATCCCATTTTTCGTGCACTGTACTTTTCCCTCTTCTCAAAGGAGCATCATCCATTATATCATCATGAACAAGTGAAAAATTGTGAAATACTTCTATAGCAAGAGCCGCATCCAGGGCTTTTGTATAAGGTGCGTCAAAAATCTCTGCAGACATTAAAACCAAAACCGGGCGAAGGCGTTTCCCTCCCAGGTTAAGTATATAGGTAATAGGTTCATAAAGATTGACGGGTTCTTTGGTTACAACTTTCTTATTTAGATAATCCAAAAAAGCCTCACGGTATTGAGCAACTGATAGCATTCGAAGAATTTTGCAGCTAAAATAGGATAATTATAAAATATTTGGATAGTCACGACTGAAGAAAAATTTTAGGAAACTTTACTAGTTTTTAAAGTTTCCTATTGTATCTTTGCGCCCTCAGAAAATGAAAATGAAGAAAGAAATAACCTATACTGCCGCCGACCTCTTTTTAAACCTGGGTTTCAAAAGTGTGACAATGGACGATATTGCCAATAAAATGGGTATCTCCAAGAAAACAATTTATGCTCATTTTCCCACAAAATCAAAACTGGTTGAAGCCACCACCTATCACCTGCTGGAAACCATTGACAAAGGGATAGAAGAGATTCGCAAAAAAGATCTTAATCCTATTGCTGAACTGTTTGAGATCAAAAAATTTGTGATGCACCATTTGAAAGATGAAAAATCTTCTCCACAATTTCAGCTCAACAAATATTATCCACGGGTATACGAAGATGTACAAAAACATCACCTTCACACTATGCACTGCAGCATAGCCGATAATCTGGAAAAAGGAATAAACGGAGGATATTACAGGCAATCCATACCAGTTGATTTTATAAGCAAATTTTATTTCGTAGGCATGATGGCCATCAAGAATAATGAGGTTTTTCCTGTTACGAAATACTCCATGAGGGAACTAACAGAAAATTACCTGGAATATCACCTTAGGGCAATCGTAACTCCCAAAGGATTTGAAAAACTGAAGGAATTTTTAACTATTGTAGATTAAAATGAAGAAGTTCTATATAATAATAGGTGTTATATTTTTTACCAGTCAAGTATTTGCGCAGGAGCAGGAGGCACCACAGGCCTATACTTTTTCCCTGGAGGAAGCTATAATTTTTGGTTTGGAAAATAATTACACCTCTCAAATTGCTCAAAAGGAAGTAGAAAAAACTCTAAAACAGCGTTGGGAGATCATTGCACAGGGCTTGCCCCAACTATCGGCAAACGTGGATTATCAAAATTTACTTGAGCGTCCTGTAACCTTGCTTCCCGCTGAACTGGCCGGAGGAGAACCCGGAACTTTTGTACCCGTAAGGTTTGGAACCCAGCACAGCCTGGCCGGCACCGCTACCTGGAATCAATTGATCTTCGATGGTTCTTACATCGTGGGCGTACAATCGGCAAAAACCCTGCTACAAATTTCAAGGAATGCGAAAACCAAAACAGATCTTTCTGTAAAGGAATCGATCATAACTGCTTACGGGAATGTTCTTTTAGCTGAAGAAAGCGTGCAGATCCTTGAAAAGAATGTGGGATCTATTGAAAAGAACTTTACCGATACCCAAAAGATCTTCGAAACGGGTTTTGCTGAAGAAGAGGATGTGGAGCAGCTGGAGATCACTCTCCTGGGATTGCAAAATAACCTTAACCGAAGCAGGCGCATGAGAGACATTTCCTATGAGATGCTCAATTTGACACTTGGCCTGCCAACAGACACACGGCTAACCTTAACTGAGGATCTTGATAGCCTGGCTATGAAGTATTATGACCTAAACCTGCTCACAAAAGAGATCCCTGTAGAAGAGAACATTGACTATCGTATAGCATCAAATAATGCTGAAGCTGCCAGGATCTTTGTGAGACTTGAAAAGGCCAAGGCTCTTCCTTCCATTACAGGATTTTTGAACTATGGGGTGCAGGGTTTTAGCGAGCAATTTACCTTCTTCAATAGCGATCAGGATTATTTTAATCAATCCATCCTTGGGGTAAGTCTTAATATTCCAATATTCAGCAGTGGGTTGCGGGGCGCAAAGACTCAACAAATGAAGATAGAATATGAGCAGGCCCTACTGGAACTTGATGATACAGAAAACAGAATAAGGCTCGAGATCAATTCAGCAAAGAACGATTATGAGTTTAGTCTCGAGAACTATCAAGCACAAAAGAAGAACCTTGCACTGGCAGAGCGTATTGAAAATAAGAACCAGGTAAAATTCTTTGAAGGTATTGCAACAAGTTTTGAGCTAAGTGAAGCACAAAGACAATTATTTGCGGCTCAACAGGATCTTCTTCAATCTATGCTGGAGGTAATTACTACCAAAGCAACCCTGGAGAACCTTCTTGACACCACGAAATATTCCGATAAAAATTAAATCTCATTAAGCATTACTATGAAAAAGTTACTTTATATATCCTTCCTTTCCATCCTGCTTATTTCTTGCGGCAATAGCGAGGAAAACTCTGTAGACGAGGTGATAGCATCCCAGGATCTTGACCAAATAAGGGCTAAGCGGGTTGAATTAAGCAAAGAGCAAAGGGATCTCGCCACAAAGATGGAAAAACTTGATGCCGCTATTAATGACCTGGACCCATCGCTAAGGCTCGCCCTTGTCACTACAGAAATAATAAGGGACACCACCTTCAGGCATTATACCCGGGTGCAGGGAGATGTTGCAACCCGTGAGAATATTATCATTTACCCTGAGTTTTCTGGGGTTCTCACCCGCATATTGGTAAGTGAAGGCGACCGGGTGAACCGCGGGGACCTTTTGGCAACTATAGATGACGGCGGGCTTTCCAGCCAGCTTGCACAATTGGAGGCACAGGCAGCACTTGCCAAGACAACTTATGAGCGACAGCAGAGATTATGGGAACAGAACATTGGCTCTGAGATCCAGTTTTTGGAAGCCCAAACCACCTATCAAAGTGCACAAAATGCTGTAGACCAGTTACGTTCCCAACTAGGGAAAACGCAGGTAAGAGCTCCCTTTAGCGGGGTAATAGATGAAGTGATATCAGATGAAGGCCAGGTGGTAAGCCCCGGGCAAAATCAATTATTCCGGCTTGTAAATCTTAAAAATATGTATGTGCAGGCATCTGTTCCCGAAACTTACCTCAACCAAATACAGGTGGGAAGTGAAGTGATCGTGGAAATTTCAGCAATTGATAAACAATACGAAGGCAAGGTAAGGCAGGTTGGAAATTTTATCAATCCCAACAACCGCACATTCCAAATTGAGGTTTCGTTACCGAATGATGAGGGGATGATCAAGCCAAACCTTATAGCGACAGTAAAACTGAATGATTATACAGCTGAAGATGCTACTGTAATTCCTGAAAGTGCCGTATATAAGAATTCCATGGGTGAAAGTCTCATCTATGTTTTCAAACCTGAAAATGACAGTATTGGTACTGCAGAAAGAGTGATCATTGATACCGGCTATAAACAGGATAACAGGGTCGAAGTACTCGAGGGTATCCAAAGCGGGGATGAAGTGATCGTTGAAGGTGGCCGTAACCTGCGCGACGGGCAACGGGTAAAATTAAGAAACTAAGCAGCAGTTAGCATATAGCCTTACTATGAGTAAAAAAATAGATAAAGAATTTAAAATATCATCCTGGGCAATTGAGAACAGGATGACCGTATACGTGATCATAGCCATTGTACTTGTAGGTGGGCTCATTTCCTACTACAGTATGCCCAGGGAATCCTTTCCCGAGATCATTGAGACCAAGATCTATGTAAGTTCCATCAACCCGGGAAACTCGGCTGAAGATGTTGAGAAATTCATCACAGAGCCTTTAGAACAGGAATTCAATAATGTGGGAGGGGTTAAGGAAATTAGTTCCACCACATTCCAGGATTATTCCATGGTAATAGTGGAGTTTGATGATGATGTGAGTGTTGATGTAGCCCGGCAAAAGATCAAGGATAAGGTAGACCTGGTAAAGGCAGAGACTACCTGGCCTACCCTGGATAACGGCGCAAAGGTAGAACCCAATGTCTTTGATCTTAATCTTTCAGAAGAGCAACCCATCCTCAATATTAATTTGACGGGAGATTTTACTGTACAGCAATTAAAGGAGTATGGGGAATATTTGCAGGATCGTATTGAGATCCTTCCGCAGATTAAAGAAGCCACCATTCGTGGGGCTGAGGAGATGGAGATCGAGATCGCCCTGGATGTCTACAGGATGACCGCCTCCAAGGTGAGCTTTGACGATGTGGTCAACTCTGTTAGCGCAGAGAACAGGACAATTTCCGGAGGAAATATTATCACCAACAACCTCCAGAAGAATATACGCATCATAGGAGAAATAGAAGACCCCGCAGAGCTGGAGAATGTGGTGGTGAAAAGAGAAGACGGTAATATCTTCCTAAGGGATATCGCACAAATAAGGTTCCAGGAAAAAGATGCTACCACTTTTGCCAGGGAATATGGTGATCCTGTGGTGATGCTGGACGTGAAAAAACGTGCCGGCAGTAATATGATCGAGGCGGTAGATGAGATCAAAAAGATCATTGAGGTTGAAAAGGAAACTTACCTGCCAGAAAGCCTGGAAGTATCACTTACTAATGACCAGTCAATTAAAACACAAATCCAGGTAGATGACCTGGTGAACAATATAATTTTTGGAGTGATCCTGGTGGTGGTAGTGCTTATGTTCTTCCTTGGTTTCAGGAACGCCTTATTCGTTGGTTTTGCTATCCCTCTTTCAATGTTCCTTTCTTTTATTATCCTTTCCACCCTTGGAATTACCCTGAACACCATGGTGCTCTTTGCACTGGTAATGGGATTGGGGATGCTTGTGGATAACGGGATTGTTGTGGTAGAGAATGTGTATTCCCTTATGGATCAGGGTATGCCCAGGATTAAAGCAGCCAAACAGGGACTTGGAGAAATTGCCTGGCCTATTATTGCTTCAACTGCCACTACCCTTGCTGCCTTCTTCCCCCTTGGACTGTGGCCGGGAACAATTGGTAAGTTCATGATGATCTTCCCTATGACCCTTTCAATAGTACTTGGATCCTCTTTGTTTGTTGCCCTCATTATTAATTCGATGCTAACCTCGCGTTTCATGCAAACCGAGGAGAAGGAGTTTACAAAGAAAAAACTGGTAAGGCTAAGTGTGATCCTTGCAGGAAGTGGACTGCTGCTGGTAGTGACAGGTTTTATTATAGATGCCGGGGTTTCCCGCGCAATTGGGAATATCCTGCTCTTTGCTGCTATTATGCTTTGGTTCTACAAGTATGTTCTTTCAAAGGGCGTAGATTACTTCCAGTATCGTGCATTAAAGAAACTGGAGAATAACTATGAACGCTTTTTAAAGTTTGCCCTGCGGAAGAAGAAAGCGTACATGTTCTTCTTCGGAACGCTTGGACTGCTTATTTTCTCTTTTGTACTTGTGGGACTGGTACAGCCAAATGTGTTGTTCTTTCCTGAAAATGAACCAAACCAGATCATCACTTACATCGAATTTCCTGAAGGGACTGATATTCACAAAACCAACGAGCTCACCAAACAGGTGGAGCAAAGGATTTTTGAGGTTATAAAGAAATATGAGGATGAAGACGGGTATAATTATATGGTAGAGAGTGCCATCTCCCAGGTTGGACAGGGCGCAGGAAACCCGCAGACCGATGGCGGGCAGCAAAACGATATGCCTCACAAGGGTAAAGTTACCCTCTCGATGAGGGAATTCAGCGAAAGGCGCGGGGTAGCAAGCAGTCATGTGCTTAGCGAAGTTCGGGAAGCGGTAAGGGGTTTCACCGGGGCTTCTATAATAGTAGAAAAAGATGCAGCCGGTCCTCCTTCTGGTTATCCCATTAACATAGAACTTAAAGGAGAAAATTATGATGAAATGTTACTGCAGGCAGAAGGCATTAAAGATTACATAAATAGCCTTGGAATAGCAGGAATTGAAGAATTAAATATTGATGTAAACAAATCTAAACCGGAGCTTGGAATTAAAGTAGACCGTCGAAAGGCAGGGCAGCTGGGCGTATCAACCTCCTCTGTAGGACAAACGCTAAGACGTGCCATATATGGGGAAGAAGTCTCTACATTTAAAGATGGTGATGATGATTATCAAATCAATGTGAGATTTAATGAAGACCTGCGTTATGACCAGATCGCCCTTTTCAATCAACCTGTAACCTTCAGGAACAACCAGGGAGAATTGGTACAGGTGCCTATTTCATCGGTTATTGAAACCCGGGAGACCTCTACTTTTAATTCTATTAAAAGAAAAGACCTGAAGAGGGTTATCACTATTTACTCTAATGTCCTGCAGGATTTTAATGGAAACGAGATTGTGGAGCAATTAAAATCGGCACTAAATAACTATGATCTTCCAAAGGAAATGAGTTTGGAGTTTACAGGGGAACAGGAAAAACAAGCTGAAAATATGAGCTTTTTGCTTAAGGCTTTATTGATCGCTCTTGGCGGAATCCTTTTAATACTGGTCGCGCAATTCAATTCAGTTTCCAAACCGGCTATTATATTAATGGCGGTGGTACTAAGCTTAGCGGGTGTATTCCTGGGACTGGTAATTTTCCAGATGGACTTTATCATTATAATGACAATGATGGGGATCATTTCCCTCGCGGGGATCGTGGTGAACAATGCGATCGTACTCATTGATTACACCCAGCTCCTGGTAGACAGGAAAAAAGCTGAGTTGGGATATGAGGACCATGAGCTCCTTACAAGAGAAGAATATTTTGAAGCCATCGTAGCCGGTGGAAAATCAAGGTTAAGACCTGTACTATTGACCGCCATCACTACGGTATTGGGATTGATTCCACTTGCAGTAGGTTTAAACATTGATTTCTTCGGACTCTTTATAGATTATGCTCCCAATATTAAAATTGGAGGAGATAACGTGATCTTCTGGGGCCCGCTGGCCTGGACCGTTATTTTCGGATTGATCTTCGCTACTTTTCTTACACTTATTGTTGTACCGGTAATGTTCTACCTGGTGAATAGGATGAAAGTGAATGTTCGCAATAAACGAACTGCGAGAAAGCGCCTTAAAAGCATAAAACAGGTATAATATAAATGACTTTTTAATAACAAAAACCCCGGCCAAGAGACCCGGGGTTTTTGCTATTTTTTATTCTCCATGGCTTTCGTTAGTTCCTTTATTCTGTTGATTTTTATTTTTTCCATATTATTTAGGTCCAGCCAGCTATAAATAAGTTCAAAGCTCCATGAGGAAATTTGGGTTTCAGTTATCTGGACCTCATGTCTAAAACTTTGCAGCTCAGATTCTTTCGCTTTATCCTGAAGTATTTTTAAAACCTGTTCCAAATATCTTAAAAGGAGTTGCTTATCCTTCTGTTGAATTTGCTCTTTCTTAAGGTAATCGAGATAATCCTGGGCTGCAGGAAGATCTTCCTTGATTATGTAAAGCTCCAGAAGACTTAATTGATATCCAAAATCTACCTGTCCTGCTTCAAGATTATGTTGAATATATTTTTTATAAAATTTCTCTCCCTCTGAAAAATAATCTGCAGCCAAAGAATCTTCCTCTATTGCCCTTGCCAGTAACGCTGCCTCTGCCCAATCCCCAGAGTTAAACCTTTGGGATACATAAGCGAGACCTTTAATTGCCGCCAGGGTATCACCTACGGCCAGGTGCGCCTTTGCCCTGTTCCGAAAGTTCGGATGTATAAAATTTAATACATAAGGGCCACGGGCGGTATCTCGTTCAATGGCCCTATCGTAATATTTAATGGCCTTTTCAAAATTCCCAGCATTGGCTAAAGTTTCGGCATAATCACTTGCACGTATTCTGGAATCTGTAAATTGAGCATCAACTTCAAAGGCGTGCTCAAAAAACTCTAACCGTTTACTCCGGTCCTTCTTATTATAACCAATATTCAATAAGGCTTCTGCAATACCTTCATTGGCCGGTAAGTCACTCCTGTCAATAAATCCGGCTTCATAGAATGCAATGATCAATTGCTCTTTCCTGGAATAATATCTGGATAATTCTCCAATAGGATTATTTGACAGGTCTAAAGTCCTTAGATATGGAGCATTCATTATATTACTGGGTAGAACACTAATTTGATTATTACTCAGGGAAAGAGACTCTACAAGAATATTATCCCACCCTGTTGCTGGAAGGTCATCAATCCCACAATTTTTGAGGTCCACATAATATTCTTTTGACTTTAGATCTTTCAGAATATTAAAGAAAGCCCTCCCATCTATAGGATTATTTTCCAGTCTTATAAATTTCAAATGTTCTAACTGTGAAAAACCTACGGGGAGATATTTTATTCTATTATGTTTTCTCTCGATGCGGGTGGTGTCTTTTACAATTTCTCTCGTTTCAAGATCATAACTACTTATAAAATCATTATAATGATTATTAAAGGAAATTCTTTCAAGGTTCGTTAATTGGCCTATGTTTTTGGGTAATTCTTTTAAATCGTTATTGTCCAGGCGAACTGTTCTTAATCTTGATAAATTACCAAAAGATTTGGGCAACTCCTGTAACAAGTTCTTTGAAAGATCTAAGATTTCTAATGAACTAAGTTTACCAAAGTCCTCCGGTAATTTTTTTAGATCATTTTCCTCCAAATGCACTAGTTCCAAAGCTTTTAAATTTGAAAAACTAGCAGGTAAATACTTTAACAGGTTCCTATGAAGATGAAGCTCCTGCAGGTTTTTTAAGTTACCAATTTCAGCTGGCAACATACCCAAATGATTATGGTTTATGTAAAACTTTGTGAGAGAAGTTAAAGATGATATTTCATCCGGAAGTTTTTCAATCTTATTTCTTTTTAAATTCAACTCCTCAAGATTGACTAGCTCTCCAATTTCCGCTGGTATTTGCTTTAAGCTGGTAAAGTAAATTGAAAGTTCTTTGAGATTATTTAAGTTCTTAATTGCTATATCCAAACTTTGAAAAGTTTCATTATCTGAGATTATTAATTTTTCAAGATTATTTAAGTTATAGACCTGCTGCGGCACCTCAATATCTTCCCCAACACGTTCTAAACGCAAATATTCCAATTTTTCGAAAGAATTAAGGCCGGTGGAGAAATTGGAAGTTTTAGTTCCAAAAACTACCAGATGTTTTAAATTCCTGTTTCCAGATGTATTTCCAAGAAACTCATCCAGATCGTTAATTTCCACATTGCGAAGTTCAAGTCTTTCAATCGAGGTAAATTCTTTAAAAACAGGATAATCCTCTTCCTCTAATTTGAAACTATTAAGGTAGATCTCTTTAAGTTGAGGATTGTTTTTAAATTTCTGCACCTGATCATGGAAATCAGGAAATAGGTCGGCTGAAAGAGCCAGGCTTTTTAGGTTTTTAAGCTCTGAGACCGAGTTTGGAATTCCGGCTCCATATCTTCCAGATAGTGATAAACCTTCCAAAGAAGACAACAAACCTATATTTGCAGCTATCTCTTCATCCTCTCCAAAATTAATTAGTGCAAGATATCTCAGATTCTCCAATTCCCGTAATTGATCGAAAATACCATTGAAATCCCAGCTAAACCTGCCATAGAAATTGATAAAATTAACCCCACTTATTCCACTAAGGTCTTTCGGGAAATCGACTTGAATGGGATCACCAAAAAACTTTATATTTTCCAGCTTCAAATAGAATAAATTGGGAAAGATTGCCAGGTCATTAAACACTTCCTGAAGATCCATATTCTCAGTAAATTCAATAGAAACCCGTTGGATTGCATGGGTATTTATTGAATCTTTGTATAGTTTAAAAGTCTTCGAATCATACTTAAGAATTCTATTTTCATTCCCTTTTATCTCCTGAATATTAGTATCGTATAATTTTTCGGCACCATAAAAACTAAGATATTGAGCATAAAGGTCTAGAAAGCTTTTCTCCTGCGCTTTTATAGGTATGATGAGAAAGAATAAAAAAACGAATATGTAATAATTTCGCATATAAACATTGAACTTGGTCAAGATAGCCAAAATCCTAAAAACAGAAAACCCGGAGCGTTTCAAATGCTCCGGGTTGATATAATTTATATAGTCTGCCTTAATTTACCGTTAATCGCTCTCCGGTATTCTTATAAACCTTTACTTCAGCAATCCTGTTTTCACTGTAATCTACCTCATTTAAAACATCGCCATTAGACCAAAAAAACCACTTCCCGGTCTTTTGTCCTTCGGCATATTCCGCAAGGGCATTCTTTTTACCGTCCTGTCCATAAGAAATCCATTTCCCGTGGAGCTTTCCGTCCTTGTACGTACCTTCCTGTCTAACACTTCCATCTTCATAATAAAAAGTTCCTTTAATTAATTCTCCATGTTCCTCAAAAACCGGTGGTTTTTCCTGGGCATTTGAATTTGTAAAAAATGCAAATACTGCGAATACAAGTAAACATCTAAATATCTTCATAGCTCTATTTTTTGGGAGATTATCTCAAATATACAAAATATTTACATTAAAGCAATGATTACATAACATTAAGTTAACATTGGGATTAGATATGTTAAGCTTAGAACAACCAAAATTTTAATTTTTAAAGCCTAAAAACATTAGAAACCACTCTATCTTCTTACTTTTGCTCTTTTAAAATTTGAATGAAAATCATATGTACAGAAGTCATAACTGTGGAGAGCTAAGAGCATCTCATATAGGAAAAGAGATCACTCTTGCCGGGTGGGTGCAAAAAATACGTAACAAGGGATTTATGATTTGGGTAGACCTGCGGGACAGGTATGGCGTTACCCAGCTTATTTTTGATGAAGAGCGCACGCCGGCTGCAATGATGAAAGAAGCGGCAGAGCTGGGCAGGGAATTTGTCATTCAGGTTAAAGGAAAGGTGATAGAGAGGGAATCTAAAAATCCGCAAATGCCAACGGGCGATGTGGAGATCCTGGTTTCAGAATTTACCCTGCTGAACCCCTCACTAACTCCCCCATTTACTATAGAAAATGAGACTGATGGAGGCGAGGAATTAAGAATGAAATACCGTTACCTGGACATTCGAAGAAACCCTGTAAAGGAAAGTCTTCTGTTTCGCCATAAAGTAGGAATGGAAGTTAGGAATTATCTTTCTGCTGAAGGTTTTGTCGAAGTGGAGACTCCTTATCTTATTAAGTCCACTCCAGAGGGTGCAAGGGATTTCGTGGTTCCAAGCAGGATGAATGAAGGGCAATTCTATGCACTTCCACAGTCGCCTCAAACTTTTAAGCAGCTTCTTATGGTAGGAGGAATGGATAAATATTTCCAAATCGTAAAATGTTTTCGTGATGAAGACCTGCGTGCAGACCGGCAGCCGGAATTCACCCAGATAGACTGTGAAATGGCTTTTGTGGAACAGGAAGACATCCTGAATACCTTTGAAGGATTGACCAGGCACCTCCTTAAGCAAATTAAAGGAGTGGACTTGGAAGATTTCCCACGAATGACCTATGATGATGCCATGCAAAAATATGGTAATGATAAACCAGACATTCGGTTTGGGATGGAGTTTGCAGAGCTTACCACCCAGGTGAAGGATAAAGGATTTAATGTTTTTGACCAGCAGGAACTTATCGTAGGTATTGCTGTACCCGGTGCTGCCTCATATACCCGCAAGGAAATAGATAAATTGATAGATTGGGTAAAACGCCCGCAGATTGGCGCAAACGGACTTGTTTGGGCAAAATATAATGAAGATGGAACTGTAAAATCATCTGTAGATAAATTCTATTCAGCTGAAGATCTTCTTGGATGGGCGCAAACCACAGGTGCAAAACCCGGTGACCTCATCCTGGTCATGGCAGGAGATACCCAAAAGACAAGGACACAGTTAAGTGCCTTAAGAATGTATTTGGCAACTGAATTGGGCTTAAGAGACCCAAATATTTTTGCTCCCCTTTGGGTAGTAGATTTCCCGCTACTGGAATGGGATGAGGAAACAGAACGCTATCACGCGATGCACCACCCCTTTACTTCTCCAAAACCTGAAGATATAAAACTACTGGCTACAGAACCGGGTAAAGTACGGGCCAATGCCTATGACCTGGTGCTCAACGGAAATGAAATTGGAGGTGGGTCCATAAGGATACACGACAAGGCAACCCAGGCTATGATGTTTGATTATCTTGGTTTCACCCAGGAGGAAGCAAAAGAACAATTTGGATTCCTAATGAATGCTTTTGAGTATGGCGCTCCTCCACACGGTGGGATCGCTTTTGGTTTCGACAGGCTGGTGGCTATTCTTGGAGGGCAGGAAACAATAAGGGATTATATTGCTTTTCCAAAAAACAACAATGGCCGGGATGTCATGATTGATGCCCCTGCAAAACTTGATGAAGCCCAACTTAAGGAATTACATTTACAGGTTAAGATTGAAAAGCCTGTGAAGCAATAAGTATTAGATACATAAGATGTAAAAGATCCTGCTTTACGGCAGGATTTTTTATCTTCACCATAAATTTTAAAACCCTTGTTTCTAAATTTTACCTCATCTCTGGAACAGTTTGCCTTGTGGAGGAACAGGCATATCACCCATCATCAATTCCTGATGTTCCTTAGTGCGCTTATTGGCTTCATTGCCGGCCTTGTGGCGGTAACCATAAAAAACCTCACCCATTACATCCAGCGTTTACTTGAAGGAGAGTTTGTGGCAAATTATCATGCTGCTTTTTATTTCATATTCCCTTTAGTAGGTTTAACAATTACGTTACTTATAGTTAAATATGGGTTCAAAAAAGAGGTTGGAGGTGGCATACCTACCACCCTGCGGGCAATTGCACAAAAGAGCGGGATCATGCGCAGGTTCCAGACCTACGCCTCCCTCCTCACGGCACCCATAACTGTGGGTTTTGGAGGATCTGTAGGACTGGAAGCCCCCACAGTAGTGACAGGAGCTGCAATAAGCTCTAATCTTTCCCGGCTTTTCAGGTTTAACCAGGCATCAAGGACCCTTCTTATTGGCTGCGCCGCCGCAGGTGCCATGTCTGCTCTTTTTAAGGCACCCATCGCAGCGATCATTTTTGCAATAGAGATCTTTAGCCTAGATCTCACCCTTATATCGATGATCCCTTTGTTACTGGCATCGGTTTCGGCGATCCTTACAACCTACTTTTTTTCAGGTTCAGAAATTATTCTTAATTATCAATTATCAGATGAGTTTGAAATATCCCAGGTACCTTTTTACATTCTTCTGGGAGTGATAGCCTCCATGTGCTCTATTTATTTTACAAAAATATATTTCAGGATCATAAGATTCTTCAGCAGGATAACTTCACCATTTTACCGTCTACTGTTGGGAGGAAGTATCCTTGGGGCCCTTATATTTTTCATTCCACCTTTGTACGGGGAAGGTTACGATGTGATCAATAATTTGCTGCAGGAAAATTACATGTATGCCCTTCAGAATAATTTATTCGGGGATCTCACAGAGAATATTTGGGTCGTTGTAGGGCTGCTTGCAGGGCTGGTGGTCTTCAAGATCATCGCTACCTCCCTCACCATTGGCGCAGGGGGGGTTGGAGGAATCATCGCACCTGTACTTTTTATGGGTAGTGCTATGGGACACTGCTTTGCACTTATTATTAATAATCTTGGATTTCTTAGAACCCCTTTATCTGTTAGTAATTTCACGATGGTGGGCATGGCGGGACTGGTAGCCGGCATTATGCATGCCCCCTTACAGCCATTTTCCTTATTGCCGAGCTCACCAGTGGATATGAGCTATTTGTACCGCTTATGATTACCGCGGCGATTTCCTTTATGATCACCTCACAGTTCCAGCAACATTCTGTTTATACTTTGGATTTGGCAGCCCGCGGGGAGTTAATTACTCACAATAAAGACCAGGCTGTACTTACCCTCCTGGACATAAGACAGGTACTTGAAACCAATTTCGTCGCGGTGAAAGTTGATGAGACCCTGGGAGACATAGTGCATAAAGGGGTAATAAAATCCTCCCGAAGCCTTTTCCCTGTTATTGATGAAAAGGAACAATTTTTGGGCATTATCCTCCTGGATGATGTTCGGCCAGTTATGTTCAACAGGGAACTTTATGATGAAATAAAGGTGAGGGAACTTATGCAGGTTGCACCAGATATAATAGATATAAATAAGGATTCAACAAAAACCATTATGAAAAAATTTCAGGAGAGTGACGCGTGGAACCTTCCGGTAGTGGATGAAGGAAAATATATTGGCTTTATTTCAAAGTCTAAATTATTGACCGCCTACAGGCAAAAACTAATTGAAGTAACAGTTTAATTATGATGAACTTCCTAAAAATATTGACAGTTCTTATAATCCTGGCTATTGGTACAGGATTCTATTACAGGATAAATGAGGATGTGGTACTTGGTGACCGCATTATTGGACTTGCAGTTCTAGCCAGCGCATTTATACTTATGCCTATCTTTTTATATGTAAGATGGAAAGGAAAAAGACTTGAAGATTATACCCTATCTGATAAAAACATAAAGAAAATGAAGGAAGAAGGAAGGGATAAAAGATTTGATTAACTAGCTAATAATCAATAACGTTAAAAAGAATTTTAATTTAACTAATACTGATAAATAAAAATATGTAAGTTTGTGCTTTATTAATTATTTATTTTTTTTACAATGGAAGGTACAGTTAAATTTTTCAATGAGTCTAAAGGTTATGGATTCATTACAAACGACGAAACAGGAAGAGACATTTTCGTTCACGTTACAGGTCTTAATGGTGAGACTTTGAACGAAGGTGACAAAGTTGAGTACGTTGAAGAAGAAGGAAGAAAAGGATTAACCGCAGCACAAGTGCGTGTGATCAACGATTAATATATTTTTATATTTTAAATCGCAACCTAACATAGAAACCCGCTTTTAAAGCGGGTTTTTTTGTGGGTTAAAATTTCCGGTTATTGAGAAATTATGGCTTTGAGCAGCCCGAAGGGTTAGGCCATACTTTTTAACCCCTCCAGCATTGCCGTGGTAAGTTTTTCAAGGTTATAATCGTGTTTCCAGTTCCAGTCATTTCTTGCAGCGCTGTCATCTATACTACCCGGCCAGGAATTGGCGATCTCCTGCCTGAAATCGGGATCATAGGATATCTCGAATTCTGCAATATGTTTCTTGATTTCTGTAGCGAGTTCGGCCGGCGTAAAGCTCATTGCTGAGAGGTTGTAGGAGGACCTCACTTTTATTTTCTCTGCCGGGGCCTCCATGATATCAATTGTTGCCTTTATTGCGTCGTCCATAAACATCATGGGAAGGCTTGTATCTTCACTTAAAAATGATGTATATCCTGAGGTTTTAATAGCTTCATGAAATATCTCCACAGCATAATCTGTCGTACCACCGCCGGGCAGGGTTTTATAACTTATGATACCAGGGTATCGTATGCTTCTCACATCAACTCCATGTTTCCTGAAGTACCATTCACACCAGCGTTCCCCCGTTTGCTTAGAGATGCCGTATACAGTTGTGGGCTCCATAATGGTTGTTTGCGGGGTATCATTCTTAGGAGTAGTTGGCCCAAAGACAGCTATACTTGAAGGCCAGAATACTTTTTGAATTTTCTTTTCCCTGGCCAGTTCCAGGATGATAAAAAGGGATTCCATATTGAGTTCCCAGGCCTTCATTGGTAACCTCTCTGCTGTTGCACTTAGCAAAGCGGCCATAAGGTAGACATCTGTGATCTCGTGTTGTTCAATAAGTTCTTCGATACGCTCCCTGTCTATGGCATTTGCAATCTCAAACGGGCCAGATCCCATAAGTTCTTCACCACCTGCCTTGATATCGCTGGTGATCACATTCTCCTTTCCATATTTCTCCCTTAATGCCAAGCTTAGCTCACTTCCTATTTGTCCGGCAGCACCAATAATTAAAATTTTCCTGGAACTCATTTTTTAAATTTTGTTGTGCAAATATATTGATTTCGCAAAAGAACCTATAAAGATTCCACTTAAAATGAAGATTGTACAATATCTATTTTTGCTGGATTGGAAAAAGGTTTTGATTAACTTTGTTCTCTTAGATCCAGGTATGAAGATTTTATTCTTATTAGTTTTTTTATTTTTAGTTAGCAGCTGTGGCAACCAGGGAGATAGTGACCAGGAAGGCAATGCAAAAGAAGAAATAGACACCACTATTTACCAGCGCAACCTTAATGTACCCAATGAGGAAGTGGTACTGCAGCCAGAAGCCAGGGAAATAACCATGAACTGGCTCGCCTACTTAACAGCTCAAAGTGAGATCGAGAATTTTGACAACTACACCGTGAATGATGTAATCTCAAATGCCACCCCTATTGCAGAAATAATGGAAAATCTCAGGCAAAGCGTACCAGATAGTTTAAAGACCAATTCCATACAAACCAGGGTAACTGTCCTCTATACGAAAGCCAAAGTTTTGGAACATATGGCCAAAAGAAGAAGCGACAGGCCAGAAGCCATTAAGGCCACGGCAGAGGAACTTCCGGTAGATTTTAATAATTTCAAGTTACAGATCAATGAACTTTTCCTTAAAACCCTGGAGGACTTTGAAAAAGAGCTGGATGACTTCCAGCCAGAGGAGGACACACTCTCCCTTCCACGCCAAATCCTGCCTCCCACAGGTATTGGGGCAGGCACTATCCAGGATACTGTTACAAGTCTCTAGCTCATGAAAACAATTCGAGTACTTCTTCTACTATTAACGATTACAGGCTGCGAATTTAAAGCTCAAACAAACATTGAGACAATTGATCCTGAAAGCGCTAAGGATTCTATCAACCTGCTGCTAAACGACTGGCACGCCGCAGCCGGCCAGGCCAATTATGAGGGATATTTTAATCTTATGGCAGGGGATGGCGTTTTCATTGGCACCGATGCAACTGAGAACTGGCAAAACGAGGAATTCCGGTCATTTGCAAAACCATATTTTGACAGGGGAACAGCCTGGAGTTTCAGTGCACTTGAAAGGAATATTTATTTTTCTGCGGAAGGGGATATCGCCTGGTTTGATGAACTTCTAGATACCCAAATGGGAATATGCAGGGGCTCCGGAGTTCTGGAAAATACTGCTGAAGGATGGAAGATCAAGCATTACGTCCTTTCTATAGCCATTCCAAATGAAAATGTTGAAGAAGTAACTGAACTGAAGAGAGACTTTGACCGGGCTCTTATAGAAGACCTCAGGCAATAATCCATTAGCCGAATCCTTCATTGGCCTCCACATTTTATCAGAAAAATGGTTCTCTTTTGTAAGAGTTTTTAATATGCTTCTTTTTAGTACTTTAGCGCGTAAATTTTTAATCAGGTAATTAGAATGAAAAGATTAACCAAAGTAATGTTCCTTTCAGCTATTGGGGCAGCCGTATTGAGCGGCTGTAACAATGATGACAGGAAAGCGAATGCAGAGCAGGAACCACGAGGGATCAACCTGGCTTATATGGATACAACCGTAAGCCCAAGAAACGATTTCTTTAGGTATGTAAACGGGGTATGGGTAGATTCCACAGAGATCCCGGACGAGTATACCACCTGGGGGAGCTTCCACGAATTAAGAAAGAATACAGATGCCCAGGCTTTGGCCCTGCTGGAGAAAGCATCCACTAATAAAGATCTGGATGCCTCAAGTGACCAGGCTAAAGCAGTTTTTCTATACCAAAGCATTATGGATACGGTATCCAGGAATGAGAAAGGTATAGAGCCACTAAAGCCTTACCTGGACAAGGTAAAGGCAATTGAAAACAAAGAAGACCTGCAGAATTTCCTTACAGAAATGCAGCAATATGGCGGGGCAGGTTTCTTTGCATTTAGCGTGCGTGCAGATGCCAAGGACAGCAATTCAAACGCGGCATACCTGTATCCTTCAGGTCTTGGACTGCCAGACAGGGATTTCTATGTAGTAGATGATTCCAGTTCAAAAGAAATTCGGGAAAAATATAAATCCCATATCACCAGGATGCTCCAGTACCTTGGGGAGTCAGGGGAAGAAGCCGCTGCAAAGGCAGAGACCATTCTTGAATTTGAAACCAGCCTGGCAGAGCCTCAGCTTGATAAAGTAGAGCGCAGAGATGCAAGAAATACATACAACCCTATGCAGGTTTCTCAACTTCAAAATCAGGTATCAGCTATAGACTGGAACAAATATTTTGAGGAAATAGGAGCTTCCAATATTGACACAGTTATTGTTTCGCAGCCAAAATACATGGAGGCATTACAAAAAACTTTTAGCACCAATAAGGTAGAGGACTGGAAAACATATTTAACCTGGACCATCTTCAATAATTCTACCGGAACCTTATCTACTGAAATTGAAAGGGCAAACTGGGAATTTTATAGCCAGACCCTCCAGGGAGCAAAAGAACAGCGACCACTTAAAGAACGTGCACTTGCAACTGTAAATGGAACTTTAGGCGAAGCTTTGGGTAAATTATATGTAGAGGAAAATTTCCCACCAGAGGCTAAGGAGAAAGCACAGGAAATGATCTCCAATATCATTAAAGCCTTTGAGGTAAGGATCAATAACCTCACCTGGATGAGCGACAGTACAAAGGTAAAGGCCATAGAAAAGCTGGGGACCACCACCATAAAAGTTGGATATCCAGATGAATGGAAAGACTACAGCGACCTTGAGATCGCAGGGCCAGATGATGAAGAAGGTTCATTCTTCCAAAATATGATGAATGCCAGAAAATGGAACGTTAAGGAAACTATGGCAAAACTGGGAGAACCTGTAGACAAAACCGAATGGTTCATGCCTCCACAAACCGTAAACGCATACTACAACCCAAGTTATAACGAGATCGTATTCCCTGCAGCCATCCTGCAACCACCTTTTTACGATTATCGCGCAGACGCAGCGGTTAATTACGGCGGGATTGGAGCCGTTATAGGCCACGAAATATCCCATGGATTTGATGACAGCGGGTCCAGATTTGATGCTGAAGGAAACCTCAACAACTGGTGGACAGAGGAAGACTTAAAGCAATTTGAAAATCTAGGTGGCGCCCTGGCAGCACAGTATGATGCTATCGAAGTTCTTGACAGTGTTTATATCAATGGAAAATTCACCCTCGGTGAAAACATTGGGGACCTTGGAGGTGTTAATGCTGCCTATGATGGCCTGCAAATCCATCTTGCTGAAAACGGGAATCCAGGTAAAATTGACGGGTTCACTCCTGAGCAACGGTTCTTCCTTTCCTGGGCAACTGTATGGCGTACCAAAATGCGTGATGAGGCGCTAAGAAATCTTATAAAAACAGATCCACACTCTCCCGGTATGTACCGCGCGTACGTGCCTTTACAAAATATTGAAGCCTTCTATGAAGCCTTTGATATTCAGGAAGGTGATGATATGTATGTAGCACCAGAGGACCGGGTGCTTATCTGGTAATAAAAAATATTATAATATGAAAAGGGTCACAAAGCTGTGGCCCTTTTTTTATTTTTTACTGGTACTGAAATCTCTTTTCCGGTTTAACTATAGCAGAAAATGATGGGGCGAACCAAAAGGGAAATTTTATCTTTGCAGCCCAACCCCAATTAAATGTATCCAATTATAAAAGTTATTATTCCTGCTTACAATGAAGGAGCTTCGATTGGAAAAGTTGTTGCAGACGTGCCTTCGTTAGTTTCAGAAATAATTGTGGTAAGCAACAATTCTACAGACAATACAGAGGGGGTTGCAGCCGCTGCAGGAGCTACAGTGCTGGTGGAAGAAAGAAAAGGTTATGGTTATGCCTGTCTCAAGGGGATGGATCATATTGCCGGAAATGAGGAAAAACCAGATGTTATTGTTTTTCTGGATGGGGACTACAGCGATTATCCTGAAGAATTGGAGAAAATAATTTCTCCAATTTTACACAAGGATATGGACCTGGTTATTGGAGCCAGAGTGAAAGAACTAAGGGAAGTGGGCTCAATGACCTCCACCCAGATCTTTGGTAACTGGCTGGCAACTTCCTTAATGAGAATCATGTTTGGTGCAAGATTTACAGATCTTGGCCCTTTTAGAGCTATAAAGTATGACAAACTCCTGGAGTTAGACATGCAGGATAAAACCTATGGCTGGACAGTGGAAATGCAATTGAAAGCTTTACGGAAAAATCTTGACTACATGGAGGTACCGGTCAATTACCGGAACAGGATTGGAGTTTCCAAAGTTTCCGGAACATTAAAAGGAGCTACTATGGCGGGAGTAAAAATACTTGGCTGGATTTTTAAATACAGTTTTAAATAATGGATACAGCAATAATTATTTTCTATACCCTGGCATCTGTTCTTATCCTGTTCTACAGTATTTCCCAGCTTAACCTGCTTTATTACTATCTGCGCTCCAAAAGTAAAAAGGAGGAACCTGTTGTTTTCAATCTCTCAAATCCCGGAGAAACTCCGTATGTAACCATACAGCTCCCCATTTATAATGAGATGTACGTGGTGGAACGCCTTCTTCGAAATATTGCCGGCATAGATTATCCAATGGACAAGCTGGAGGTACAGGTACTGGATGACTCTACAGATGAATCTATTGAAAAATCCAGGCGCCTCGTGAAAGAGCTTCAGCAAGAGGGATTGGATATACAGCACATAACCCGGCAGCAACGGGAAGGCTTTAAAGCCGGGGCACTAAAGGAAGGGCTTAAGGTAGCCAAAGGTGAATTCATTGCCATATTTGATTCAGATTTTTTACCAAAGAAGGATTGGTTGCAAAAGACGGTTCCCTATTTTAAAGATCCCGAGATTGGGGTTGTACAGACTAGATGGGGACACGTTAACAGGGATTACTCCCTGCTCACGAAGATACAGGCCTTTGCCCTGGATTTCCATTTTATAATGGAACAAACCGGCAGGAATTTTGGAAAGCACTTTATAAATTTTAATGGTACGGCAGGAATCTGGAGGAAGGCATGCATTGAAGATGCCGGTAACTGGAGCGGTGATACTTTAACCGAAGATTTGGACCTTAGCTACCGGGCCCAGATGAAGAAGTGGAAATTCAAATACCTGGAGGATGTGGAAACCCCGGCAGAACTGCCGGTAGTGATGAGCGCTGCCCGTTCCCAGCAATTCAGATGGAATAAAGGTGCGGCAGAGAATTTTCAGAAAAACTATAAGGTCTTGTTACGCGACAGGGATCAAACCACCGGCACAAAGATCCACGGATTTTTCCACTTATTGAATTCCAGCTTTTTTATCGTGCTTTTATTGCTGGCAGTGCTTAGTGTTCCTGTTTTGTATATTAAAAATATGAATCCGCAGTACTCCTGGTTTTTCAACTTTATCGCTTTATTTACCGTTAGCGCATTGATATTTCTTATTTGCTATTGGGTCACCTGGTCAAAGCTCCATGGAAAAAGCTTTAGAAGCTATCTCAATTTTACCGGGATGTTCTTTGCTTTTTTCTCTGTGGCAATGGGCCTGTCACTGCATAATTCCCTTGCGGTACTTCAAGGACACTTTGGCAAAAGGAGCGAATTTGTTCGCACACCCAAGTTCAATATAGGTAAGGTCAAAGATTCCTGGAAAGGAAATATTTATCTGAACAAATCCCTCTCGGCAACTATCATACTGGAATTCCTGCTTTGGCTATATTTTGGTTTTGCGATCTATAGTGCTTTTAAATTGGAAGATTATGGATTGTTTGTGTTTCATTTAATGCTTTTTGCCGGCTTTGGATTTGTAGTACTTAAATCCCTGACGAATAAAACCTAAGTCTAAGGTAGTATGTACACAGGATATTGAGCAATTTAAAATAATAATATAACCCTAGGAGGTTCAGGAGAAAATGGATTCATTAACACAAATTGTTCTGGGTGCCGCAGTAGGAGAAGCTGTTCTTGGCAAAAAAGTTGGAAATAAGGCGATGCTCTATGGTGCCATTGCAGGTACCATTCCAGATCTTGACACCTTTGCGAGCCTCCTTACAGATACGGTAACAGCTACAGAGATCCACCGGGGATTCACACACTCCATCGCTTTTTCTGTCTTGTTTGCACCTGTTTTTGGCTGGCTCATTTCTAAAATCGAAAGAAAAGCCAAAGCAACCTGGCGGGAATGGTCCTGGCTTATGTTCTGGGGCCTTTTCACACATCCCATTCTTGATTCATTCACCACCTGGGGCACCCAGCTTTTCTGGCCTCTGGAAACAAGGCTGGCGTTTAAGAACATCTTTGTAATTGACCCCCTTTATACAGTTCCCTTCCTCATTTTCCTGATCCTGGCCATGCGTAAGGATAAGACCTCTGCCAAAAGAAGGAAATACAACAGGCTGGGGCTCATTGTGAGTAGTAGTTACCTGCTCCTCACCCTGGGTTTAAAAGGAATGGCTAACCTTCAATTCAAAGATGCCCTGGAAGAGCAGGAGATCTCCTATTTGGATTATCAAACAAAGCCCAGCCCATTCAATTCTATCCTTTGGACAGCCAATGTTGAGACTGAAGATTCTTTTTTAATTGGGGATTATTCTTTTTTCGATACCCAGCCCATACAATTCAAACAATTTGCAAAAAATCATCATTTACTGGGCGACTTACGGGATGAAGACAAGGTAAAGCGGCTTATAAAAATTGCTGAAGGCTGGTATATTATATCCAAAAAAAATGAAGAGGTTTTCTTCCACGACCTGCGTTTTGGAGTTCTGGATGTCAATGCAGATGATCCAAATTTCGTTTTTACCTATAAGTTAATTCCCCGGGAAGATGGTCTTGTAGTTGAAGAAGTAGACAGGGATACAGAAGAGGCTAAAAAGTTGATTTCTGTATTGGGAGATAGAATATTGGGGAATTAGTCCCCTAAGAATTACCTCATTATTGAAGGTCCCGGGTATTTGATATTTTTACTTTAACTTTCAGCAAAGAAATGCTCCTTACATGAAATTCAATATTTTTCTCCTGCTATTTACCTTTTTAACAGCCACGACCACCTCACATTCTCAAAATGATTCCAAAACCCTTTCAGAGGTAATAGAAGAAGTCCAGGATCATAAAGCTTATGACCGGGAGGAGTTTCCCCTTGGTTTATTTACCAAAGAACATTATAGAAGGGAAGCTGGTTTTGCTGAAAAGCAACTGGAAAAACTTCAAAATATCACAGAAGAAAACCTCTCAAAATCTGAAAAGATCTCCCTGGAGCTGCTAAAATTTCGACTACAGGAAAGCATTGATTTCTATGAATATGAAGCATATTTGAATCCGTTGCTTTCAGATGCGGGATTCCACGTGAGCCTGCCTTATCACGTGCGGGAGCTGGCAAATTATGGCCAAATAAAGGAATATTTGAACAAGCTCAATGCAATACCGGGATATGTAGACCAGCACCTGGTTCTGCTACGAGAGGGAATGAAAAAAGGGATCACCCAGCCCGGGGTTATTTTTAAAGGTTATGAAGCTACTTACAATGACCAGCTCGTAAAAGATCCAAAGGACAGTTATTATTACACTCCATTTAAAAACCTGCCATCCTCCATTACTAAGCAGCAAAGGGACTCTGTTCTTGCAGCCGGGGAAGAGGCAATAAAAAAGAAAGTGCTACCGGAGTTCAAGCGTATTAAAAAATTCTTTGACAAGGAATATTTACCCACTGCCAGGGAAAGTGTGGGAGTATCTGAAATTCCCAATGGAAGAGCCTACTATCAAAACAGGCTTGATTATTATACCACCCTTAAACTTACTGCGGAAGAAGTTCATCAAATAGGGCTGGATGAAGTGGCCCGTATTAATGCCGAGATGAAGAAGATCATTTCAGAGGTTGGGTTTGACGGAAGCTTCGAGGAATTCATCCACTTTCTTCGCACAGATGAACAGTTTTATGCCGTGACCGCAGAAGAACTGCTGAAAGAGGCACGGAATATCTCCAAAAAGATCGATGCCCAATTGCCAAGGTATTTCAGGAAATTACCACGAAAACCTTATGGAGTAGCCCCGGTGCCCGATGCTATTGCTCCTAAATATACCACCGGAAGATATATAAGCCCTTCAAACGAAACACAACCGGGTTATTACTGGGTGAACACCTATGATCTCCCAAGCAGGCCCTTATACGTTTTACCTTCCCTTACGGCACACGAGGCAGTACCGGGTCACCACCTGCAAATTTCCCTGAATGGGGAGCTTGGAGATAGTATTCCGAAGTTTCGAAGAAATTTTTATTTATCGGCATTCGGAGAAGGATGGGGACTTTACTCTGAATTTCTTGCTGAGGAGATGGGAATCTATACCACTCCTTATGAATTATTTGGAAAGCTCACTTATGAGCAATGGCGAGCCTGCAGGCTTGTAGTAGACACCGGGATGCACGCCCTTGGATGGACCCGGGAGGAGGCTGTGGAGTTCTTACAATCCAACACCGCCCTTTCCCTGCACGAGGTAAATACAGAAATTGACCGCTACATCTCCTGGCCGGGGCAGGCAGTTTCCTATAAAATTGGAGAAATAAAGATCCGTGAACTAAGGGCAAGGGCTGAAAAAGAACTGGGACAAAAATTTGAGATAAGGGATTTCCACGAGGTGATCCTGGGCCAGGGTACAGTGACTCTGGAAATTATGGAGCAGCTGGTGGATGAGTATATACAGGGAAAGTTGAAGGTATAAGGGATATTAGCACGGATTGCAAATCCGCGCTATCCATAATTTTGCTAAACGAGATGAACGTGATAGTGAAAAACAATGATGGCGCGAATTTGCAATTCGCGACGACTTAGTCAAGGTATCCTAACACCCACCCAAAATCACATCTGGATATTTACTCACATCAATTGAAACTTCATTTGTGCTTTTTTTCACCATTCTGATAGCTTCTTCATGGCTATATTTATGTGGTCCAATATAAAAATTTGCTCCACGCTTTGCCAAATCAATTACATATTCTAAAGTGTTTGAATTTTGGGATGGTGGAGACTGTGCCGCCGTATAAATAAATCCCAGGTTTTCTGATGAAGAAGTTTTAGGAGGTGCCGGCGGCGGTGGAGGCTGCTTATTTTCGGAAGGAACTGGTGGGGCCGGTAGTATTTTTAATCCATCCCTGCTACTGGTAGGAGGATTATGATTAAGGCTTTTTTTATCGGAAATTTTAACTGTTTTTCCGGTGGGATTTTCCTCTACCCGCACCTCCA
Source organism: Antarcticibacterium flavum (assembly GCF_006159205.1). Lineage (NCBI taxonomy): Bacteria > Pseudomonadati > Bacteroidota > Flavobacteriia > Flavobacteriales > Flavobacteriaceae > Antarcticibacterium > Antarcticibacterium flavum. Next base: position 2,569,139 of record NZ_CP040812.1, on the reverse strand, counting down.
GGTTTTTCCCGCCGTTTTTCTTTACTATTTCCAATACGTTCTGGTCGGTTGTTTTCTTTCCATTATAGAAAAACTCTGCACCCTCCTCGATCCAATCCTTAACCGATTCCATAGGTGAGGGTGGCGGAGGCGGTGGTGCCTGCATATTACCCATTACAGGAGCCGGGGGAGCAGGTGGTACATCCACATTTTTGCTGCTCTTTTCAGGAGCTGGAGGAGATTGGGGTTGGGGCGTCGGTGCAGGTGGCGGCGGGGGTGGTACGTCAAATTTAATTTGCTCTGCATTCTCCTTCTGTTCAGGGGTCATACGGCCCAGGATTGCCATTATTCTATTAATATCCTCCTGTTTTACCTGAATTTCCCCTTCAGGATTGGCATTCTGCAACGCATTGTAATACTTCACCAGCCTGTTGTATTCCGCCATCATTTCTGGTGTCGCCTTATCCTGCATTGCTGTTTTAGTAGTACAAAGAGCAACGCTTCCTGCCAATCTATTTTGAGCCATTAGCTGTCTAAGATCGATCATGATGGAAGAAGGAGCATTTTCAGCCACTTCAATATGATAGGAGGTGTAGCTCCCATTGTTGATGTGCTTCCGCAATTCTGCTAAATTTGTTTCATTTTTCTGAAAATAAAACTTTCCGCTATTATCAACCTCTAACATGAGAGTGGTAGTATTCATAGTTTCAGCCGGTAAAACGTTTATTTCTCTTTCTACAATCTCTTTATTGCTGAAACTAAAGAATAGCAAGGATATGAGTGGCAGGATCAATATTGATCTTAGCCAGATTGCTTTTTTCGATGTGTGTGTTTTCATAACTTTAAATCGTTTTTTGATTGATGAATAATTGATGGGATTTACAAGATCACTGTGTAAATGCCCTGATGAGAATTGTAATAATGTCTTTTGATAACCTGCAGTATGAACTCCTTTTTCAACTACTGCTTTGTCTGCAAGGAATTCGTGATTTAGCTTCACCGCGTCCTTTAACAGGATGATGAGCGGATTCATCCAGAACATAATTTGCAGCAATTCCACAAAAAGGATGTCCAGGCTGTGCTTCTGCCGGGCGTGCGCCTCCTCGTGAATGATGACCTCACGCGGGATTTGCTCCTGTTCATATTTCTTTCGGTTAAAAAAAATGTAACTGAAGAAGGTGTGAGGATCTACTTGCTCTCGCAGCAGGACTCTGGTATAAATGCCCTTTTTGATCTTCGGATTAATCTTTATTTTTAACAGGATCTCCCGAAGATTCCTTATAAATTTAAAACTGAAGAAAATGACTCCACCAGCATATATGGCCCAAAGAACATGCGGCATATAATCTGAAAAAGACTTGCTTTCTGCTACTGAAATTTCTTCAGAATAATGGAACAGCACAGGATCAAAATTTCCCGCGGTAGGTTCAACATACGTGGTAAGGGTGATAAGAGGAATCCCAACCGCTGCCACCACAGCAAAAAGCAGGTAGAAGCGCTTGAAATTGTGCATATTCTCCTTCTCCAGCAACAGCTTGTAAAACAGCAGCAAAGCAGCCAGGATCGCACCAGATTTTAAGATATACCACTCCATAATTACTTATTCTTAATTTCGTTATCTATCAATTTCTTTAGATCTTCCAACTCTTCCTTACTAAGGTTGGTCTCTTTCGTGAAGAACGAGGCAAACTGCGAAGCAGAATCATTGAAGAAGTTTTTGATAAAGCCGTTCACCTGTTTTGAAAAATAATCCTTCTTTTTCACCAGGGGAAAGTATTCCCGCGAGCGGCCGTATTGTTTGTAGTCAACAAAATCCTTGTCCTGCATCCGTTTTAAAAGTGTGGCCACTGTGGTTGGTGCCGGCTTAGGATCTGGATAAGCCTCGATTAGATCTTTCATAAAAGCTTTTTCCTGCTTCCAGAGGATTTGCATTAATTGTTCTTCTGCTTTTGAAAGGCTCATTACTCTACAAGTTTAGTTCGTTCTCTACAAATGTAGAATAATTATTTAATTCTACAAACATAGAAGAATAAATATTTTTCTGAAGGAGATATCAACAGAGTAAATTTTACCAGATAACTATTGATAAACAATTTCCTGTATAGGCAATTCAAAAAGTAGAAAAAGCGGAGAGTGCTATGATCAACATCTCCACCCCGGCAAAATTTTAATAATTCGGCGGTTGAAAAACTGTGTGAAACTCGAGCGCCTGGAGTTAGGTATATCTATAGAAACCTGTATATTCGCAAACTAAATTTTAGACCTGATGAGCCTGGAACAGGAATTATTTCAAAGAAGCGACTCCAAGTGTGAACTATGCGGTTCCGGGGAGGATTTGAATGTTTTTGCCATTCCAGATTCCCCTGCAAATGTTGAAAATCACATTCTAATTTGTGCCACATGCCGGGAGCAGATCGAAGATCCTGAGAAAACAGATGCCAATCACTGGCGCTGTCTTAATGATTCCATGTGGAGCAGCGTTCCCGCTGTGCAGGTGATGGCCTGGAGGATGCTCAACAGGCTAAAGGCTGAAGGCTGGCCGCAGGACCTGCTGGATATGATGTATGTGGATGATGAACTAAAAGCCTGGGCAACCGCCGGGCAGGGTACTTCTGAAAGTTCTGCCGGTATCATCCACAAGGACAGCAACGGGGTAACTATTGAAGCCGGAGATACGGTTGTCCTTATCAAGGACCTCAACGTAAAAGGTTCCAGCATGGTGGCAAAAAGAGGGACTGCCGTGCGAAGAGTTTCCCTGGTGCACGATAATCCTGAACACATTGAAGGAAAAGTTGAGGGACAACAGATCGTTATCCTCACCAAATTTGTAAAGAAAGTATAATATTCTCCCGTAGTTGTCCCGGACGCTCCACAAATCCAGTTTTGTGCCACTCCGTTAAACTGCGGGAAACCTTTTTTGATTTGTTCTAAATATTGAGATTTGAGACAAGAGTCAGGACCGCTTCGCTTCTGGAATCTAGAGTCTGAACTAAATTTTCTATGCTTTTATAAAATAAAAAACCCCACAGTCAGGCGTGAGGTTTTTAATTCTTAAAATCTATTTTTTAGAAATAACTTATAAAGCACAGGTCTTTTTAGAAATCCGAGGGATTTCTATCTCCTGAATTTTAAATACTTTTATTTTCACTTCTTTATTCCTCGCTCTTCAATTTCGTAAAATGTTTAAAGAACAAGGGAATGGTTTCAATTCCTTTTAAGTAATTCCACACCCCGAAATGTTCGTTTGGAGAGTGGATAGCATCTGTATCCAGTCCAAAGCCCATAAGGATCGTTTTACTTTTAAGTTCCTTTTCAAAAAGGGAAACAATTGGAATACTTCCTCCGCTTCGCTGCGGGATTGGTTCCTTTCCAAATGCCTCAGCATAGGCATCATTCGCAGCCTGGTATTCCAGGGTGTCAATAGGGGTTACATAACCCTGCCCGCCGTGGTGGGTATTTACCTTCACTTTCACACTTTTTGGAGCTATACTTTCAAAATGCTTTTTAAAGAGTTCGCTTATCTCCTTCCAGTCCTGGTTTGGCACCAGCCTCATGGAAATTTTTGCATAAGCTTTGGAAGGCAATACTGTTTTGGCTCCCTCTCCTGTGTAGCCACCCCAAATTCCGTTTACATCCAGAGTTGGCCTTATAGATGCCCTCTCAAGTGTAGAATAACCTTTCTCCCCATGCACATCTCCAATATCCAGTTTCTCTTTATACTCCTCCAGGTCAAATGGAGCCTCTGCCATTTTCTCCCTTTCCTCATCTGTAAGCTCCTCTACCCTGTCGTAAAAACCGGGAATGGTAATATGGTTGTTCTCATCCTGCAGGGATGCGATCATCTTTGCGAGGATATTTATTGGGTTTGCCACCGCTCCGCCATACAATCCGCTATGGAGATCGCGATTTGGACCTGTAACTTCTACTTCCATATAGCTGAGTCCGCGCAATCCTGTGGTAACAGAAGGAACATCTTTAGAGATCATTCCGGTATCACTAATAAGGATCACATCATTGGAAAGTTTATCCTGATTTCGTTCTATAAACCAGCCAAGGTTGGCACTTCCCACTTCCTCTTCCCCTTCGATCATAAACTTCACATTACAGGGAAGCTCATTATTCCGGGTCATATATTCCAGTGCCTTTACGTGCATATACATCTGGCCTTTATCATCACAGGCACCGCGGGCAAAAATGGCACCCTGGGGGTGCAGTTTCGTTTCCTTGATCACAGGCTCAAATGGCGGACTCTCCCACAGATCCAAAGGATCTGGTGGTTGCACGTCATAATGTCCATATACCAAAACAGTAGGTAGATTTTTATCAATGATCTTCTCACCGTAAACAATAGGATATCCGGGAGTTTCACATATTTCGGTATGGTCACAACCCGCTTCCTGAAGCTTTTCTTTAACGGCATCGGCAGTTTTTAGTACATCCTGCTTATAGGCAGAATCTGCACTTATGCTTGGAATTTTTAATAGATCAACCAGTTCCTGTATAAACCGGTCTTTATGTTCCTCAACGTATTTTTTTATGTCACTCATTCTTTAAATTTTGATTTAACGTAAAGGTAAGAAAATGAGAATTGAGTATTTAGAATTTAGTAGTGAGAAGTGAGTATTGAGAATTGAGTGGGCTGTGTGTTGTAAGTATAGGCAAAAATAAATTGATGTTTGAAATTTAGTCGTTGGTGTTTGGAATTTGGTGCTTGGAATTTGGAATTTAGTGCTTAGAATTTTTGCAAGTTTTAATCAAATGATCAAGCTTTCAAAAAAAGTAAAAGTTTTGAAATAAATTTTCTCTCTGTTATTTGAAAATTGAAAAATGATTGTATATTTGCAGCCGCTTATCAAGGTAAGCAGTTTTACAATGAGTCCTAAGTGTTGTAAAATTTAAATGCGGGCGTGGTGGAATTGGTAGACACGCTAGACTTAGGATCTAGTGCCGCAAGGTGTGGGAGTTCGAGTCTCCCCGCCCGCACAGCAAGAAAAGCCTTCTGGAAACAGAAGGCTTTTTTTTATGGACAAAAGTGAAATTGAGCAAAAACAGATGGATTGTTAGAATTGGCCTCATATCAGATCTACAGAATTTTTTTATTAAGGTCTGGCTTTCACTAATTCCTTTTCTAAGTGCAAAAACACGCCAGGCTAAACTCCTTTTTTACTTCACAACAATAACTCCCCCTTCGGGGCTGGGGGCCTTGCATTTCAACTAATATATATTCCCTTTAACGAGTATTTTTCCCGGAGGAGCAGAAACTTCTTAACTTAATACCATTCAGATAATTAACCCTAACAATTATTCATATGGAAGCTATTAATATGTTTGTAGACAACTACAAAGAAGCCACGAGAGGACTGCATATTTTCCTTAAAGTTTTATTTGCACTGGTGTTCGCATTTATAATGTTGGCGGTAGCGAGTGCCTTTGTTAATGTGCTTGTTTACTAATTAAAAAAGCCTCCCAATCCCGACTAATATTTCATTTGAAAGTTATATAAGTTGGGTATAAAAAAAAGAGCCGCAGGACTTCATATTCCTGCGGCAGTGAGAAATTCATTTCCACTATAGATGATCAAATTAGAAGTCCCTACCACTTCTTTTTGATCATCTTTTATCTTCCCCCAGGGTCAATTCTTTCTATAGATACGTACATATTCCTGCTCTCCCTCATCCTCATCATCGAGGGTATATTGCATCGTTAGTTCTGAGCTTGCAATAGTTGCATTGACCGTAAATTCCTCTTCGGGATACTCAAGTTCATACCCGCCATTGGCCAATCTCCTCCAATTGCCATCAATGGTAAAATTTCTACAGGAGGCGGGATTCTCTCCGTCATAGATGGTTTCCGTAAAATCGCCCCCCGCAAAAAACTGGATGGTAGACCTGCGTTCGCATTCATTAAGCTCTACAAAATTCTCATCGATAAGCAACCTGTCAATATTCCAGATGCCCAGGATCCTTTCCTCTGGCATTTCATTGTCATCATCGCTGCTACAACTTGCAAACCCTGCTGCCAGTAAAACTATCCCGGCAAAAAGAAATAACTTTTTCATAATTTGATAATTTAAGGTTATACTTAATCTAATATTTTCAATTTAACGAGGGGGGATAAGAATAGGGAGGATTAATTAAGGCGATATCCCACTCCTACGAATCCGGAGTTGACAATGATATCCCAGTCTGTTCTCACTTTACGTTCCAGCCGGGCTGAAATAAAGAATGGAGGAATATGATACTCCACTATGCCGTTAAGGCCTACAGAGGGAGTCAACTTCCTGGGTTTGTTTATAAGCCCCATTTGCACTCCCAGCCCCATCTTAAAGGGATTATCATATCGAAGGATATAAGTAAGATTTAATCCCCCGGTCTGGTAATCCAGGACTGCAAAAGTTTCATAAAAAACATCTGCCCGAAACCACTGAGCAGAAAATCCTGCCTTGAAGACACCGTTATACCCCCTTTCATTCACCGTCCCCCCAAAGATCATATTCCTGGCATCAATTTCAGTTTGCAGGAAAAGGTATTGATTGGACTGGGAAATTAAGATCATAGGGAACAGAAGGGCTATAACCACGATTTTCATTAAGGTTGATATTTTGAGGTTATAGCCGCAACTCTTTCAGCGGGATTTTTCTCATCAGGCGCCTTGTCCCATATACTGGGTAAGCCCTCCATCCATAACATAGGTGGACCCTGTGACATAATCTGAATCTGCCGATGCCAGGAAAACCGCCAGCCTGGCAATTTCCCCGGGCTTTCCGGCTCTTTTCATAGGGATGTTATCTGTTTTTTCCTCTCTTGCCTCTTTATCATCCTTTGCTTCCTGGTTAATGGGTGTAAGGATCATTCCCGGCGCTATATTATTGACATTAATTCCCTCTTCTGCAAGTTCCAGCGCCAGGGTACGGGTGAGCATTTTTACAGCGCCCTTTGAACTACAGTAATCTCCGGTACCGGGTGCAGGGATCTCCTCGTGTACAGAGGACACGTTTATAATCTTTCCTTTCCTTCCATTTTTCCTGCGTAAGTTTATAAACCTTCTAATACAAAAGAAATAACCATACAGATTTGTTTTAATAGCCCGGTCCCATTTTTCGGTAGACAGGTCGGCTATGGGAATTCCCTGTCCGTTAATTGCCGCATTATTCATTAGAATATCCACTGTTCCAAACTCCTCCAGGGCTCTATCAAACATTTTTTCGACCTCCTCTTCCTTACTCACATCCACCTTGACCAATAACCCCTTCCCCCTGCATTTTCAACTTCCTTAAGGGTTTCCTTCCCACCATCCTCATCGGTGTGGTAGGTGATCACCACATTTGCTCCTTCTTTAGCAAATTCAATTGCTGTAGCTTTTCCAATACCCGAATCTGACCCCGTAATCAAAGCGATCTTGCCTTCAAGTCTTCCCATACCCTCTAATTTAATAATGATTAATTTCTCCCAGAAGCTACCAAAAAGATAAGGATATCGCTGTTAACAAAAAGATAATTAAGGGATTAGAAAATAAAACACCTCTAAAAAAGTATTTTCCAGTACAAAATATCATGAGCAACTCAGAAAATTTCTATTAACATATAATTATGATTTGTTGGAATAATTAATAACTTTAGCTCGGGAACAACCTATATCACAGCTGCTATCAATATTTGCTCCTTCATCCCCTACTATGAAAAAACACACCGCAATACGTTTATTACGCACACAATTACAGAACATCCATAATGAAGATATAAAACGAGATGAATGGCTTATTTCTACTACCACTGTTCTCTTAAGAGTTTTTCCACTTTCGGCCGATAAAAAGATCGGGCAGCTGGAACAAATAGAGAACAACCCCGGGTATTTTGAAGACCTTCCTGCCCAAAAAAGGATCGCTGCCCGCAAGGAGAAAGCTGAACGTTTTCTAAATAATTACATTGAGGAAATAGAGGTCATGGGAACAGAGAATACCGGCAGCAAGCTCGAACTGTTCTTTGGAAGCTTCAGGTTCTGGATGATCCTTTCTTCCATTTGTATCTTAAGCTTTATAGCTGGCACTACCAGCACAACTCCCCTGGCTGATACAGGAAATTTCGATCGAAACAGTTTAAAGATCTATGAGGATATGGAAAAGCAGTTGCACCTTAAGCAAAATACTATTGATTCTCTTTCATATGAGCTGGAGAAGCTACGGCTAAGAAGTTAGGCTAAACATTCTATTCATTGTTGTCCGGTAAGAGAGTCTTGACCGCTTGCGCTGCTAGAATATAGAACCTGGACCAAAATTTATGTCTTTGTAAATCAGATATTTACCTAATTCTAAAACGTCTGGATTTTTTTAAATTATATTAGATTCACAGCCACCTCCTTTGGAGGTTGATAAGACCCCGGACTATATGTAGCAGGACTTAACGTAAATTCACATTATTATCATCGGACACCAATGACCATCTATCCAAGAATTTCATAATGAATAGGCTTAAAACTGCCATTGTTACTGTCCTCTGCAGAGCAGGCAGTGAGGCCAACTATAAGGTCCATTTGTGCTTCCAGCAACACATAATCCCCTGCCTTACTTAAAGGGGATCTACACTTAATTTCCCGTCTTCCTTAAACTGTACATTCATAAAAATATTGAATGCTGTGGGAATATCATCTGGCTCAATTCCAAAGGATTTTAAATTGGTGTGCAAATTTTCAAAACAGCTTGGATGGTACCCGGAGTTGTTGTACATGATCTTAAAAGTCTCCGGGCTGCATGGCGCCAGTAAGAAATCATTCCTCCCGTTGGTATCCTCCAGTATCTCCATCATTTTATTGCTGCGGTTGCTCCAAAGAAAATGCCCTTTGGTGATCAAAATGGTTTCTTCAAAATCCAGGGTCTTTCCAGAGGAGATCTTCTCCCTGGTATCATGGGCATTGAACAAAACCATATCACTTACCTGCTCCCCCTGGGATCAATTACTTTTAACCGCTGCCCTTTTTTAAGCTTAAATGCTGCTCCCTGCTGCTTCTCTATTTCCCGGACCATAATTCCTGTTTATTTATTTCTGAAATATTTATAACCTTCGGCAATAATAAATAAAAAACAGGGGACAGACCCTGTAACCTTCAAAGTTTAAAGGATTTTTAGGTTTTTGCTTTCTCTTTTTCCTCAAAAGAAATTTGCTGAACTTTTTGGAAAAGCTCACCTATTCCATCTTCTGCCTCCTGAAGGTCTTTAAGGAATTTCTCCTTTTCGGCAATAAGACTTTGTTCTACTAATTGCCTGTAATACTCCACCCCTCCTGTAAGACCGGTTAAAAAGGAATTCCAGCTCTTCAGCATCCTGGCATTTGATTTAAAACTGCTTTTCATTTCATCCTTTAAATAGGAAATATATAATTGCAGTTCTCTTACAAACATATGCGGCCGGTCCTTTTTAAGCTCCAGTGCCGCGCGGCCATATATATGATCTATCATCTCATTAAGGCTGCTAATTTTTGAGAAGTTAGAAATATTGGGACCCGGGCATATGGTCACGGCATCAAGTTTCTTGAGAAACGGTTCCCTGTACTCAACGGGAGCAGCATTGCTTAAACCTATACAAAGGCACTCCTTGCTTAAAAGATCCCCTATCATTTGTTCCCTCACATCTTCCTGTAAATCGGCAGTTTGTAGCTCTTGCAGCTTTAATTTTTGATATTTTTTTGAAGCTGTACAAATGGGTTCTTTGGTAAATTCTGTATTGGAAACAAGAAATTTTTCTGTACAGGGGCTTCCAGGTTTTCCCCGGGTAATACGGTCCAGTCGTTCCTTTTCAGCAGTAGTTCCTTTGAGATAATTGAACGGCACGCCCAGTGGGGAAGCTTTACTTAGCACTATATCCTTTTCTTCGGCTTTGCACAGGACCTCCATAGTTTTTTGGTCCACCGTAGTAGCTTCAGGACATAAAAGAAAAGGCGTGCCCCACCCGGTACTGTCAATCCTGTAATGATTTCTAAGGAAGCTATCTTCTTCAGCAGTACCAATCCCGCCCTGAACTGTAATTTTTATAGGGTGCGGATTTTCAAATCCTTCCTGCCCCCGTTCCTGTATCGCTGGATTATATAAAATAAAAAGCTCCTGTGCCAGTTCCTCTCTTTTGCTTCGGAATTCTTCCAGTATTGGCCCCATCAAAATCCCCTGGGTCGCAAATGCATGTCCCCCGCAATTAAGCCCGGATTCTATTCTAAACTCGCTTACCCATATTCCTTTTTTGGCTAAATATTTTCCCTGGATCAATGCTGAACGATAATCACTCACCTTAATGGCGATCTTCTTTTTAAACTGTCCCCAGCCAAGCGCATCAAATTCCCTGAAGTTTTCGAGGTAGTTGTACAATCTAGGGTTCATTCCCGCTGAGAAAACAACCGAAGAGTTGGATAGATCACTTTTTGCGTATCCTTTAAGGGCCTCCAGCGCATCAGATCCATTTTCTCTTGGAACCCCGGCCTCATCCAGGTTGTTCTTATCTACCTTGGTCATGATATTCACCTCAATAGACCCCGGTTGCACATTTTTTCTTAACTCCTCTTCCAGCGCCTTTTTTGCTTCAGGATCGCTTAAGTGCAGGAACTCCCTGTACTTTTGCTTAAGGGCATTGGAATCTGGCAGCATTTCGAAATATTTAGCGATGTCTGATCCCATTTCGAAAGCCGAGGATTTCAACTTTTCCAGCTGCTCCTGTACATTCCGGTTCATAAGGTCAAGATAATCTGTGATCCTCCTTGCCCTGTAGTCCTCCTCCTTTGGGGTTATAGGAAAATAAGGCTCATTATTTTGCTGGTAATAATATTTTCTCATAACCTCTATAAGGTTATCTTCTATGATCGATATTGCAGATGTGATCCCATAACGGGCCACCTTAAAGGGAGAATCAATAGTAAAAGCTATTCCCATAACAGGAATATGAAAGCTGTGCGGACTGGTATAATGCATGTCAAAATTTTTGGATCTCCAAAGATGGACATCCAAATGTGAGCAGAATATGATAAAGATCATATAAAAGAAAAAAGACCATTTTTTAATGGTCCCCTAACCCGGGTTTTTAATCCAGGTTGTTTTCCTTTTTAATATCCCGGCTCAAGGGGCAGGCCATAGAATCATCCCTGGTTTCGAGGTGTTTGGTTACGCTTTCCAGATCATCCCTATCAAAACCCTGGTGCAATTTTGCAATAGCTTCAACTTTCAAAGGTTCACACCAAAAACCGGTAATTCTTGATATATTTTCATCTATAATATCCCTTGGCAGATCCTTGAAGTATAGCGGATTTTCCTGTTGCTTTTCAAATTTGTAAACCAGGTCCTGCAGGGAATCCTCCAGCTCCTCCTCTGTTTGAAGTTTCAATTTTACATTCACATGCACTGCAGAATAATCCCAGGTGCTTATTTCTTTCTCTTTATACCAGGAAGAAGAAACATAACCATGAGGCCCCTGGAAAATTAAAGTGCTTCTATCCCATCTTTAAGAAAAGAAAACTGCTCATTATGGTTTGCAATGTGTGCATATAAGGTAAAATCCTCTAATGGTCCTTTTATTAAAACTGGGATATGTGTTGCCAGCAACCTGTCTCCCTGGAGCACGAAAGTGGCGAAAGGATTCCTCTTAATAAAATCGTAGATATATTGCTTGTCTTTCTTAAGATATTTCTTAGGCTGATACATTCTTATTTTTTGCCTGAAGAAACGGACATTTCCATTCTTCTCCAACTTTTCTTCCGCTATATTGACGGGCTTCACTTTTTTCTCCGAAATCTTCCAGCATTGGGTTATTGCTACCCTGCAGCTCCATATCCCGTTCCCTTATTTTGTTCCTTACGGTATCATATGTCCCCATATCGCGCAGCTTCTCAAACTGCCAGTGCAGGTTGAAGGCTATTGCAGGATAAGGACTTTGTCTCGCCATCCTGGAGGAATTTGGATGCATTCCCACCATATAAAACGCCTTACCTCCTATGCTGAAGCTAAAGTTGTTTTCTTCGGGATCACTTGCAACTTCGTGATCCCAGGGCTGGTCGTCCAGTTCATGCAAAAACTGTAATTGCTTCCAGAGCAATTCTTCAAACTGAACCTCTGTAAATTCCTTTCTTCCTTTAAAGACTGCGAAGAATGTTAGGAAGTCATTGGATTCAAAATCATATTTTTCTATGTAATTTTTGAGATCCTTCAGGATCTTTGCAGATGTTTGTTTGGATCCAAGATTCTCATAAACGTGAAAATCCACCTTGTCCATAGAAAAGACCGTTTGGGCCATAACGCAGGGGTGGTTATTGTCTATGATGAAATTTTGAAATTCTGTTCTTATCTTTTGGGATTCAGAGTTTTTAATCTTTGTTTTCCCTTCGGCATTTGATGTTTCTATCGGCATAATAAAAGTTATATCTGTAAAAATAAAAGTCAGCCGCTTATTTGCCTGAGAGTTTAAGAAGATTTTACACTTAAGTTTCGGGAATATTAACAGTCGTTAAGTTTAGGCCTGCGCCTCTTCCGGCTAGTTCTCCCTATATCTAACCATTAAAAAAAGCATGATACCATTGAGACATAAGGCCACCCCATTTGTTGCTATAATAGGAATATCATCCTGCGTTATCCCGTAGATCACCCATAAAAAAAGGCCTACCATTAATACAATGAACATTCCCGGGGAAACATCTTTTACTTTCTTGGTTTTCCAGGCTTTTCTAATTTGAGGGATCACCGCAACAGTAGTACATACCCCCGCCACAAGTCCCAAAATATCTGTCCACTCCAGCATACTTATTATTTTACATCTTCAAAGATCCAGTCATCCGGCACCTCCTTCGAATTTAAATCCCTGATCACAGAAATATCACCGGTATTTTCAAAAATCACAGCTTTTACCTGTGAGATATTATGCACATTATTCCTTCTTAACACCGCCCTTAGGTCCCCTTCGGTGATTCTGGCACTTTGCATATTTTCCCATAACACCTTGGAATCCTTCATCAAATACATAGGCTGGTTATCCACGGTTTTCCTATATATTTTAAACCGTTTCCTCAGAAAATTCGAAAAAATCTCCAGTAAAAAGATCGCTGTAAGTCCCGTCACCCCTTGCAGGAAACTAACAGAAGGAGAAAGGACTGTGGTTGCGATCATTGCTCCAATAGAGATGGTCATTGCAAAATCAAAACTGGACATTTTGGTAAAGCTACGTTTACCTGCAAGTTGAGTAAGAAAAATCACGGCGAGATAGACTCCAATTGCGCTAATAATGATAACGAAGAGGGAGTCCGGAGATGCTGTAAACCAATTTTCCATGTGAGACTATTTAGTGATCGAAGTGGAAATAGTGCAAGTTAAATAATGGATGCTACCCTCCAACTACTTCTCCTCCATTTACATGTATTACCTGTCCTGTAATATAGCTGCTATCCTCCCCTGCCAGAAAGACATAGGCCGGCCCCACCTCGCTGGGTTGCCCGGCACGCCCCATAGGAGTATCCTGTCCAAAATCACTTACACCTTCAATTGTGGCAGGAATAAGCGGGGTCCAGATTGGCCCAGGTGCCACAGCATTCACCCTTATATTCTTTGATGCCAGCATTTTTGAAAGGGAGCGGGTAAAACTCACTATAGCTCCCTTTGTACTGGAATAGTCCAGTAAGTGCGTACTCCCGCGATATGCGGTCACAGAGGTGGTATTAATGATAGTGTCCCCATCTTTTAAATGGCTCATTGCCTCCTTCACAACAAAGAAGTATGGATAAATATTGGTTTCAAAGGTCTCTTTAATATCCTTTGTGGACAGCTCCTCTACTTTTTCTTTTGAAAACTGAATAGCTGCATTATTCACCAGGATATTCAAACCTCCAAATTCCCCTACACATTTTGAGACTACCCGCTTACAAAACTCTTCCTTCTTCAGGTCCCCTTCTATAATTAGGCATTTTCTCCCCTCTGCCTCCACCATCTTTTTAGTTTCTGCCGCATCCTCGTCCTCTTCCAGATAAACTATGGCAACATTTGCTCCTTCCCTTGCAAAATAAACTGCGACGCTTCTTCCTATACCACTGTCACCGCCTGTTATAAGGGCAACCTTATTTTCAAGCTTTCCACTCCCTTTATAATTTTCTCTTATTATTTCAGGCTCAGGATTCATTTTATGCTGCTCCCCAGGCTGGGATTGCTCCTGTTCCGGAAATTTTTCTGGTTTACTCATTACAATCTCATTTTGTGAGTTATAAAGTAAAATTAAGTACTCAAAGCGGTAAAAAAATGTTAAGTAGTCCTAAGCCTTTCTAAAATGAACATTTTAAAAATATATTACTCCTTTATTTAACTGTAGAAATTCAGAATTCTTCAAAGCTGATATTTTAAATACCTTTGTGAAATGGAACTAAAGAAAATTGGGCATCGCGGGGCTAAGGCACACGTGGCAGAGAATACACTGGAAAGCATCTCCAAAGCTCTGGAATTTAAGGTAGATGCCATAGAAATAGACGTTCACCGGTGCCAGACAGGAGAGCTGGTCGTAATTCATGATTTCACCCTGGACCGCACCACCAATGGCAGTGGAGAAGTATGCCGCAAGTCCCTCCAGGAACTACAGGAGCTTCTGGTAGAAGGAAAATACAAAATTCCCTTGCTTACAGAAGTGCTTGATCTAATATCTGGAAAATGTCAAATTAATATTGAGCTGAAGGGAAGCAACACTGCGGAAGAGGCCTGCAAAATAATACAGAAGTACATAAAAGAGAAAGGCTGGGAATATGAGGATTTTATCGTTTCCAGTTTTCAGCAGAATGAGCTTTTTAAAGTATTTCATTGCGACCCTGAAATACCGCTGGGGGTTTTGAGCAAGGCAAGTGTGGCTGAAGCTCTTGAGCTGGGAAATAAAATTAATGCAAAAGCCATTCACCCTTCCATTGGGATCATCTCCAGGGCCAATGTCCAGGATTGTAAAAAAGCAGGTTTCCAGGTAAATGTATGGACGGTGAACGAGCCGGAAGCTATTGCCAGGATGAAAGATTTTGGGGTGGATGGGATTATTTCCGATTTTCCAGATTTGCTTTAGATCTGGAGACAAGGATCAAGAGACAAGAGACAAGAGACAAGAAACAAGAGACAAGAATCAAGAAACAAGAGACAAGAGAAGAGAGAAGAGAGGAGAGAAAAGAGAAGAGAAAATCGTACAGACGCAATGCCTTGCGTCTTCTCGATGAAATATTTCTCTATTCCAATATCATTGAACTCTAACATTTAATGAGAGAATACGACATTATAATAATAGGCGGGGGAGCTGCGGGATTTTTTGCCGCGATCAATGCTGCAGAGATGGATCCTTCAGCAAAGATCCTTATCCTGGAACGGGGAAAGGAAGTTCTTACCAAGGTAAGGATATCTGGCGGTGGCAGGTGCAATGTGACTCACGCCGAATTCATCCCTTCAGAATTAATAAAAAACTACCCGCGGGGTACCAAGGAACTTCGGGGCCCTTTCCATACCTTCATGACCGGGGATACCATTGCCTGGTTTGAAGAAAGAGGGATCGAATTAAAGATCGAGGAAGACGGCAGGATGTTCCCGGTTTCAGATTCTTCAGAAACTATTATTACCTGTTTTCAAGATGAGGTTAATCGGTTAGGAGTTAAGGTTGAAAGGAACCGGCCGGTTACCACAATAGAAAACCCCGGCGAAAATTGGATTATTTCCACCTCCAAAGAACAATTCAAAACTGAAAAACTGCTGCTGGCCACAGGAAGTAACCCGAAGATATGGAAATTGCTGGAAGGCCTGGGACATACCCTCGTTCCCGCTGTTCCTTCCTTATTTACGTTTAATATAAAGGATCCCCGAATTAAGGATCTTCCCGGCGTTGCCACCAGGGCTTTAGTGAAAATTAAGGACGAGAAACTAAAAAGTGAAGGACCATTATTAATAACCCACTGGGGGATGAGCGGCCCCGCTATCTTGAAACTTTCTGCCTGGGGAGCAAGGGAGTTAAACAAACACGACTACAACTTCAATATCATAGTAAACTGGCTGCCTCAATGGACCAGGGAAGATATTCTGGAAAAATTAAAGGAGCTTAAATTTTCCCAGGCTAAACAGCAGGTCTTTAAATATGCCCAATTTGACCTTCCTAAAAGGCTCTGGAGAAGTCTCGCGGCAGCTGCCTGCATAAAGGAAACAGCCACCTGGGCAGATCTCTCCAAAAATGAGCTGCAGGACCTGGCCAGGCAACTCACCGCGGCTGAATTTCAGGTGAACGGAAAAAGCACTTTTAAAGACGAATTTGTTACCGCAGGAGGTATTGAATTATCTGAGGTCAACTTTAAAACCTTTGAAAGCAAATTACACAAGAACCTTTTCTTCGCGGGAGAGATCCTGAATATTGATGCCATCACCGGCGGATTTAATTTTCAAAATGCCTGGACAGGCGCTTACATCGCTGCAAAGGCAATGACGGGAACAGGCTAAAAATTCTTCAGAAAATAATTCAAACTATGAATTAAGCCACCAGATCTCAAAGTTGAGGATCGCGGCAAAAAGCACCCAAACGGCGTAGGGTATAAGAAGATAAGCAGCAGTATTGTTCACCACTCTAAACCATTTGATGGTGAGCAGCAGGACAATAAACAGGGCAGTAATATCAATTAAAGCCCATAATGGCTCTTTAAGTCCGAAAAACAAAAGTGACCACGCTGCATTTAGTAAGAGCTGAAAGCCAAAATGATAAAGTGCGGTTTGCACCCATTTATGATAGAACCCCTTGCTCCAAACGATCCCGGCTGCAATTCCCATCAAAATATACATCACGATCCAAACCGGCCCAAAGATCCAGTTGGGCGGATTAAACCAGGGCTTGACAAGCGAAGGGTACCACTCTACTATACCCTCCTGAGTAGCAAGGGATCCCATAAATCCAATGAACAGGGATGCACCTATTGCCAGCGAGATCCTTATGAATAATTTAGCCGTCATTTTGGATGGTTTAGTAAATTAAAAATAGGAATTTATTTGAAACTCTGCTCTACCTCCTCTAAACTAAAAAAGTATATTTGCTGAAATTTACCTTAGAAATGACTATTGAAGAGTTTGTATATACTGCCTCAAAACAGGAGATAAAAACAGGAAGTGTAACCTGGATTTCACCCAGCAATATTGCATTGGTAAAATACTGGGGGAAAAAAAAGGATCAAATTCCTGCCAATCCTTCCATAAGTTTCACCTTAAACAACTGCAAAACAACTACCACCCTGGAATTTTCTAAAAAGAAAGCAGCAGGAGATATTACAGACTTTGACCTTTATTTTGAGGGTAGCAGCAAACCGGAATTTAAACCAAAAATCAATAGTTTCTTTGCGCGTATTGAGAAATACTGTCCTTATATAAAAGATTATAAATTCACTATAAGCACAGAGAATTCCTTTCCCCACAGTAGCGGGATAGCTTCCTCTGCCAGCGGGATGAGTGCTCTTGCATTGTGTATTATGAGCCTTGAAAAGGAACTTAACCCGGCGATAGATGAGGAATTTTTCAATAAAAAAGCATCGTTCCTGGCCAGGCTGGGATCTGGAAGTGCCTGCAGGAGTATAGAAGGCCCTTTGATAATTTGGGGGAAACATGTAAAAACAGAGAATAGCAGTGATCTATATGGATCAAAATATCCATATGAGGTCAATGATATTTTTAAGAATTATCAGGATACTATCCTGTTGGTAGATAAAGGTACCAAACAGGTAAGCAGCAGTATAGGTCATAATTTAATGCATGGTCACCCTTTTGCTGAGGCCCGTTTTCAACAGGCACATAGTAATCTTGAAAAACTCCGGGAAATATTTAAAAGCGGGGATCTAAAAGCTTTTATTAAAATAGTAGAAAGCGAAGCTCTTACCCTTCACGCTATGATGATGAGCAGCAACCCCTATTTCATTCTAATGAAACCCAATACCCTGGAGATCATTAACAGAATATGGAGTTTTCGGGAAGAAACTGGCCTGCCTGTTTGCTTTACACTGGATGCCGGGGCCAATGTTCATGTGCTGTATCCCGAAAAAAATAAATCGGAAATTTTAGAATTCATTAAGAATGAGTTAGTTGCGTATTGCGAAAAGGAACAGTATCTTTGCGACGAAGTTGGAAAGGGAGCAGAAAAATTGTAATTTTAATTATTAATTTTGTTTCGGGCCGGTTTCAGTTACCAGATCTTACATCAAGCTTATGAAAGGACCATTATTTTATTCTAAGATTCTCCTGTTTGGGGAATACGGAATTATTAAAGATTCCAAAGGTTTATCCATCCCTTATAATTTTTACAACGGCGCCCTGAAAGTTGATGAAAATCCTACCGATGAGGCTCTTAAATCCAACAAGAGTTTGCATCGTTTTGCAAAGTACCTGGATGAGTTACAAAGCAAAAATCCCGAACTCGTTTCTTTTGATCTGGAATCCCTCAATAAGGATATTGAGAGAGGAATGTATTTTGACTCCAGCATCCCGCAGGGATATGGAGTGGGTAGTAGCGGAGCATTAGTGGCTGCTATTTATGATGAATATGCAAATGACAAGATCACGGTACTGGAAAACCTTACCAGGGAAAAATTACTGAAACTTAAAAAGATCTTCGGGGAAATGGAATCCTTCTTCCACGGAAAATCTTCCGGGCTGGATCCTCTGAATAGCTACCTTAGCATTCCAATCCTTATCAATTCAAAAGACAATATTGAACCTGCAGGCATTCCTTCTCAAACAGAGAATGGGAAAGGAGCAGTTTTCTTACTGGATAGCGGCACCATTGGCGAAACAGCTCCTATGGTACAGATCTTCATGGAAAATATGAAGCAGGAACCTTTTAGAAAAATGCTGAAGGAACAATTTGTTAAACATACAGATGCCTGTGTGGACGATTTCCTGCAGGGGGATGTAAAGTCCCTTTTTGGGAATATAAAAAAACTTTCCCACGTGGTTCTTGATAACTTCAAGCCTATGATCCCTGCCCAATTCCATAAACTTTGGAAAAACGGCATCGATACCAATGACTACTATCTTAAGTTATGCGGTTCCGGTGGAGGCGGGTATATATTAGGATTTACAGAGGATATTGACAAGGCAAGAAAAGCGCTTAAAGATTATAAATTGGAAATTGTATACAATTTCTAGATCCCTCCCTTTTTAATGGCTGCAGCTAAGAACAAACGTTTGATGCTTAAAATGCTGAGTTTGTTTTCAGTAGTGCGCGGTTATAATATTCTGGTTCTTGTAATTGCACAGTATTTGACTTCAGCTTTTATATTGGCGCCCGAACTGCCTCTGCGAGAGGTCATATTTGATGATTACCTCTTTTTTCTTATCCTTTCATCTGCCACGGTGATCGCGTCGGGCTACATAATCAATAACTTTTACGATAGCGAGAAAGACCTCATCAACCGGCCAAGGAAAACTATGCTGGACAGGTTTATAAGTCAGCGTACCAAACTTTCCGTCTACTTCATTCTCAATTTTGCCGCAATCTTCTTCGCCAGTTATGTTTCATTTAGAGCAGTTGTTTTCTTCAGTATTTACATATTTATGATCTGGGTCTACTCCTACCGCATAAAAAGAATTCTTTTTCTTGGTAACCTTGTTGCGAGCATTTTGGCTATCATTCCATTTTTCGTGGTCTTTATATATTATAAGAACTTTGAAACTGTCATATTTATACACGCCACTTTCCTTTACCTGATGATCGTAATGCGGGAACTGGTGAAGGACCTGGAAAACCTCAAAGGGGATCTTATCCAGAATTATAAGACGATACCGGTTGTTTATGGAGAGAACTGGAGTAAATTTTTTCTTTCAATTCTTACAGTTATTGCAATCATTCCTATTCTTTTGCTCACTACCAGGTTTGATATTGGTCTAATGGATTGTTACTTTTATGTCTCCCTGTTACTGCTGGTGTTTTTCGTTCTGTTTCTCTACTTCAGCACCGCAAAATGGCAATATTTATTATTGCATAATATTCTGAAATTGATCATTGTGGCGGGGGTTTTCAGTATCCTGCTTATAGAACCTTCAGAAGTATTGAACAGGGTTTTCTAGAAAGGTTACTGCCTCTCGAAATCAAAACCAAATCTTTTTTCTTAAATTCACAGAGTTACTTTAAACCAGTATCTTTGCAAAAAATATAGTTATGAGCAGGAATGACAAATCTTCAGGTAAAACGTATGGCGGCAGGCAGGGTGGCGGCGAAAGAAAGCCAAAAGGCGGTCCTCGTGGAGATTCTCCTGGAAATCAAAATACAGCACCGCGTTCCGGATCCTCAAAAAAATCCATGGCCAGGGGCAATGCTCCCGTTGGACCAACAGGCTCCAAACCGGCTGCCAAAAAGGATGACGGGATGAGGTTAAATAAATATGTAGCTAACTCTGGCGTGTGTTCGAGAAGGGATGCCGATATCTATATTGCAGCAGGAAATGTTACCGTAAATGGTAAACCCGTTACAGAAATGGGCTATAAGGTAAAGCCCGGGGATGAAGTGAAATTTGACGGACAAAAACTGAATCCAGAAAAACCCGAATATATCCTTCTTAATAAACCTCGTGGTTTCTTTACTACAGGAAGCACAGAGAAAGGATCTAAAACTGTGATGGACCTTATTTCCAAAGCTACTAAAGCAAAAGTTGTACCTGTAGGAAAACTGGACAGGCAGGCCAGTGGTTTACTTCTATTTACCAATGATGGCACGCTTGAAAAGCAACTTGGAAAACCAAAGAATGGAATAAGACAAATCTATCACGTAGAGCTTACAAAACCCGTGGCCCAGGATGATCTTGATAAAATAAGCGCAGGTATTACCCTTGAAGACGGGAAGGTCAAAGTGCAGGAAGTAAGTTATGTAGATGGCCGCCCAAAAAATGAAATTGGACTGGAGATCAATAGTGTAAAACCTCATGTGGTACAGCGAATGTTCAAGAGCCTGGGTTACGAAGTGGAAAAACTGGACCGGGTGGTATTTGGTGGCCTTACTAAAAAGGACCTGCCACGCGGCAACTGGCGAGTTCTAACAAAACAGGAGGTAATCAACATCAAAATGTTATAGACACATTTCCTTTTTTGAGGATGTGGTATAAAATTTTATTTACTTTTGTACCTTACTAAAAATTTTAGCCGGTAAGTAGGAATAATGAACCGGTTATATTTTTTTGCTATAAAATACTGAATTATAAACGGTTGATAAAACTGATTTTATTCTCTAATACTCCGGCTGGTGCAGCTTCGGGAAGTTCTCTGACCTTCGCGACTTTAGCCCCCGCATTTTTTTGTTACCCATCCATTTTTATCTTAACAATAATTTACCAGTCATTTTTTTTGACCCTATAAATTAATCCCTAATTTTTCACTCCAAATACATATAACCCAAAGAATTGAATACTAAATACAGCGATCTAATCGACCAGACATATTATTTTCCCCAGGAAGAGTTCACACTGGAAAATAACGAATTAAAATTCCACGATATTGACCTAATGGAACTGGTGGAAAAATATGGTGCCCCACTCAAGTTCACCTATCTTCCCAAAATCTCTGATAATATTCACAGAGCTAAGACATGGTTCCATAATGCAATAAAGAAGCATAATTACAAGGGTAGTTACAATTATTGTTATTGTACCAAAAGCTCTCATTTTGAACATGTTCTTAATGAGGCCCTTAAAAATGACATTCATATCGAAACATCTGCGGCTTTCGATATAAATATTGTGGAAAAGCTGAAAGCTTCGGGAAAAATTTCAGATGACACTTATGTTATCTGCAATGGTTTCAAGCGCGACCAGTATATTACGAACATTGCAAATCTCCTTAACAGCGGCCATAAGAACTGCATTCCAATTATTGATAACTACGAGGAGATCGATCTGCTTTCAGAAGAGATCAATGGGAAATATCAAATAGGAATTCGCATAGCTTCTGAGGAGGAACCAAAATTTGAATTCTATACTTCAAGGCTGGGAATTGGATACAAGAATATTGTGCCTTTTTACAACAAGAAAATAAAAGAGAATGAGCAGGTTAATTTAAAGATGCTGCATTTCTTCATAAATACCGGGATAAGGGACACGGCCTATTACTGGAATGAACTTAATAAGTGCTTACAAGTTTATATCGATCTTAAAAAAGTATCTCCCACCCTGGACAGCCTTAATATTGGCGGTGGTTTCCCAATAAAGAATTCCCTTCATTTTGAGTACGATTACCAGTATATGGTAGAGGAGATCATTAACCAGATAAAATTGACCTGTGAAGATGCCGGCGTAGAGGTTCCACATATATTTACAGAATTTGGTTCTTTCACGGTAGGTGAAAGCGGGGGTGCCATTTATGAGATACTCTATCAAAAACAACAGAACGACAGGGAAAAATGGAATATGATCAACTCTTCTTTCATTACTACCCTGCCAGATACCTGGGCAATAAGCAAGAAATTTGTCATGCTGGCCATTAACCGCTGGAATGACGAGTATGAAAGGGTGCTTTTAGGAGGCCTTACGTGTGATAGTGATGATTATTATAACTCAGAGCAACACACAAATGCTATCTATCTTCCAAAATACAGGCGGGACAGGCCATTATACATTGGATTCTTTAATACCGGGGCTTACCAGGAAACCATTGGAGGTTTTGGAGGCTTACAACACTGCCTTATTCCGCAGCCAAAGCACATTTTAATTGACAGGGATGAGGATGGGAATTTAAGGACAGAGCTCTTTAGTGAACAACAAACATCAGATGATCTCCTGAACATCCTGGGATATGGAAAAAACAAATAGTTTCAAAAAAATATTATAACTTTAAAATTATTACTAACTTTTTCTAATTTAAAAACAATAAAAACTAGCAATGAGCAAAAAGAATTACGCGGGGATACCAGATAAGTATGCACGTATAGACGAAGCAAAAGTGGTATTGATTCCGGTTCCTTATGATGGGACCAGTTCCTGGCAAAAAGGTGCAGACAAGGGTCCGGATGCTTTCCTTGAAGCTTCAGAAAACATGGAGCTTTTTGACATTGAAACCCGCTCTGAGGTTTACAAAAAGGGTATTTACCTGGCACCTGCTGTTACTGAAAATTCTTCTCCTGAGAAAATGGTCGAGGCCGTCCACAAGACTACCAAAAACTACATTAAGCAAGAGAAATTCGTTACTATTTTTGGCGGGGAGCATTCGATTTCTATTGGTACAATTCGTGCCTTTGCAGAATCCTTTGAAGACCTTACCGTAGTTCAAATAGATGCTCATGCAGATTTGCGCCCGGAGTATGAAGGCTCAAAATGCAATCATGCCTGTGCCGTTCACGAAGCCAGCAAAAAGACAAACCTCATCCAGGTAGGAATACGTTCCATGGATATATCTGAAATGGATCATATGGACGAGAACCAGGTATATTTCGCACACGACCTGTATGAAGATTGGATGGAGGATGCAATTGGGCAAATGACACCAAACGTGTTTATCACCATAGACCTGGATGCTTTTGATCCTTCAATTATGCCATCAACAGGAACACCCGAGCCGGGAGGACTTTTCTGGTATGAAACACTGGAATTCCTGAAATTAATGTTTAAAAAGAAGAACGTGGTAGGCTTTGATATAGTGGAACTATGTCCAAATGAGAATGAGAGATCATCAGATTTCCTTGCCGCGAAATTATATTATAAAATGTTGAGCTATAAGTTCAAATATTTAAACCACAACCCAGACGAAGACGAAGATGAGTAAAGGAGCAATTTCCCAATTTTTAGAAAAATATTATTTACACTTTAATTCTGCCGCCCTTGTAGATGCTGCCAAAGGTTATGAGAAGCAGCTGCAGGACGGTTCCAAAATGATGATTACCCTTGCCGGGGCTATGAGTACTGCAGAGCTTGGAAAAATCTTTGCCGAAGTTATACGCAAGGATAAAGTTCAAATCATCTCCTGCACAGGTGCAAACCTGGAGGAGGATGTGATGAACCTTGTCGCGCACTCGCATTACGAAAGATTGCCACATTACCGCGACCTTACCGCACAGGACGAGTGGGACCTTTTGGAAAGAGGTCTTAACAGGGTAACAGATACCGCTATCCCGGAAGAAGAAGCTTTCAGGAGGATACAGCAACATATTGTAAAGATCTGGAAAGATGCAGAGGCTGCAGGAGAACGTTATTTCCCGCATGAATTCATGTATAAGTTATTACTTTCAGGAGCTTTGGAAGAGTATTATGAAATAGACATCAAAGATTCCTGGATGTATGCCGCGGCAGAGAAGAACCTGCCAATGGTTGTTCCCGGGTGGGAAGACAGTACGATGGGAAACATCTTTGCTTCTTATGTCCTGAAAGGAGAATTGAAAGCAAGTACTATGAAAAGCGGGATTGAGTATATGACCTTCCTTGCAGACTGGTATACAGAAAATTCTGAGAACGGAATTGGTTTCTTCCAGATTGGTGGAGGTATCGCAGGGGATTTCCCTATTTGTGTGGTGCCTATGCTATACCAGGATATGGAGAGAACAGATACTCCTTTCTGGAGTTATTTTTGCCAGATATCAGATTCCACTACCAGCTACGGGTCATATTCCGGAGCGGTACCTAATGAAAAGATCACCTGGGGGAAACTTGATAAGGACACTCCAAAATTTGTAATAGAGAGTGATGCCACCATTGTGGCACCATTGATATTTGCATATCTCCTGGATATGTAAAAAATATTAAAAAAAAGGGCCGGAAATCATTCGGCCCTTTTTTTATTTAACGATCTTGCACCTCCTTTAAAAAGGCTCAAAAAAAGCCAATTTTATGTTCAATGAGTAATTGGATTATCTTCAGTATAGGCTTTTTAGCCCAATTCTTTTTCGGCGCCAGGTTGATCATTCAATGGTTCAAGTCTGAAAGATCAAAGCAGGTAGAAACCCCTTCCATCTTCTGGAAGCTTAGCTTAATAGCATCGATCTTAATGTTTATGTATGGATATTTAAGACAGGATCTCGCCATCATGCTTGGGCAGGTATTCATCTATGTGGTATACATTAGGAACTTACAACTACAGGACCAATGGACCGGATCAAACAGGTTAATGAAATTTATATACGTAGGAGTGCCGTTAATTATAGCCGCATATCTCATATTTATTTCCAATTTACGTCTTGATTATTTAATTAGCAGGGATAATATTGCGCCCTGGCTGGTTGGTTTTGGAATCCTGGGACAGATAGTGTTCAACGCCAGGTTCTTTTATCAATGGATCTATTCTGAAAGACAGAAGGAATCATCACTGCCTATGGGATTCTGGGTCATTAGTCTTATGGGAGCTTCCCTCATCCTTGCCTACGGAATTTTAAGGCATGACCCTGTACTTATCGCTTCTCACTGTTTTGGAGCTTTTGTTTACTTCAGAAATATCAATTTGCTGAAGAAATCCTTTGCTGAAGCTTAGATCTTCTACACCTCTGCAGGTGATCTCTCAGTATTTCGATGTTCCCTCCATTCTTTAAAAAGCTCATATCCAAAGACCCCTATTACTGCAAGATATTCCACCGCAATAAGCCAATAACTTTCTTCATAAGCAGGATTGGAATAAGCATAATAACTTAGAATTACCAAAAATGACCACAGCAAGGCAAATTTGTACCGGGTAAAAACTGAAAGCAGTAAGGGAGTGAGAACATACCAGGGATGTACGGTAGTGGCAAGCAGGAAGTAAGCTATTACCGCCAATAACATCGTTGAAATAAGCTGCTGAAGGGATCGGTTTCTCCTGAAAAAGCTAAGAACCAAAAGCAGAAGTATAAAAACTAAGGGAAGCACCTTCCCGGCCGTAGCGATAATATTATATCCCTTCACCTGGAACCCAATCCACCTTACCACATAATAAATGCTGGCATTGAATTCAAATTTTTGAAACCAAAGCCCAATGCTGGCTGCGAAGTTTGAAACTGTATCCATTGACAAAAAAGGAAGGAAACCTACAACGATCACAAGGGCTACTACAGAGTAGTAAAGCAACATTTTACCTAAACCCAAAGCTTTTTCTGAAGGGTTCAGTTTCTTCCGGAAAAAATTAAAAAGCAGCGGCAGAAATATTAGCGGAAGCAGCTTTAGCAATACAGAGAGCGCCAGCAGCACCCCACTAAGTATCCATCTATTCTTTAGCAGAAAATAGAGCGAAGCCAGTAAAAAGAATAACATCACCCCTTCAAAATGCAGGTTTCCGGTAAGCTCTATGATCACCAACGGATTCAATACAAACCAAAATATCTGATACGCCGGGAGTTTAAAATGTTCCAGTAGTTTCTTTCCGAAGTAAAGAATACCAACATCTGCAGCAATGATCACCAGCCGCATTATTATAACCGATCCCAAAATACTTTTACCTGCAAAAATTCCGGCCAGGGCAAAGATGAGCTGATTGAGGGGAGGGTAATTCGTGTAATGACTTCCGTTAAGCTCGCCCATTCCCGTATAAAGCTCGCTTGCCTGCTCCACCGGTCCTGTTCCTGTTGCAACAAGATCTTCCGGCAGGTATAAATAAGGATTCCATCCTGCAACCAACATCCTGCCATCCCAGATGAACCTGTAAAAGTCCTGGGAAAGGTTTGGTAGGGACACTATAAAAATAAGCCTGAAGAGTAAGGCAGCAGTGGCCAGGAACCAAAAATCTGTCTTTTTAAGCTGCACCAGTTTCCAGCTTAGAAAAAACAAACCTGCATACAATGTCACCAGCTTTATGAAATCCTCCCTTACAAGATCATATGCAAAGGAAGAATATAGAAGGACACCTGTAAATAGTAGTAACAGCGGCATTTTATTGAATTGAAGAAATCTTCCCATACATGCACTCCGGTTAATTTCTAATCTACAATCTGCATCTTTTTAAGCAGGAAGGAAGCATTCATATTTTGACAGATCCCGGTTTTAAATCGGTAGTCAAAATGAAGTTCATCGTTGATGATCTCTGCATCAAAATAATAGTTCTTTACCTGTGGCAGTTCATTTGAAACCTCACAGAGACTAAGATCGTGCGTGGCTATGATCCCGGTAGATTTGGAGTTCACCAGTTTCTGAATAAATTTACGGGAACCAATCGCCTTGTCTGTACTATTGGTCCCTTTCAGGATCTCATCAAGGATAATGAAATATTTGTCAGTCTTTATCTCGCCGACGATATATTGCAGTCGCTTAAGTTCAGAAAAGAAATAGGATTCATCATCGCTAAGGGAATCTGTAGTCCGCATGCTGGTAATAAGCTTGATGGGATTATATTCGCAGCTTTCTGCACATACAGGAAGCCCCAGATTTGCCATTACAATTTGCAGAGAAACAGTGCGCAGGAAGGTGCTTTTCCCGGCCATGTTCGCTCCGGTAATAATAAAGAAATTCTCAATTTCAATCGCAAAATCATTCGCCACTCTTTTTTCCGGATCAAGAAGGGGATGGGCAAGTGCAGTGGCTTTAATGGTAAATTTTCCATCTCCAATTCCTGGAACCGTATACTCCTGATGATTAAAAGCAAAATTCCCAAGGCTGTTATAAGCATCAAAGAATTCAATGATCTCAAACCAGTTCTCAACGTGATGCTTATTCTTTACGAGCCACTTTTCAAGTTTGTAGGATTGGCGAAGATCCCAGAGCATAAATCCGTTGAGGAGCACCCCCATCAGGAAATTATTGCGCTGCTCCAGGGAATCTATGGCGCGGGAGAATTTCTTTGAGACCTTTGAAGCTTTCCTATGCCCGGAAATTATAGGCTCTGTCTTTTCCTTTAATATTTGTGAGGAGAATTTTGTCTTTTCTATAAGCCCAAGGAGCTGGTGGTATTGATGAAAAGTGTCCTGGACCTTATTCACACTGCCGGAGAGCAAATTCACCTTTTTAAAATAAATACCGGTGATCATTAAACCTGCAAGGAACCAAAGGAACAGCTGCAATCCGGTAATATATTCCAGAACATATGCTGCTATGGCAATACCAGAAATAACCGAAAAAACAGCCGGCAGCCATTTGGCGAATGCCGGCACAAAAGTCTTATAATTCCTGAACCAATCCAGTACCTGATAAGAAGGAGTTTCAGTTTTGACCAGTTTTGCAAGCGCGGTATATTCCTGCCGCCATTTCACCATGCCCGCCAGTTCTTTGATCGCATCCTGCTTCGCAGGAATGTTGTCTATAGAATTTTCTTTCAGTAACCCGGCCAGTCTTCGGGTTCCCTCTTTAAGGGCCGTCCTGTTCATATACTGGAAAAACGAACCCTGGCCAAAGAGGTCAATATCCTGCGAATAAGCGTGCAGGGGATCATCGAATTCCTTTCCGGTAGGCAGTTCCTGAAAATCTCGCTTTAGCACTCTCAACTCAAGCTCATTGAGACTCACGAGTTCCTTAACTTTATCTCTTTTGTATTTTAGATCTGTATGCCGGGAAACAAGGAAAAGAAACATTCCAATTCCAACTATAGCAATAAGCCCCGAGATCCTGGGAGTATCAAAGAAGTAATAGACTCCGTATGCTGCCAGTAAAAAAACAAAAAGCCTTAAAAGGCTGGAAATATTAAGTTGCCGGTTGGCCTGGGCAAGATGTTTTTCCTGCTCGTTTATTTCTTCTTTATAAAAATCTACAGCTTTCATGCTTGGTTTAAGATTGTTCCAGATCATTGAGTTGAGCCTGAACTTTTTTAGGCAGTCCCTGCACTACCAGCTCATAAGAATGATCAATGAGCCCGAAGATAAGGGAATTTGGAAGATTCCCTTCAGGAAGTACCGTATTCCAGTGTTTTTTATTCATATGGTAGCCGGGCAGGATATGTTCGGGATATTCCGCCCTCAGGTCCGGTACACGTTCAGGATCACATTTTAGGTTTATGCGCAAGGGCACCTCATCAAGGCCTGCAGTGGCAAACATCTTCCCCATCACCTTGAAAACAAGAGTATCCGGCCCAAAAGGAAGTTCTTCTGTAACCCCTTTTTTTTTCAGGCAATAATTTCTGATGGTTTCAATGTCCATTTACTATTCAGGTTTTAGAAAATCACATTTGCTGTGGCTCCAGGTTTTTGACGCCTATGCTCTTAAAAAAAGTACTGCGGTACTGCTGCTAGTGTAATTTTGCCCGGTCTTCCTTAACATCTGCGGTAAGAGCGGTATAATCGAGTTTCCAGCCTATGGTTTCTACGATCTTCTCGATAAGTAGAATAGTTGAAAGTGCCTCGCTTCTGGCTTTTTCTATAAGTCCGCTCTGGGGGATCTTATCTACAATGTGTTTTTTTGCGTCACGATTGATATCTGTAAGATCTGATGTAGTGAAAGGATTTGCCCAGCCTTCACGTTTATCATAATACTTAAAATCTGTTTCCACAGTTAAAAGCTCCGGTTGGGGGAAGTTGGTAAGGATGATCTTTTTGGCTTCATTGTCACTTTCCATCCTAATTTTACTGAGATCAAAACCAATATGAGCTTTGGCATTGATTAGTACAATGGCCTTTTTCTTGCCAAGTAGGAGGCTCATATATTTTTCCTTGAGGTTCTCGTAATGATATATTTCAGAAAAATCCCCCTCAACGGTAATGAACTTACAAACGCTCCTAATCTTATCCATTAAGATCACAGATTGCTCATCTGCCCGCTCTTTGCTTCGGTATTTATTGAACCTCGCGAAAATGAAATACGCGAGTATAGCGCCTGCGGCAAGTCCTATAAAAAGATACTCCATATATCAAATATAATCAAATTGCACCGGTTGCAGCACCTGCAGTCGTTTCAAATTCTTTCTTCAACACAAAATTAGCCTACTATATTCACGATCTTCCCGGGAACCACGATCACCTTTTTAGGCGTCCTGCCTTCCAGTTGTTTTTGCGTCTTCTCGTTCTCCATTACGGCTTTTTCAATATCCTCACGGCTCATATCCAAAGGCAATTCCAGGGTAAAACGCATCTTTCCGTTAAAGCTTACGGGGTATTCCTTGGTGCTCTCCACCAGGTATTTTTCCTCGTAAACCGGATATTCTGCAGTAGAAATTGATTCTGAATGTCCCAGTCTCTCCCATAACTCCTCTGCAATATGAGGCGCATAAGGTGCAAGTAGAACTGCTAATGGTTCCAGCACTTCCCGCTGATTGCATTTTTGAGCGGTAAGCTCATTTACACAGATCATAAAAGTTGAAACCGCAGTATTAAAACTGAAGGCCTCGATATCCTCAGTCACCTTTTTTATGGTCTTATGAAGGGTTTTGAGGGAATCGGCCGATGCTTTTTCATTTGATACACTGATCTCCTCTCCGTCGTGATAAAGTTTCCACAGCTTTTTAAGGAAGCTGTTCACGCCGGTAATTCCGGCGGTGTTCCAGGGCTTTGCCTGTTCTAGTGGCCCGAGAAACATCTCGTACATCCTCAGCGTATCTGCCCCGTATTGTTTACATATCTCATCGGGGTTTACCACATTGTACTTGGATTTGGACATTTTTTCGACTTCACGTCCAACTATGTACTTCCCGTTATTCTCCGTGATGATTTTAGCATCCTTGAATTCCGGGCGCCATTCTTTAAAAGCTTCAATATCCAACTCATCTGATGCATTTACAAAAGAAACATCGGCATGAATAGCCTGTACCTTTTGATCCCCGATCAAATTTTTGGAAATCAGGGTATTTTCACCCTCGAGCCTGTACACAAAGGCGCTGGTTCCAAGGATCATTCCCTGATTGATAAGCTTCTTAAATGGCTCATCAACAGTAACCAATCCGCGGTCAAAAAGAAATTTTGTCCAGAATCTTGAGTACAATAAATGGCCGGTGGCGTGCTCACTTCCTCCTATATATAAATCCACATTCTCCCAGTATTCCTGCGCTTCCTTTGACACGAATTCTGCATCATTCTGAGGATCCATATATCTAAACCAGTACCAGGAACTTCCTGCCCAGCCCGGCATAGTATTAAGTTCAAGCGGGTACACTCCCTCATGCCCTTCTTCCGGAGTTGAAACTACTTTGTTTTCTTTCGTGCTCCAGTACCAGTCTTTTGCA
The DNA here is from genome assembly GCF_006159205.1 of Antarcticibacterium flavum. Lineage (NCBI taxonomy): Bacteria > Pseudomonadati > Bacteroidota > Flavobacteriia > Flavobacteriales > Flavobacteriaceae > Antarcticibacterium > Antarcticibacterium flavum. The sequence goes on along the minus strand of NZ_CP040812.1, from coordinate 2,538,159 downwards.
CGGCCCAGTGGCGGTTCCCCTTCTTCAGTTGGAAGATATTTCTCAACATCCGGCAGTCTAAGCGGCAAATGCTCCTTTTCGATCATTTGCGGCAGGCCGTTCACGTAGTAAACCGGAAATGGCTCTCCCCAGTATCGCTGCCGTGAAAATACCGCATCCCGCAATCTGTAGTTAGTCTTTCCTTTACCCTGGCCTATTCTCTCAAGTTCTTCGATCACCTTTTTCAGGGCATCCTTATACTCAAGGTCATTTAGAAAATCGGAAGCTGTAATTACTGTACCTTCTTTTCCGGCAAAAGCCTCTTCAGAGATATCTATATCCTTGAAAATATTCTTTATTGGAATATCGAAATGTTTTGCAAAATCATAATCCCGCTGATCGCCACAAGGAACTGCCATCACCGCACCTGTCCCATAACCCGCCAGCACATAATCCCCTATCCAGATGGGCACAGGTTCTTTTGTAAATGGATGTTCGGCATAAGCCCCTGTAAATACTCCTGTGATGGTCTTTACATCTGCCATACGTTCGCGCTCACTTCGCTTTGCACTAGCCTGCACATAAGCCTCTACTTCCTCCCGCTGCTCATCTGTGGTAATTTTTTTTACAAGATCGTGTTCAGGCGCAAGGGTCATAAAGGTCACTCCGAAAATTGTATCGGGGCGGGTAGTAAACACACCTATTTGGAATTTAGAATTTAGGATTTGAAAATTTACGTGGGCTCCTACAGATTTCCCAATCCAGTTACGCTGACTTTCTTTCAAGCTCTCGCTCCAGTCAATTTTATCCAGTCCTGCACGAAGACGCTCTGCATATGCAGAGATACGCATACTCCATTGGGTCATTTTTTTACGCACCACGGGATACCCGCCACGCTCTGAAACTCCGTTGATGATCTCATCATTTGCCAGGACGGTTCCCAACTGGGGGCACCAGTTTACTTCGGTTTCGGCGAGGTAGGTAAGTCTGTACTGCAATAATATTCTTTGTTGTTCTTCAGAAGAAAAAGAATTCCATTCATCAGCAGTGAAAGAAGATACATCATCGTCACAGGCTGCCTTCACTTGGGTATTTCCTTCCGAAGAAAATATCTCGATAAGTTCATTTATATCGCGGGCTTTATCTGCTTCCTCATCATACCAGGAGTTGAACAACTGGATGAAGATCCATTGCGTCCATTTGTAATAAGAAGGTTCACTCGTGCGCACCTCGCGGCTCCAGTCGAAAGAAAAACCTATCTGGTCCAGTTGCTCCCGGTACCGCTTGATGTTCTCATCTGTAGTGATGGCCGGATGCTGACCGGTTTGGATCGCATACTGCTCTGCCGGCAGACCAAAACTGTCATAGCCCTGTGGATGCAGCACATTAAAACCCTTATGCCGTTTATAACGGGCGTAGATATCACTGGCTATATATCCCAGCGGATGCCCAACGTGAAGTCCCGCACCGGAAGGATAAGGGAACATATCCAGAACGTAAAATTTCTCTTTTTCAGAATCATTGGAAGCTTTAAAAGTTTGATTTTGGGCCCAGTACTTTTGCCACTTCTCCTCTATCTTGTTAAAATGGTAACTCATTTTATTTTTTATTTCTTGATGCTGATGGTTTTCAGCTAATTTTCCTTCTTCTAACCCGCTGATTTGGGGGATGTGGGCGCAAAAATACGTTTAATGTACGAAAGTGAAAAGTTTGAACGTTTTAAAGAAAGGGATTGTATAACTTTCTTATTTTTACAAAAAAAATCTCCACCCGCTCTATGAGTACATCTTTTGAAAGGTATCAAAAACGTAGATTGATCTCTTCTTATTTTTCTGTAGTTATAAGTATATCTCTCGTATTGTTCTTACTGGGTTTGCTGGGACTTTTAGTACTGAACACCAAGAAGGTGGCAGATCATTTTAAGGAACAAATAGCCCTCACCGTTTACCTGAAAGATACCGCAAAGGAAGTGGAAATAGAACAGCTGAAGAAAAGCCTGGCTATGGCTGAATATACTAAAACCAGCACCTATATTTCCAAAGAAGATGCAGCTGAAGAGCACAGCAAGGAAATTGGAGAAGATTTTATGGAATTCCTGGGATACAATCCGCTGCAAAATTCCATAGATGTTTACATGAAGGCAGACTATGTTTCCCCGGAACAAATAGATGAAATTGCTGAAGACCTTACCGCAAAGAATTTTGTAGACGAAGTGGTATACGACAAACCCCTTATCGCCCTGCTTAATGACAACGTGAAAAAAATAAGCTTCTGGATCCTGGTGGTAAGCGGGATCTTCACTTTTATAGCTGTGCTATTAATAAACAGTTCCATTCGCCTTGCCGTATATTCCAAAAGATTTATCATCAAGACCATGCAAATGGTGGGTGCTACCAAGAATTTTATTAGAAGCCCGTTTATCTGGCAAAGTGTAAAGCTGGGAATTATAGGCGCAGTTCTGGCCTTAATAGGGATGGGAATAGTGCTTTACTACCTAAACAGTACCTTTCCGGAACTGGAATTATTGAAAGACCTTAGTTTACTTTCAGCATTGTTCATCGGTATCTTTTTAATGGGAATTTTGATCACCTGGCTTAGTACTTTCTTTGCTACTTCCAGATTTTTGAATCTTAAGACAGATGAGCTTTATTATTAAGGGTTTTTTAGCCACTAATGCACGAATGTTTTTTGGAAAGGTTCTCCTGGAGAATTAAAAAACGAACTAAATTGGTTATAAATTAAAATAAACATCTTGTTTTTTAATTTATTAGCCACTAATGCACGAATGTTTTTCTAGTAGCTTCTTCTGAAGGTTGGTGCACAAAACGGAAAATTTATTGCAAATGAGTAATCTACTGTATAAGGAAGAAAGTTACAATATACTGGGAGTCCTGTTTGAGGTTCATAATAATTCACCCACACCCACGATGCTCATATAGCTCAGTGTATTAATTATCTAAAAATTTCAGGAAAGAAACTAGCCATCCTGGTCAATTTCGAGGCAGATAAATTGATCCACCAAAGAATCATTTTATGAGGCCTCAGGCCGAATAAGATAAAAAAACATTCGTGCATTCCTGGCTAACTTTTTTTTTCAGTAAGGATTAAATTCAAAAATCACGAGAAGAATCCAAAAGAAGTTCAGACATTTAACAGCGAAAAAAAATTGAATCACTAATTTTGCACCTGAGTCAAACTAAAACCCGGAAGTTGTGCCTAAAAACAGAGAAATGAACAAACAGAAAAAACCATTACACAGGCAGGATCTAAATTTTGTATTTGGGAAGAAAAATTATGTCGTGATGTTCATTGGGCTGGCTGTGATAGCGCTTGGTTTTATTCTTATGGCAGGCGGGGGAAGTGATGACCCCAATGTCTTTAATGAAGAGATCTACAATTTTAGAAGGATTCGATTGGCTCCCACTCTTGTTCTTATAGGCTTTGCTATTGAGGCTTACGCGATTTTATTAAACCCCAACAAAAAGTAATCATCCTTGAGCGAATTTGATGCTATCATCCTTGGAATCATCCAGGGATTAACTGAATTTTTACCTGTTTCTTCCAGCGGACACCTGGAACTTGGAAAAGCCATTCTTGGTGATACCAGTGTCCCCAGTGAATCTTTACTTTTCACAGTTGTGGTCCATTTTGCTACAGCATTAAGTACAGTTGTAGTTTTTAGAAAAGATGTTGCTGATATTTTTAAAGGATTGTTTCAGTTTAAATGGAATGAGGAAACCATCTTTTCTCTTAAGATCATTATTTCAATGATCCCTGCGGCGATTATTGGGGTGATGTTCAGCGAAGAAATGGAAATACTTTTTAGCGGGAATATATTGCTGGTTGGTTTTATGCTCATCATCACTGCGTTGTTATTGTACCTGGCAGACAGGGCTAAAAGCACCGGCAAGCCGGTAAGCTACAGGAATGCTTTTATAATAGGGGTTTCACAAGCATTAGCCCTACTTCCCGGGATCTCCCGTAGTGGGGCAACTATTTCCACTTCTGTACTTTTAGGAAATGATAAGAACAAAGCAGCAAGATTTTCATTTCTTATGGTAGTGCCGCTTATTCTTGGAAAGATAGCGAAGGATCTTTTGAGTGGAGAGTTGGCAGGCAGTAGTACAGATAGCTCTATTCTCATCCTGGGATTCCTGGCAGCCTTTATTTCAGGTATTGCTGCCTGCACCTGGATGATAAGTATAGTGCGTAGGAGCAAACTCACCTGGTTCGCGATATACTGTTTTATAGTTGGAATTATTGCAATAGGATTTGGATATGCGGGATACTAAATACACAGCTGAAGATTTCATGGAAGGACAGGTATTGCTTTTTGACAAACCCCTTGGCTGGACCTCCTTCCAGGTGGTCAATAAAGTGCGGTGGCTTATAAGGAAAAGCTGCAAAATTAAAAAGATAAAAGTTGGTCATGCCGGAACCCTGGATCCTCTTGCCAGCGGACTTCTAATTATCTGTACCGGGAAATTCACAAAGAAAATTGATGAATACCAAGGACAGGAAAAGGAATATACCGGCACATTTACTATGGGTGCCACCACCCCGTCCTATGATCTGGAGACTGAAATAGATAAGACCTTTCCAATCGATCATATCTCCCAATATGATATAGATGTTGCAACAGCAGAGTTCATTGGGGAAATTGAACAAATCCCTCCTGTATTTTCGGCATTGAAAAAAGATGGAAAACGCCTTTACGAATATGCCCGAAGCGGCGAGGAGGTGGAGGTAAAGGCCAGAAAAGTGGAAATTACAGATTTTGAGATCACAGCGAACCGAATGCCTGAACTTGATTTTAGGGTCGTATGCAGTAAAGGTACATACATACGCAGCCTGGCCAATGATTTTGGACTCGCTTTAGGAACAGGGGCTCATCTCTCTGCACTTCGCCGTACAAAAATAGGCACGTTTCATGTTGATGATGCTATGGACATACCAACATTTGAAAACTTTCTACCTTAGGCAGGAATAAAAGCCAATTTTGGTAGTTTTACATCTATGGACTTCTTTGACCGCCATAAAGCCCTTATCATAACCCTGTTAATATTTGGAATATTAATATTGGGGTTGTATAATTTTAATCTTTCCAACAGTAATAAAAAAGCACGGGAGTTCCTAGTAGACCTCGATAATTACCGGCTGGAAGAGCAGGTAGAAAAGGAACCTGAGACTGAAGAAGTAGAACAGCAACCTCAAACCCGGCCCTCCAGGCAAACCCATAGGGCTTTTAATGAAGAGCAGGAAGCCAGGAACGAGAATTTTGACAGGCAGCTCAATGAGATCCTGGAACGAAATAGCGCAAACAGGGAAGAGGCTTCAGAAAACGAAAACAAATCATCTACCGGAGATTATAACATAGCCAATACTCCCAGGGAGAAGCCACAACAACGATCTGACGGGAATAACACCAGTGATCAAACTTCTACTCAAAGCAGTGGGATAGACAACAGCTCCATCAGTTTCTCCTTGCTGGGTAGAACCGCATTACATATCCCCAATCCTGTTTATACCTGTGACCGTGCTGGGAAAGTAGTAGTTAATATCACAGTAAATGCACAGGGAAGGGTAACTTCCACCTCCCTGAACAAAGGAAGTTCTACATCTTCCAATGAATGTTTAACAGAGAATGCCCTGCAGTACGCGGCAGGGGCTGTTTTTAGTCAGTTACCGGGGAGAAATTCACAGCCGGGAACAATAACTTATTATTTTCAACCCTAAATTATGGAAAAGAAAAAACGTTGCGGCTGGTGTGAGGGCGACGATCTTTACGAGCTATACCACGATAGAGAATGGGGTGTACCTGTATACGATGATGAAAACATCTTCGAATTTCTTGTTCTGGAAACATTTCAGGCGGGGTTAAGCTGGATCACGATCCTAAGGAAACGGGAAAACTTCCGTAGGGCTTTTGATGATTTTGATTACAGGAAAATTGCCGGATATTCCGAAGATAAAATACAGGAACTGCTTGGAGACGCAGGAATTATACGAAATAAGTTAAAGGTGAGGGCAACCGTTTCCAACGCCGCAGCTTTTATGAAGGTGCAGGAGGAGTTCGGTAGTTTTAGCAAATACATCTGGGGGTTCGTTAACCATGAACCTAAGCAAAACCAAGTGGTGAATTATAAAGAAGCACCACCAACAACTCCTACCAGTGATAGGTTGAGCAAGGATCTAAAAAAACGCGGATTTAAATTTGTAGGCTCAACCGTGATCTACGCGCATATGCAGGCTACAGGAATGGTGAATGACCACGAAATAAGCTGTTTTAGATACGATGAAGTGCAATCTTTACAGGGTATTAAACCCGGAAAGGGTAATAGGTAAGATTTGGTTATTCCAGAAAGTGCAAAAATTCCTTTCTTGAAATTTCTTCGGCCCCAAGGCTTTCCAGATGGGCAGTGTAAACCTGGCAATCAATGAGCCTCACCCCATCTTCCCTCAACTTGCGCACAAGGCTTATAAAACCGTATTTGGAGGCATTGCTTTTCCTTGCAAACATACTTTCACCACAAAATATTTTCTTCTCCTTAAGATAAATTCCATACAGTCCTCCCACGAGTTCGCCATCCTGCCATACCTCGACAGAATGGGCAATATTCAGCTTGCTCAGGGTAACGAAGGCTTCCTGAAGTTCCGGGGTGATCCAGGTTCCCTGCTGCCCTTCCCTTTTAATTTGTGCACAGTTTCTTATCACTGCTTCAAAATCCTCATTAAAAGTGACGTTGAAAGCTTCTTTTTTAAATAACTGCTTCATGCTTTTCGAAACCTTCAAATTATCAGGAAATAGGACCATGCGAGGATCGGGGCTCCACCATATCACAGGCTGGGAAGGGTCATACCAGGGAAAGATCCCCTTACAATAGGCATCCAACAGTCTCTTTGGTGCCAGCCCGCCACCAACTGCAAGCAAGCCATCACTGTTGGCTGCCTCCACAGGCGGGAAATCCTCATGTTCCTTCAAAAACAACATTGGGTTAGATTTTAAGTTTAATTTACATCAAACCTTATAAAAATAAAAGCTTAGAACCGCAACGCAGTACTAAGCTTTTACTAAATTTTTTCCTGGATCTAAACAGGAGAATTCCCTAGAAAGGAAGATCGTCGTAATCCTCATCATTAAGATCCTGTGCAGGCTCAAATTGATCTGCCGGTGGTGGAACGTTTCCTCCCGGTGCACCCTGCTGCAGGTTCTCGATTCTCCATCCCTGGATTGAATTAAAGTATTTTGTTTCACCCTGTGGATTTACCCACTCACGGCCTCTTAAATTCACTCCTATCTTTACAGGCTGCCCTACCTGAAAATTGTTCAAAAGGTCTGTCTTATCCTGCACAAATTCCACCATAATATGTTGTGGGTATTGCTCCTCTGTAGTCACCACTACTTCTCTCTTCCTGAAACCGTTACTTCCAAAGGTTTGGGTTTCTCCAATCATTTTGATCTTTCCTTGTACTTCCATTTTAAAATTGTTTTGCTAATAATAATTTCCAGGCTTTTGCCGGTTCGTTGTTCTCAAGATATTTTTGAGCAGCCAGATGTAATTTTTCTGTATCTCCTGTTTGTAACAGGCTTGCTGCATTCTCTTCTTCTTTTAAAAATACTGAAATTTCTTCTTCTGTGGGCAGTGCTTCCACATTTCCTAATTTCCCATAATCATTCCCCGTGAGTATGGTACTCTCCCGAATTTCCCTTGGAATACTATCCACCCCTATACCCAGGGTAGATAAAGGTTTTGGAACCTCAAACATTCCCATATTGGCACGCGAATACCAGTTTCCTCCCATACGGGCCACCTGGTCTATCTTATGTTGATCTATACCTCCCGTTTCATCCAGGATTGATTCAAGAAAATGCATTTTCACGACCTCGCATATTACAAGATTCCCCGCACCGCCTTCTTCTCCCAGCTCGATTACCTCATTAATTTTGCATTCAAACTGTGCCGGAGATTCTGCTACGCGAAAAGGCTTAACCTTATCTGATTTCAGCATTGTAAATCCTGCTTTCTCAAATTCATTCACCCCTGCATCATACTCTGTACTTGACAGTGACATTTGCTGCACCATATCAAAATTGACAATATTGATCACCACTTCCCGGGTTGCCTTTGCATTGAGATAAGTGTGTTTCACTGTATTATCCCTTCCCCTTCTCGCAGGTGAAAATACCAGAATTGGAGGATTTGCACTAAAAACGTTAAAGAAACTGAAAGGGGAGAGGTTTGGTCGACCCTGCTCATCTAATGTACTGGCAAAGGCTATTGGGCGTGGCCCAACAGCTCCAAGGAGATATTGATGGGTTTTTCCCGTGCTAATTTCTTTTGGATCAATGGAAAGCATTCAGCGATTTTTGACAAAGGTAACGAATAGCCGTAGTATGGAAAAACCTCATAGCAACAATAATATTAACAGAAAGTGGTTATCTTTAATCTACATTAAAACTGTTGCATGAATTTTACTGACGAACGAAACCTGGCACGTTGGTTCATAATAATTTCCTCCCTCTTCATTGTCGCACTCATCCTGTGGAATACTTCGATATTTTTTGAAAGACTTAAGGAAGATGAACGGGATAAAATGGAAATTTGGGCGAGCGCCCAGGCCTTCCTGGCCGAAACAGATAATGAATCTGAAATTGCGCTTACCCTGCAGGTTTTAAACAGTAATACCACCATCCCCACCATTTGGGTAGATGAGAAAGGGGAGATCATTGACGGGCTAAATCTTCCTGAAGGTGTAAACAGGAACGAGGATGAGCTAAAAAACTACCTCAACAGGCTGGAAAAAGAAAATGAGCCTATTGAAATGTATCTTGGGCAGGACCAGGTACACAGGATCTACTACGGCGACTCGCCGCTACTAACCAAGATCAAATATTATCCAATAGGTTTGTTACTCATCATTTTCCTATTCATAGGAGTGGTATATTTTTTCTATACCACCACCAAATCCAGTGAACAAAATAAGCTTTGGGCCGGGATGGCAAAGGAAACTGCCCATCAAATAGGAACTCCCCTTTCCTCATTGATTGGCTGGACAGAGATTCTTAAAACCGAAAATGTAGACCAGAGCTACATAACAGAAATGGAAAAGGACGTGGACAGGCTGCGCACAATTACAGAGAGGTTTTCCAAAATAGGATCTTCTCCTTTGCTTTCTAAGACAGAACTCGTGCAGGCTACCAGGGAGAGTTTTGAATACCTAAAATTACGTAGCTCAGATCTTATTGAATTTAAACTTACCACTCCATACACTCCTATTTACGTTAGCCTTAATGAATCCCTTTATAGCTGGACGATAGAAAACCTGGTGAAGAATGCCGTTGACGCGATGAGAGGAAAAGGTAAATTGTCCATAGAGATCAAGCAGGATAATACGTGGGTGTATGTTTATATTAAAGATACCGGAAAAGGAATTCCCAAAAGTAAATACAGGACTGTATTCGAACCGGGATACACCTCCAAAAAAAGGGGATGGGGTCTTGGTTTATCGCTGGCCAAAAGGATAATAGAACAATATCATAAAGGCCGGATCCAGGTACAGCACAGCGAACTTAATAAAGGTACTACCTTCCAGATCGCCCTTAGAAAATTACCTCCTGAATCATAAACCGCTAATCCTTTGGAATATAAGGAATAATCTTACCGTTTTTTATCAAAAATGCCTTTTCTGCACGATCAAGTATCTCCTCCTTGCTATCTGAGTATGCCTCAATGATCCTGTAGGGTTTTCCTTTGAGAAACAGCTCCAGGCGCCTTATTTTCTCCTCATCTTTACAGGCTTTCCCCAATACTTTGTAGGTCTCTCCTGTATAGGAGACCTGGGTACCGGCGAAACCGTCAATTTTATAAATCCCAAAAAGAGGTTTTACGTATAGTTCAAAACCACCCGTGGCACAAAAAAGAGGCACACCCTTCTTTCTAAATTCATCAAACCTTTCCAATAATGCCCGGTTAAACTGCTGCGGAAATTCTCTTTCCCAAAATTCCTGCGCATATTGTTTAACCTCTGGCGGCGGGATATCATCGAGATAATTGAAGAAATTTTCCTTGAATTCGGTTTGCTTGATTTGATGTAATTTGAGCTGAAGATAATAATAGCTCATTTCCCATAGATACTTTAATCGACTGGGATTTTTACTCACCAGGAATTTATAAAATTCTTCTTTTGAGCTTCTATTGTAAAAGGTTCCGTTAAGGTCGAAGACAACGACTTCTACCGGCTGCTCACCTGTATCTTTTATCATTATAAGCCGCTGTTATTAATTTTTTAGAAGATCAAATTTGAATGTTAGCTTTGATCTTTTTTGTAAGCGCTTCGAATTCCTCGTCAGTCATATTCTTTTTCCTTGAAAAATCCATATCTCCCATTGAATTAAGAGGAATTAAATGCACATGTACATGAGGAACTTCCAAACCAACCACAGCCATACCTACTCTTTTACAGCTTACACTCTTTTCAAGGCCAATTGCGACCTTTCTCGAAAATTCCATAAGTCCGCCATAAGTATCTTTATCAAGCTCAAAGATTTTATTGACTTCCTCTTTAGGAATACAAAGAATGTGTCCCTTTGCATTGGGATTAATATCCAAAAAGGCCAGGAATTCCTCTGTCTCTGCAACCTTATATGCGGGTAACTCCCCGGTGATGATCTTTGAAAATATGGAAGTCATAAAATTATTTTTTGAGTTTACTTCATTCAATAAAAAATCCTTTTCGAAAAGGACAGTTCCAATTGTGAAAAGGATTCCATAAAAAGGAAAATTATTCCCTCCAGATCTTAAGGATCTCAAATTTCAGGTTGCCGTTGGGCACAGAGATCTCTGCTACATCTCCCTCCTTCTTTCCAAGCAATCCTTTCCCAATAGGGGAATCTACAGAGATTTTCCCGGTCTTAAGATCGGCTTCGCTTTGGGCTACTAGTTTATAATTTACCTCCATCTTATTGGCAAGGTTCTTTATTTTGACGTGAGAATGCACCAGAACTTTGGAGGTATCCAGCTGGGACTCATCAATAAGCCTCGCATTGGCAACTATTTCTTCCATTTTGGAGATCCTCATTTCCAATAGGCCCTGGGCCTCTTTGGCCGCATCATATTCGGCATTTTCGCTCAAATCACCTTTATCTCTGGCTTCTGCTATTGCTTCTGAAGCTTTGGGTCTTTCTACATCACGTAATTGATTAAGTTCATCTTTCAGTTTTTTGAGACCTTCAGCTGTATAATAAGATACTTTGCTCATAATTTTATCGTTTAAGATTAGAGTCCCGGGATTTTTATATCCTTTTCTCTAACACTGTCTTTAATTTTATTTGATTTTATTAAGACCAATACCTGTAAGTTAAAGGAATGGTGAGATCTTAAAAAGATCGTTTATGTATAAAAAACTATTTTTGTAGCTGTCAATAAATACAAAAAATCCCACGTATGACGGGATTTATCCTAACAAATATAATAAATATAAAGATTGAAAACAATTAAATTCGTCCCCTTGAAATTATCCCAAAAAGCCCTGTGGCCGTTAATTTTTAGCCTGGCTTTTCTATTATTAACCGGTTGCTCGCAAGATGATAATATAAGGTACAATAATCCTTATCTTCCTAATGAGAGCTTTCGACTAAATCTTAACCTAAGCCTCCCTGAATATAATAACCTTAATTTCCCGGGAAACAGCTTCACTACTTACAATTTTGGCATCAACGGCGTTGTAGTCTACAATATCAATAACAACCAGTATACGGCTTTTGAATTAAGCGACCCAAACCATCCCCTTCAAGATTGTTCAAGATTAACAGTTGAAGGGATAATTGCCAAATGCTCCTGCGGGGACGGTAATTCCTATAATATACTTACAGGGGAGCTTAGTGCCGGCACAGGACAATATCCATTAAAACCCTACAGGGTTCGCAAAAACGGCAATGTTTTAGAGATATTTAATTAAACCGGCTGCTAAAAGCAGCCGGTAATTAAATATTAGAATTTAAGGGTGGCCCCTACAAGGAAGTTGATTTCTGCCTGCGGATAAAAGCCCGCTCCTTCTATTGTTGTAATTGATCCCGGATTTGACCAGTCATCATCATAAGTGAAAAAATATCCATTGGATACATACTTCACGTCAAAAATATTATTTACAAGCCCCGAGAACACAATAGACCTAAACACCGGCACATTTGTAAGCTCATAATTGATATTGAGATCATTGATAAAGAAACTATCCAGCAGGGAAGCCTCACTGTCTATATTCCCCATATATTGCTCACCTACGTATTTAGAGAGTAATCCTACCTGAAAATTTCGGGAAGGTTGATACACCAGCATATTTGAAGCTACAACTTCCGGAGAAAAGGATATATTGGTTTTCCCGAGATTTCTTAATTCTCCATCAATGGAAGCAACAAAATCCCTGTTCTTATTGGAGCTAAAAGCTACGTTTGGCTGCAACCTCCAATTAGGGTGCAGTTGGATAACTGCATCAATTTCCAAACCTATACGATAACTGCTGCCACTCGTTGTTCTCAATGGGGCACCAACATCATTCAACTCACCAGAGAGCACAAGCTGATTCTCGTAATCCATGTAGAATACATTGGTGTTAAGCTGAAATCCAGGGGAATTATAGCGATAACCAAATTCATAATCATCCAGTTTCTCTGCCGTGGTAATTCCTTCTTCAAAATCATTCCTTGTAGGCTCACGGTGGGCACGCCCGTAATAAGCGAATAATTGATGTTGCGAATTAAAATTATAACTCACACCAGCCTTGGGATTGAAAAACTCATAAGTAGCTCCCACATCAATTGGAACAACATCTGAGGTTATACCCCCGGTATGATAGTCAATAAATCTTCCCTGAAGATCTCCAAATACCTGCCACTGGTCATTGATCCTGTAGGTAGCTTTGGAGAATATGGTATATTCATTCTTTGAAGCATCGCTAAAGTAATACCTGTCATTTATTTCAGAATCTGAGGCGTACCTGGTCCATATCACTTCTCCAAAGTGGTCACCGGCATAATGGCTGTAGAAAGCGCCCGAGGTTAATTCAAACCCGTTATTCCTGTAGGTGACATTGGCATTGAGCACATAATAATCATTCTCCAGCCATCTCCTTCGAATAAGATCTGTCCTGTCAATTGTTTCACCTCCTATTTCAATTGGAGTAAAGCTATAGGTCGAAAACCTTTGGTTTTCCCTGTATTGTTCAAAAAAACCTCTTCCATAGGTATAGTTAAGAGCGAGATTACTGGACCACCTGTTATTAAATCGCTGGTTCCAGTGGAACTGAAAATGGTCCTGCTTATAATCATCTACTTCATTCTCATGGAATCGTATATTACCATCTGCATCTGTATACATTCCGGCAGAATTGAACGTCCTGTTGGTCTCCAGGGTTTCACGATCAATCCCATTCCAGGCCTGGTAGGTTACTTCGTGTCCTCCAAAGGTAATAGCCTTAATTAAAGTGTTATCATCAACATAGGAAGCCTGCAGGAAATAGGATTTAAGATCTGAAGAAGCCCTGTCAATATATCCATTTGATGCTATTGCTGAAAGTCTTCCGGCGATTTCCACCCTGTTATTAAGCAACCCGGTGCTGAATTTCACATTGTGCCTGCGGGTATTAAAGGAGCCAAAAGAATTTGTAATCTCCCCGTATGCTTCAGGAGAAACAGCATCTGTAAGCAAATTAAGGCTGGCACCAAATGCACCCGACCCATTGGTAGATGTCCCCACCCCACGTTGTAACTGAAGGTTTTGTACAGATGAGGTGAAATCTGGCAAATTGACAAAGAACGAGCCCTGGCTCTCCTGGTCATTAAAGGGAATTCCATTTAGGGTAATATTAACCCGGGAGGCATCGCTTCCACGAACCCTAAAGGAAGTATAACCAATCCCGGCACCGGCATCGGAAGTACTTACAACAGAGGGTAAGAAATTAAGCATAAAAGGAATGTCCTGGCCCAGGTTACGTTTTTCCAGTTCTTCTTCGGTCAAATTGGAATGGGTAACGGGAGAGTCGGCATTAACCCGTACAGAGCGAACCAGGACCTCATCGAGAACTTCCTGCGTTTTGGGAAGCGTATCCTGTTCTGTGGTTTGTGAATACCCGCTAACAGAAATTATAAGTAAAGCAGATAAAAGGAATAAAAGTTTCATTCGTAAAATGTAAATTATACGAATAAAAGGGGCTGTTATTCTTTGATTAGTGATTAAAAAAAGTCATTTGAATAAAAAAACCCTATCAAGACCTCTCGAGCGATCTAAACAGGGAGCGTATCCAAATGGCAAAATCCTTTGGATTTTGCTATCCCTTGGCAGCATTACCTGCCCAGGTTCTTTGGGTATGATCTCAGCTTTCCCCCGGTAAATTACCGGAAGTAGGCACCCCTTTGAGATGTGGCGCAAATGTAATAAGGATTTTTGAATTCCCTAAGCTTTTATGGTTTAAAAAGAATTGGCGTAATTTTAGCAAGAATTTTCAAAAAGTATCGTTTAGAATAAATATTTCGGCGGCTTAAAATTTATGGAACACTCCAGGAGATCATTAACTTTCAAGGTCATAATTGGTTATCTGCTCGTAGCCATTCTTGCCGGTGCTGCAGTATGGTATACTTATAACCAGGTGGTGACATTTACCAAGGTAACCCAATCAACCAGCTTAAGCAACCAGCAGCTGGTCCTGGTGAGCGAAATAGCAACAGAGCTTTATGAGACTGAAAGTATGGGCCGCAAGTTCATCCAATCTGGCGACACCACAGATCTTCAAATCTATAACACGCAAATCGAGGATATCCAAAGCAGTATCAATTCCCTGCGAAGAACCTATAAGGATTCCTCCCTGGCATTAGAGCTGGATAGTATCACCTCGCTCCTTTCCCGAAAAAGTGAGAACCTTGAAGAGTTGCTGGAACTGCGAACCCGGGACCGCAACACAAATTATTACAGGGAGGTTATAAGGGAACTTCAAAAGGTGGACGAAACCTTTAACCTTCCAAATTATGACAGGCGTTTTGCCAATATGGAGCCCCACCAGCGAAGGGTACTTATAAAATTGCTGGAATTCTCCCAGGAAGAGCAGCAAATCTCAACCGTAAGTGCAGATTCCCTAATCCAGTCTGTGAGACAGGTTTTAAGTGAACTGGAACAGGAAAACCAAAAATTCAGGGAGGTCATCAATAAAAAGGAGAATGATCTTCTTGTTAACGATATGGTTCTCAATGAACAGCTGCGCAATCTCTTAAGGACGATAGAACAGGAAGAACGAGAGATCTCTGTAGCCAGGGTTGAGGATTCCCAGGAGCTGCTTAATGATATAGTAATGACTATTATCGTTGTTGGGATTGCCTGTATCATAATTATTCTCTTATTCCTTTTTCTTATCGCGAGTGATATAAGCCGCAGCCAGCGATACAGGATGCAACTGGAGGAGGCAAAATCCTTTACCGAAGCTTTAATGCATCGCCGGGAACAATTCATCGCCACGATAACCCACGACCTCAGGTCCCCACTCAATACGGTGATGGGATATACCGAATTAATGGACAGGACAGACCTTTCCTCAAAACAGGAGCATTACCTGGGGCACCTAAAGAAATCAACTTCCTATATTCTTCACCTTGTAAATGATCTTTTGGACCTCTCCAAACTGGAGGCAGGAAAGATGCTGGTGGAGAACCTGCCCTTCAATCCAAAGAATTTACTGGAAGACACCTTTTATAATACAATTCCAGAGACCGATAATAAAAACCTGAAACTCACAGTAGAGGCAGGACCCGAAACAGATTGCCAGGTTTTAAGCGACCCTTTTAGAATAAAACAGATCCTTTCCAACCTTATAGCCAATGCCTATAAGTTTACAGATTCCGGAGAGATCAAAGCCAGTATTTCACTTGAAAAGAAGATCGAAGACAGCTGTGTCTTGATTTTTATCATAAAAGATACAGGGATAGGCATCTCCCGGGAGAAGCAAAAGGAGATCTTTGAAGAGTTTTCCCAGGAACACGGGGAGATCGAAAAAAAATATGGGGGCACCGGCCTTGGACTGGCAATTACCAAAAGACTGGCAAAACTCCTGCAGGGGGTGGTAGAGTTAAAAAGTGAGCGAGGTAAGGGAAGTGAATTCATTGTAAAGATCCCGGTAAAAAAAGTAAAAACCGTGACCTACGATGTCCCTGCACCACAATTACCAGAGGTAGACCTTACCGGAAAAAAAGTACTGGTAGTAGATGATGAGTCTTCACAATTGGCATTAAGCAAGGAGTTAATAAAATCTCTTGGCTTAAAATGCGAAACCGCACCCAATGGGAAAGAAGCTCTTAAAAAACTTAAAAATGACAGGTACCACCTTGTACTTACAGATATTCAAATGCCGGTAATGGATGGTTTCCAATTGGTAGAAGCAATCAAAGCTAATTCCAGGATCTCGCATATACCGGTTGTAGCTATCTCCGGAAGGACTAACGTTCCTGCTGAAAAATATGAAGAAGCGGGATTTGCTGGAAATTTGCTGAAACCCTATAAACCTACAGATCTTCTCTATAAAATTGGAGAGATCCTGAAGATCGAACTCGAGAGAAAAGCAGGAAAAACAGCAGAGGCCAATCCTTCAATAACAGATTATTCGCTCGAAGAGATCTCAATGTTTGCAGGTGATGACCGGGTTGCCTTAGATACAATCCTGGTTGCGTTTATTGATAGCACAAGGCTTAACCTTAAGGATATAAAAGCAGCGGCAAAAATAGATAATTGGGAAAAAATCGCTCAAATTGCCCATAGAATGCTTCCTATGTTCAAGCAATTAAAAGCGAGAGATATTATTCCTAAACTGGAACTGCTGGAAGAAAGAAAGACTAATGCGTTCCAGAATGGGGAACTGCAATATCTAATCAAAGAAATAGACCAGTTTCTTCTCCTGCTTGAGCAGGAGGTTAAAGCTTAATATTGTATTGCTTTAATTTATTATACAGGGTCTTCCTGTCTATGGATAATAGCCTGGCGGCCTTACTTTTATTCCCATTGGCTTTTTCCAGGGCATCCAGAATAAGAGATTCCTCATTCTTATTTTTAAACAGGCCGTAATTTTCTTCTGTTTGAGGAGTATGTGCTATCTCGTGCGGCAATACCTTTAAGGGAATAATGGATTCCTGGGTTAACAACACAGCCCTTTTCACCATATTCTTAAGTTCTCTAAGGTTCCCGGGCCAGCCATAATTTTGAAAGGCTTCAATGGCCTCATCGCTGAAGCCCACCACATCCTTTTCAAGTTCCTCATTGGCCTCATCAAGGAAGTGTTCAGCAAAAAGCATAAGATCTTCCCTTCGTTCTCTTAATGCAGGAACTTCTATGGAAAACTCATTAAGCCGATGATAAAGATCTTCTCTAAAATTTCCTTCCTTTACTGCCTGGCTTAGGTCTTCGTTTGTAGCGGTAACTACTCTAATATCTACCTTTATCTCATTATTACTGCCCACAGGTTTTATTTTTCTTTCCTGTAGTGCTCGTAAAAGCTGTACCTGAAGGTCATATCCCAGATTTCCTATTTCATCCAGAAACAATGTACCACCATTTGCAGCTTCAAAATGCCCTGTTTTGTCCTGTATAGCTCCTGTAAAAGATCCTTTTAAATGCCCAAAGAATTCACTGGATGCGATCTCTTTTGGAATTGCACCACAATCTACTGCAATAAAAGGTGCTCCCTTTCTTTTACTTTTATCATGAATACTCTTTGCTACCTGTTCTTTCCCTGTACCACTTTCGCCAATGATTAAGACAGACATGTTCGTTGGTGCTACCAGGTCAATATAATCATTGAGTTTACGCGCCGGGTCACTTACTCCCCTAACAAACTCAGAGTCTCTTACGGGTTTAGCTGAAGATCTTTTAACCTCAGCCGGGGAAGCCTCATTATTCGGACTTACCGCTGCAGTTTTTTCCACAGTAGCAGTTCTTTTATTTAAAGCATTATTAATGGTTTGCAGGATGGCTTCAGGCTGGAAAGGTTTGGAAACATAATCAAATGCACCATTTTTCATTGCCTTGACTGCCATATTTATTTCGGCATAATTGGTCATTACGATGACCTGGGTATTGGGGTAATTTTCCTTTACCCTAAAGAGGATCTCCAGTCCATCAAGATCTGGCAGGCGAACATCTGTCAATACAATATCAAAAGATGATTCACTAAGCTTACTAAGACCTTCGGCGGCAGAGAATGCACTATCTACTTTATAATCCCTTTTTTCAAAAAATGTCTTTAACATCGTAGCAAACGCCACATCGTCTTCAATTATAAGTATTGACACCATAGATCCTTAATTGCTATAAATAACAAATTTACAAATTAAGAACCTTAGACCCGTCACATATTTAACAAAAAAAGCTGCCCCATTTAGAGAGGGCACTGAAAAACTATCTCTTTTGAGATGAACTTATTGAAGCGATCAAGCAAAAATCTATTTTTGACTCGATCGCTTTTTTATTTAGGATTTCCGGTGGCGGTTTTTTTATTGATGACCAATCCCTTAGGATGATTAATCTGAGCTCTTAAAGCTCATTTTATTTCGAATCTGAAACTTATATGGTTAATTTAAGGATTCTCTTAAGGTTTACGGTGAATATTGCCAAAGCCCCCTGCATTTGCATGCTATTAATGCCATATGCTATAGCACGATCATAACCGTGAACATTTTTTAGTTCGCTATTTTTAGCCTCGATCTTATAGCGGTGTTTAGATTTTTCTTTATAATATTCAGACTCCTGAAACACTATCTGTTCCTGGTGTAAGCTTGACTTTATAGAGACCGAATAAGTTTTAGTTTTAGCTCCCGGTTTATAACAGCCATCTCGTAATGGACAGGTCTTGCATTTCTCTACATCAAAATAATAAGTATCTACCTGGTTCTTGCCTCGTTCCTTTTTCCCTTGTCGTGCTTTTCTGATGGCCAGGTGTCCTGCCGGACACACAAACATATCAGCATCCTTGTTATAATCAAATTTATCCTCATTCTTTCTAGAGCCTTGTGCGATTGCAGGGTTCAGCTTTGCTACGATTTTAATATTCTGATCATCTTTATCCTTGAGCTTAAGGTTTTCCTTACCTGAATATGCGCTATCACCAATTACTGTATCCACCTGAATTCCATTGTTCTGGCTTATTTTTACAAGCATTGGCAACTCAGGACCATCACCTTTTTCACCCGAGGTGACAACTGCAGCCGTAATAATGCGTTCCTCTGTCATGGCCAGATGGGTCTTGTAACCAAAGAATTTACTGTCAGCTGATTTATGGCCGGTTTTGGCATCTGTATCCTTAGAAAGAATGTAGTTTTCCTGGGTATCTTCCACAGTCTCCTTTAACAGGTTCAACTTCTCTTTGACTGCAGGAATTAAACTTAATGTTTGGTCTGATTCAATACACTTCTCCAGTTCCTTGCAATAAGCAAGTTCCTTTTCCAACTCACCCGAAGCGTTCTTTTCCGGGAAGCGTTCTTTCATATTTTCATCTACAGCGTAAACCACTTTGCGAAGCAGCTTTGAACGCTCTCTCAGGACCTCAAGTGCTGAATATGGATTTGATCTGGATAGAGAATGTGTGGCATCAACAATAAGGGATTTAGATGTAATGATTCCCTTTTCAATGGATATTGAGACAGTTTTATTTATAAGCAGATTCAATAAATCGGTATCTTTTAAACGCAGCTTACGAAACTTAGTCAATGAACTGGAGTTTATGACTGCATCCTCGGGTGCCATTTCAAGGAAATATTTGAAGGACATATCATATCTGGAACGTTCAACTACATCAACATCTGAAATGGTATAGATCGTTTTTAATAGTAAATACTTGAACATCCGGATAGGACTTTCTGCGTTACGCCCATTATTTAAACAATAGTTGTTCACTAGTTCATCGTAGATGAAAGTAAAATCTATTAATTCGTTGATTTTTCTAAGAAGATTATCTTTGGGTATAATTAAAGCATATAAATCAGAATATGCACTTAATTGCATTTTTTGCTGCGGTAACAACATATGGGAGACATTAGAAATCAGTCATGAAAATACAAAAAAGGAGCGAAACCATTATGATTTCGCTCCTTTTTATTTATCCTAAAATGTAATTATTTAGAGGACTTTTTCAGTGCCCTCCATTTAGAGCAGCTTTTTTTTTAATCCTAATAGTAGGGTACTAGGATCTATCTTTATCCTTTTTATCTTTCATGTCGATCCAGTTTCCTTCTTCATCGGCATAAACTTTCTTCTCTTCTCCGCTTACATTAAGTTTGATCTTGTAAACTTTTTTGTCATCTTTCTCTTTTACCCAGGCTTCCTGAACGGTAGCTCCGTCGAAATCTCTTGTAATGGCTTCATTCACTGCAGCCGGGATCTCAGTAACATCAATTTCCTCAAAATCATCACCTACTACGGCTACTTCTGTTTGAGAATCTACGTACACATCTGTATTCGCCTCAGCTACCTGTGCTTGTGTGGTCGTAATGAATAAACCAAGAGCTGCGAAGGTTAAAACTAACTTTTTCATAATCTTTGTTTTTTATTGTTTGTAATAAGTTTCAGTTACCAGTTATAAAGGAAGAATTGTACCAAAACAATTTTAAGATTGATGAACGCGGTAAAAGCCTGTATTCAAAGGCCTTCAAGATTTGTTAATTAACTCATTAACAAAATATTATGTAGAAGATTGATAATTTAAGAGTTTTTATGTGGTAATTTTCTACATATCTCAATGAGCAAAGACTTTTATTGAGGATGTGCTGCAAAGAGAAGAATTTAAAGAGAGGGCTTTTGGCGGTTGCTTTTCTTTTCTGAAAGGGCTTTCTTCTCTCTTAAACGTTTAAGTTTTGAAGCTTTTGAAGGTTTGGTCTTCTTTCTGGGTTTGGGTTTTTTAAGCCCCTGGATTATTACCTGGCGCAGCCGGTCCAGCCCGAGTTCTCTATTTTTATGCTGGCTTCTGGAAGAACTGCTCTCAATTATTAGGATATGATCCCCGGTAAGCCTGGAATCCAGCTTTTTAATGAGAAGTGCTTTTTCGTCCTCTGTGAGAGCAGATGAATTAGGTATATCGAAATTAAGGACCACCTTGGAGGCCGTTTTATTTACATGCTGTCCACCCGGACCAGAACTTTTTACAGCTTTCCAGGACACTTCCTCCATTAAAATTTCGAAATTGGCCATTACCTCACCTGGTGTGAAGGTTTTAAAAGGTCGGCTACAGTTTTTACAGGGTTGAATGTCTCTACGGGAACCTCCACGAAGACAGTATTCCATTTCGCCATAGCTCCATTCCATAAGCCTGGCAGCTCGAGGGCTTTTAAAGGCTTACCATCCTTTGTTTTATTGGCAATAAAACTGGTAGAGGGATCTATGAATTGCTCCAGGTCGAAGATCTCCCCACGGTAATTTTTGAATCCGCATACAATATCCACAGGATTAAAGTGCGTGGCATGACGTGCAATTTTTTCCTGTTCGGGATTATTAGTATCGATTTGTGCGCCCTCGATGATCTGTAAGGATTTGGTTCCGTTTGGCATATTTACCAGGAATGGTCCTCCTCCCGGCTCACCTTCATTCTTTACCATGCCGCATACCCGTATTGGCCGGTTGAGCCTGTCAATTATTTTCTGTATCCTCTCTTCTTCTGAGAGGGTTTCAAAACCTTCAGCAAAAGCCGCAAAAAGCTCTTTATTGATAAATTCAGTTATTTCCACCAGCTCTTCAGAAGTTGTATTCCCTTCTTCCAGGCGATTAAGATACCTGAAACTTTTTTCCTGAAGTTCAAGCATTTTACCTCCCAGCATCTTTTTACATTCTGCCAGTTTATTAATCCTGGAGGAGATTACGACATTATCAATGTTTTTAATGAAAACAACATCGGCTTTTTGCTCGTTGAGATTTTCTATTAGAGCCCCGTGTCCACCAGGCCTAAAGAATAATTCCCCCTGCTGTGTACGAAAAGGATCATTGTTCTCATCTACGGCAATAGTATCGGTTTTTGGGTTTTGAAAGGAATAAGATACAATGAATCTCACTCCTGTCTTTTCCTCTACCCGGGAGCTTATCCTGTCACATTCCTCCTCGAATTTCTCTTTATCCCCGGGGGCAACAGTAAAATGTAATTTGGCAACTTTATTGGCAGCAGCATATTCCGCAGCTTCATAAAAATGTTCTTCAAATGCAGTGGCTGTATACTCACCGTAGTTATGGAAAGGCACAAGTCCTTTGGGAAGCTCACTAAGACCAAGGCCGGGAGTAGACATCATAGCCTTTACAAGATAGTATTTCTTTTCATCACCATTGAGATGCTGAAAGTTCCCAGTTAATTCTTTCGCTTTTTTAAAGGCCTCTTCATAAAAAGGCAAATTCTCTATTCCCTGAAAAAAGGACCTCAGGCTATTGTCGCCCTTTTCATCTATATAGTTATTGAGGTTGTCCTCACCCGGTTCAAATTCATCAAGAAAGAGATGAAGGGCTTTGAACATCCTGGTTGCAGCACCAGAAGCCGGCACAAATTTGAGAATATCAAGATCTTCCATCCTCTCATTATACACCTTTACGAGCTCCTTCATCTGCTCCCTGGTATATTGATTTATCCCATTCCCCACCGTTGCAGCTGCTTCTATATTTACCGGCACGTTTCCTCTCTCGAAGATCTTTAACTGCTCCTTTATCCTATCTGGATCTAACCCATTCTTTTCTATACTTCCAATATCTTCCTTTGTAAGTTTCAAATTTTTGGCTTTAAAAGTTCATTAATTGCTGAAACGGCTTTTTCAAAACGCTCGTCTTCACTACCCGTAAGGGTAATATATGGTCTTTTATAAAGCTGTAGGGTGCTTTTAAACCTTTTGAACATGCCTTCCCTGTCGTGAGGTTTGTCCCTTAAATCATCGGGAACCCAGGGTGTGTCAATATTAGTTAAAAAGTATATATCATACCAATTGTTTAACGCATGTTTAAGAAGCACAGGGTTGCAATAACCGTTATAGTAAGCTTCAGAATAAACTACAATCTCCAGTAGGTCTGTATCACAAAAAAGTATTTTGTTGGCATCCTTTGCGAGTTCGTTTTCCCGGTGCATTTGTCCTTCAGCAATAGGAAGAAGATCGCCGGGCCGGCATAACCTGTTATATTTATCCCATTTCTTTTGCAGGTAAATGCGCATATATTCCTCTACCCAGGTTGTATTAAAATGCTTTGCCAGCCTGGCTGCCAATGTAGTTTTCCCGGTAGATTCAGGTCCAAAAAGGACCGCTTTCATGCAGTTAGTGGGTTGTTGTGATAACTTTTCTTCCATGCTCTGTAACCGTAAAAGGCAATTATGGTGAATAAAAGGTATTGAAAACTGGTAAAAGTGAGGCCTTTATAGAAATAAAGTGGGATAGAGATTATATCTCCTATGATCCAGTAGATCCAGTTCTCTAGTTTTTTGCGCGCCATAAGCCACATTCCCACGAAAAAGATCCCTGTAGTAAAAGTATCCACGTAGGCAGTCCAGTCTGTCCATTTATCAAAATATTCATATACGGCATATACAAAAAGAAGGGTAGCCACAAAGATCCCGGCAGATAGGAAATGCTCTTTTTTTGACATAAAAGTAACGGGGGTAAAATGCACCGCATCTACTTTCCTGGTCCAGACATACCAGCCATAAATACTCATACTAAAATAGTAGGCGTTGATCATCATATCGCCCAGCAACCCCCACTGCCAAAGCAGATACACAAATATCGCCGTGCTTATTATTCCCGTGGGATATACAAGAATATTCTCCTGCTTTGAAAACCAAACAGAGAGGAATCCAAATAGAACTGCAATGAGTTCAAGAACTATAAAGAGTAAAGGATAATCGTAATATTGCTCAAAGAGAATATCAAAAATCGGCTGCATAGTCGCTTCTGTCAGATTTTACGATCTTCATATATAATAATCCGCGGTCAATAGCTTCAAAAGCGTCTTTAATTTCTGTATTCAGCAATTGCATTACCTCATCATAATCGCCATACACCTGGGTGCTAAGCGGGTTTTCTTTTACGGTAAGGCCGGAGTTCCTTAGTTTTTTTATGAAGTTTATTATCGCAGGTTCAAAATTATCCTGCAGGGGGGTGAGGGTAAGTTCTACTGAAATTTTCATTGTGATTTCCAATTTAAGTTTTAAAGATACAATTTTTGAAATGACACCCCTGGCAGTGCCGCCTAGAAGTTATAATTTCCATTTTCAAAGGCTGTGCCTATAACAACCAAATCTGCACCGGCATTATAGGCTTCCTCGAGTTGCTCCCGGTTTCGAATCCCCCCTCCCACAATGAGTGGAATGGATAGAGCTTTTCTAACAGCAGCTATAATTTGAGCAGAAACGGGGATCTTTGCCCCACTACCCGCTTCAAGGTAAATAAGTTTCTTACCAGAGTATTCGCCGGCAAGTGCCGTTTCCACTATATAATCTATTTCTTCCCGGGCAATAGGCTGTGTGTGGCTAACCCTTTGAACTGTACAATCTTTTCCACCATCTATAAGGATATAGCCGGTTGGGATTATTTCCAGGGAAGACTCTCGTAATCTCCTTACAGCCTTCACCTGTTGTTCAATTAGATATTCCGGGTTTCGCCCTGAAATAAGACTTAAGAACAACAACCCATCGGCCAGGGAAGTTATTTGTGTATGATCGCCGGGAAAAATTATTACCGGCAGGGAAGAGTTAAGCTTTATAGCCTCTACTGCATCCCTGGTTTCAGCAGAGCCTGCGGTACTTCCCCCCACAAAAATGTGGGTAACCCCTGGAGGTAATGCTTTAAAAAAGCTTGTAGCATCACCTATTATAAAATTTTCCGGATCTATAAGAACAGCGAGAAATTTACTTTTTTTAGCAGCGGCTTTTTTAATTTCTTTAAAGATCGTACCCATTATTTGCTCTTAGCCGGTGCATCTTCAAGTGGCATGGCGTAAACACAGGTGAACCCCTCGAACTCCAGGAATTCCATATAATATTGCGAAGTTTTTCCTTTAAAAAAGACCTTCCCGGTGGTGCTTCGGTCGTCAAAATCAAAATCGGTAATATTAATGTGCTGGAGAAATCCCAGGCCGGGCTCTGCATACATTTTATAAATTGATTCCTTTCCTCCCCAAACAATAGTGAGCTTTCTTATAAGGGCTTCTTCATTGGCAACAGTATGGTACTCTTTCAATGGAGTAAATTTATTGGCAATTTTAAGGATCTTTTCACGCTGCATTTCTATATCTATCCCTACCTTTTTATCACTTACAATAATGCCTGTAAAATTGAAGGAATGCGTGATAGAGATATTCTTACCATCCTTTAAATGCGGCTTGCCCATGTCATCATAGTACAGATCCTGGTCTACGTAACCTGCTTCTGCCAGTAAATGTCTAATACTCATAAAGCCCCGGCGGTGTATCTCACTTTTCATACCGGCTACCCGGTTCTTGCAGTTAGGTGTGAGTTCAATTCCATTACCAAGCCATTCCAGGGATTCTTCTACCTTCCAAATGAAGACATTAGTATGCTCATCAACTGTTATTCTTTTGTAAAGGGGCATAAAATTTTGTTAGATATTGTTTACTTTTGCGACTTAAATTGCACAAATCAAATATAATAATATGTCAACTAAAACGGTGCCTTATACGGCCTATAAAGTTAAAGATATTTCCCTTGCAGATTGGGGAAGAAAAGAAATAGAACTTGCTGAGGCAGAAATGCCCGGGCTCATGTCCCTTAGGGAGGAGTTTGGAAATGAACAGCCCCTTAAAGGAGCACGCATTGCAGGTTGTTTACACATGACTATCCAAACTGCAGTTTTAATTGAAACTTTGGTGGCTCTGGGTGCTGAGGTTACCTGGAGCTCCTGCAACATCTTTTCTACACAAGACCAGGCTGCCGCAGCAATAGCAGCAGCAGGTATCCCTGTGTATGCGTGGAAAGGTATGAATGAAGAGGAATTTAACTGGTGTATCGAGCAAACTTTATTCTTTGGAGAAGATCGTAAGCCGTTGAATATGATCCTTGATGATGGAGGTGACCTTACAAATATGGTTTTAAACCAGTATCCTGAACTTGCTGAAGGTATTAAAGGACTATCTGAAGAGACCACCACAGGAGTTCATCGTCTTTATGAGCGTATGAAAAAAGGAACACTTCCTATGCCTGCGATCAACGTTAATGATTCTGTTACCAAATCAAAATTTGACAACAAATATGGATGTCGTGAAAGCGCTGTAGATGCAGTAAGACGTGCTACAGACGTTATGCTTGCAGGAAAAAGAGTTGTGGTTTGTGGTTATGGCGACGTGGGTAAAGGTACCGCTGCATCTTTTAGAGGTGCCGGCTCGATAGTTACAGTTACAGAAATAGATCCTATTTGTGCCCTGCAGGCTGCAATGGATGGTTTTGAAGTTAAAAAGCTGGAGACCGTACTTCCAAAAGCAGATATCGTTATTACAACTACAGGTAATAAGGATATTGTGCGCGGCGAACATTTCGAGGCAATGAAGGACAAAACAATTGTTTGTAACATTGGCCATTTTGATAATGAGATAGATGTTGCCTGGTTAAATAATAACCACGGAAACACTAAAAATACTATTAAGCCTCAGGTAGATAAGTACACCATTGACGGGAAGGATATTATTCTTCTTGCTGAAGGTAGACTGGTAAACCTTGGATGTGCAACAGGACATCCAAGTTTTGTGATGAGTAACTCCTTCACAAACCAAACTTTGGCTCAAATTGAACTCTGGAAGAATACAGACCAATATGAGAACAAGGTTTACATGCTGCCGAAGCATCTTGACGAAAAGGTTGCAAAACTACACCTTGAAAAAATCGGCGTGGAGCTTACTGAACTCTCTGAAGAGCAGGCAGAATATATTGGAGTAACCGTTGAAGGACCTTTCAAACCGGAGTATTACAGATATTAGTCTTTAGTCTTTAGTCTTTAGTCTTTAGAAATTTAAAAAAACCTCTTTAACCCTGCGTGGTTGAGAGGTTTTATTATTAAAGATTTCCTGAAAGTTTAATTAGGATTGAGATAATTACGATTAAAAAAAGAGCCATGCTCAGGTAGATCCAGAACCTGGAGAGCATATGTGAATCTGGGGCAGGCTCAGGGGTTCCCAGGAAACCGTGGTTTTTCAAAATATTCTTCGCCCTTTCCCCGTGTTTTTCTGTAACCTGGATTCGAAAACCAACCGGAACGGCGCTATACTTTGGCTCCTTAAGCACCCTGTAATCTATATGATGCTCCTCAAAAAGTTGTTTCAGGATAATGATCTTCGTTTGTCGCGAAGTAGTATATATAGTGAAATAACTCATTGGGAAATCAAATTAAAACAATACGTAAGCGGGAAGCAGCTCAAAGGCAATAATCAAGACCAGCCTCTTCTTATTCCACATTCATGAACCACGTAATAAGCAATGCAACCAGCACCAGTACAAGGGCGGCAAGAAAAATAAGCACCCACCTGTTTACTGCAGGGCCGCTTCTTCTTTTGGTGTGATGATCCTTCTTATGGCCTAAGAAACCACTTTCCACAAGGATCTCTTTTGCTTTCTCCCTTTCGTCTTCCCTTACCTGTATCCTTATTCCTGTATTGCCGGAAGCAGCGATCCCGGCAGAAGAGGCTGTGGCTTCTCCCAACACTTTATACTCTATGCCTTCTTTATCAAAAAGGTTCTTAAGTATAGAAACTTCTGTAGTATCATGAGTGTTATAAATCGTGATGAATTCCATACAAGAGGTTTAGACTTAAATATACAAAAAAACCCTCTCTGTTAAGAAAGGGTTTTTTAAATATCTTAAAAAGAATGATTAAGCCTCAAACGGTTCGATAGAAACGTATGATTTATTGTTTTTCTTTTTAGTAAATTTTACAAGGCCGTCAACTTTGGCATGTAAAGTATGGTCTTTTCCTGCATACACATTCTCTCCTGGATTGTGAGCAGTACCTCTTTGTCTAACGATGATGTTTCCTGCTACGGCAGCCTGTCCTCCAAAGATCTTAACACCTAAGCGTTTCGATTCAGATTCTCTACCGTTCTTGGAACTACCAACTCCTTTTTTGTGAGCCATTTTATTTCGTTTTTAACTATTAACAATTAACTTAAAGCGGCAACAAGCTCTGCCTTCTTCATTGAAGAGTAACCTTCAATTCCTTTTTCTTTAGCCATTTCCCTTAATTCCACAACTGTATGGTCGTTAAGATCATTGGAAGCTTTTGTCTCTTCTTTTTTAGTTTCCTCTTTCTTAGAAGAAGATTTCTTAGAACCAGGCAAAGAAATTCCTGTAATAGAAATTTCAGTCAATGACTGGCGGTGACCATTTTTCACACGGTAACCTTTTCTTCTTTTCTTTTTAAAGACAATAACCTTGTCTCCCTTAACGTGCCTGGTGATCTTAGCGTCTACCGAAGCTCCGTCTATAGCTGGGGCGCCTAAAGTAATATCGTCACCATCACCTGTAAGAAGAACATTATCAAAAGAAATACTGTCCCCTTCTTCACCGGTCAAACGGTTAACAAACACTTTCTGGTCTTTTGCAACCTTAAATTGCTGCCCTGCTATCTCTACAATTGCGTACATAGCGTATCTATTAATTAATTATTTTAAAGAAAAACCCACCCTAAATTTTTTTAAGGCGGGTGCAAATATACTTCGAATTAATTAATTCACAAAGTCTTTATTATTTTTTAAAAGGTGTGCTCTCTACCTTCCCGGGTGTTCCAGCTATCCTTAAATTTTTGCATAAATGCCAGGGTAAGAACCACACTGGTGGCAAACCCCATCAATGCCACAGTGAACACCACCATTCCTATATTTACGTACCAGTCACTATCCCACATGGACAATAGCCTGTCAATAAAATTGGGCTCTATTTCAGTCGCATAAAAAGCAAAGAAAATCGTGAAAAAGATCGTAGCCATAAATCCTGTGGTTAAACCTGTACGAAAACCCTTTTGATATTTAAATTTACCGCCTTTTTTCTTTTTATAAGCTATGATGGCTGCATACATTCCAATTCCTACAATAACCGGATTGAATAAACTAAAAAAGGGATTTGTATGTGCACCAAAGATGGAAATAATTAAGAAATAGGCAATTAAGCCTGCTGAAATAAATAAACTGTATTTAACAGGTATAGACAAGTCTTTCATTTTTATTGCTTTTTCACTTACAAATCTCGAAAAAAAAGAGGAGCAAATGCCTTAATATGCTGTTAATATTAACATTTTGACCAAGCCCTCATCACCAATATAGGCAAATTTTTCTGTAACAAAGTATAGAAATTGGCTACTAATATTTCACATTAATAAAACCATACAAAATGATCAACAAATTTAAATTGTCAGCCTGCGCACTATTCCTGGCTATAACAGGTTTTGCGCAAGAAGTTGAATTCACCGAATACGAGCTGGATAACGGTTTAACGGTGATCCTGCACCAGGATAATACAGCTCCTGTTGTAACTACATCTGTAATGTACCACGTGGGAGCAAAGGATGAAGACCCTGAGAGAACAGGTTTTGCCCATTTCTTTGAACATCTTTTATTTGAAGAGACAAAGAACATAGAAAAAGGTTCCTGGTTCAAACTGGTTACTTCAAATGGAGGCAGCAACAATGCCAACACATCTGATGACCGAACTTATTACTATGAAAACTTTCCATCCAATAACCTGGAACTTGGATTATGGATGGAGTCTGAACGTATGCTTCATCCTATCATAGATCAAAAAGGTGTAGATACTCAAAATGAAGTTGTAAAGGAAGAGAAAAGGCTAAGGGTTGATAACGCCCCTTACGGTCAAATTCTTGCCGAGGTAAAGAAAAACCTGTATACCAAACATCCATACCGCTGGGCAACCATAGGGTCTATGGATCACCTTGATGCTGCTACCCTGGAAGAATTCCAGGCCTTCAATGAAAAATTCTATGTTCCAAACAATGCAACCCTGGTAGTTGCGGGGGATATTAATATAGAGGAAACCAAAAAAATGGTAGAGGACTATTTTGGTCCAATTCCAAAAGGAGCACCTGTGGAAAGGGTTAATGTAAAGGAAGATCCAATTACAGAACAAATCAATGCGACTTACGAGGACCCTAACATCCAGCTTCCGGCAATCGTAACTGCATACCGTACACCCTCTATGAAGGAAAGGGACGCTTATGTATTAAATATGATCTCCTCTGTATTATCTGACGGGAAATCATCCAGGTTGTATAAAAAACTGGTAGATGAGCAAAAACAGGCACTGCAAATTGGAGCTTTTAATATAAGCCAGGAGGATTACGGGCAATATATCGTTTTTGGAATTCCAATGGGAGACACCCCACTTGATACACTTATCGAAGAAACAGATGAGGAAATTAAAAAGATCCAGAATGAACTTATATCTGAAAGAGAATTTGAGAAGCTTCAGAACACTTTTGAGAACCGTTTTGTGAACTCAAACAGCAGTGTTGCCGGTATCGCAGGATCACT
Source organism: Antarcticibacterium flavum (assembly GCF_006159205.1). NCBI lineage: Bacteria > Pseudomonadati > Bacteroidota > Flavobacteriia > Flavobacteriales > Flavobacteriaceae > Antarcticibacterium > Antarcticibacterium flavum. Next base: position 2,507,655 of record NZ_CP040812.1, on the reverse strand, counting down.
TGCCACTTACTCTATGCTATATGGGGACACCAATCTTATCAACAATGAGATAGACATCTACCGTTCAATCACAAGAGAAGAAATTCAGGAAGTTGCAAAGAAATATCTTAATCCAAATCAAAGACTTGTATTAAGATATATGCCGAAAAATTCAGATTCAGAGTAAATAATAATAAGAACAAAATATGAAAAACAATATAAAAGCTTTAGCAGTTTTATTCCTGGTATCCTTTGGATTGCAGGCACAAATTGACCGTAGCAAGCAACCGGAAGCAGGACCTGCTCCCGAGATCAACCTGGGAACCCCTCAAACCTTCACCCTGGATAACGGGCTTAAAGTACTTTTGGTAGAAAACCATAAATTACCAAGGGTTAATATGACCTTAACCCTGGATAACCCACCTGCACCTGAAGGCACTAAGAAAGGAGTTGCCTCTCTTACTGGTAGCCTTTTGGGTTCAGGCTCTAAAAATATTGGCAAGGATGAGTTCAATGAGGAGATAGATTACCTTGGAGCAAATGTAAACTTCTTTTCCAGCGGGGCTGCTGCCAACTCACTTTCAAAATATTTTCCGAGAATATTGGAACTGGTAGCTGAGGCTGCTTTGAATCCTCAGTTTACTCAGGAGGAATTTGACAAGGAAAAGGAAAGATCTCTTGAAAACCTGAAATCGAATGAGAAAAATGTGGCTGCAAATGCAAGCAGGCTTCGCTCTGCCCTGGCCTATGGCAAGGATCATCCATATGGTGAGATGCAAACTGAAGAAAGCACACAGTCATTAAATTTGAAAGATGTCCAGTCTTACTATGACACCTATTTTAATCCAAACAATGCTTATTTGGTAATAGTTGGTGATACTAATATGGACGAGGTAAAACCACTTATCCAAAAACATTTTGGGAGCTGGAAAAAGAAAAACATCCCTACTTTCACACTTCCTGAACCTAAAAATGTTACGGCAACACAAGTGAACTTCCTGGATATGCCAAACGCTGTTCAAAGTGAAGTAGCCGTTGTAAATACGTTGAAATTAAAGAAGGGTGATAAAGATTATTTTCCTGCAATCGTTGCCAACCAGATCCTTGGTGGCGGTGGAGAAGGAAGACTTTTTCTAAACCTGCGTGAGGATAAAGGTTATACCTATGGAGCATATTCCAGGACTGGGGACGATAAGTATGTTTCTACTTTTGTAGCCAGCGCCAGTGTAAGAAACGCGGTTACAGACAGTGCTGTGGTTGCTTTTCTTGATGAGATCTACAGGATAAGAAATGAAAAAGTTTCACAGGAGGAGCTTGAAGATGCCAAAGCCAAATACGTGGGTAACTTTGTAATGGCTCTTGAGCAACCAACTACAATCGCGAGATATGCCCTAACTGTGGAAACTGAAGGACTTTCTAAGGATTATTATCAAAACTACCTTAAGAACATCAATGCAGTTACTGCAGATGATGTACAAAGGGTAGCAAAGAAATATTTCATGGCAGATAATGCCAGGATCGTAGTTGCAGGTAAGGGAAGTGAAGTGGCAGAAAGCCTTGAAAACCTTAGCTACAATGGAAAGAACATTCCTGTAAAGTATTTTGATAAAAAGGCAAACGAGATTAGTCGTCCAGAATTCAACAAAACAGTTGACGCATCTGTAACAACCAAAACTGTTTTTGACAATTACATCAAGGCAATTGGTGGCAGGGAAGCAGTAGAGGATGTTGAAACCGTTCTTATGAAAGCTCAGGCAGAGATACAGGGACAAAAGCTGGAATTGGAACAAAAAACTACGGTGGCAGGCCAGTCGGCAATGAGTATTGCTATGGGAGGAAATGTAATTTCCAGGCAGGTATATAATGGTGAAAGCGGATTCATGGTAGCCCAGGGTCAAAAAATTGCTTATACAGAGGAGCAGCTAAATGCAGCCAAAGCAGAGGCAAATCCTTTTCCAGAGCTTACCCCGGGGGATGCAAAGGTATTGGGCATAGAGCAAGTGGAAGGCAAAGACGCCTATGCTGTAGCCCTAAGTGATGATACCACTGCATATTATGATGTGGAAACAGGCTTAAAAGTACAGTCTGTAAAAACAGTTTCCCAAATGGGACAAACTATGACAGTTCCTACAGGATTTAGCGAATATAAGGAGATAAACGGGGTTAAGTTCCCTCATAGAATTTCCCAGTCTTTTGGGCCGCAAAGTTTTGAATTCAATGTTACCTCGATTCAGGTTAATGAAGGGGTAACAGATGCCGATTTTGAATAGTTGGTTTAATTAATGTGGAACGGAGGCTGTCTTTTTAGGCAGCCTCTTTTTTTTTCAATGTTTTTTCTGAAAAATGTTACCTGTTGATTTTTTCTGAAGGTCATAAAGGCTAATTGCAGTTTTATCTTCAGCAGAAATACTTCAGATTATACTCTATTTCACGAAAGGTTGCGACTGAAGCATCACCTAAGACCTGAAGTTCAATTGATCACGAAGATTTTTCAGCAGATACTTTTTTAGAATACAAATTCTTTGGCCTGTTCACTATGAATACCCCAAGAAGGATAATAGCGGTAGACAGAAGCTGCAACCAACTGAAGATCTCCCCGTCAAGGATCCCCCAGGCCAGCCCCACCACAGGGATAGTATAGGTGACAGAGGAAGAGAAGACAGGGTCTGAGATCTGGATAAGACGGTTAAAAATTATTAGCGCAATCCCTGTTCCTATCACCCCTAAAATGGCAACGTATAGTACAGATAGTTTTACTTCTTCACTTGCCGCGATATCTACTATGGAAAAGTCGGTTAAAAACAGAACTGCCAAAGCAGGTCCAAGCAGCACCAGGAAATTACCGGCCGCTATCCCCAGGGCAGAGATATCGTTCATATACTTTTTAAGAATATTTACATTAACGGCATAACAACCGGCCGCAAGAACCACAAGGCCCGAATAGAGATAATTCTGGTCTGGGTTTACCTGTGCCCCGCTTATTATGAGGCCAAGGGTTCCTATTAAACCTATGATAACCCCGGTTATCTTATTCTGCGTGTACAACATCCCGAAGAATATAACTCCAAAGATAAGGGTCATTAAAGGTGTCGTGGCATTAAGAATAGAAGCTACAGCGCTGTCAATCTCGGTTTCAGCAAAAGCAAACAGGTACACTGGAAAGAAAGAACCCAAAAACCCGGAGATCACTATCCACTTCCACTGTTGCCTTTTAAGGCGGTAGATGCTTTTAAAACCGACTATAATTAGAAAAGCAGCTGCAAAAATTATCCTGAAGGAACCCAATTGCAAGGCTGTTAAACCAACAAGACCTTTTTTTATAAGAATAAAAGAGCTCCCCCACACCAGGGATAGAAGTATAAGATAGATCCACTTGAGGTTCTTTACGGGCATTTTCAGAAATTAATTGAGTGGTGAAACCGGCACAAAGAAAAGACTAATCCTGCCATTTGAGGGTTTCCATAAGATGTTTCATATCTTTTTTGAGATAGGCTGCAGCCGGCATAATGGAATCAAAGTTGGGCTTTTTGTTAAAGTACAGCGAGCCGGTCAAAAAATGACTAACACTATCTGTCACATAAAATTGCGCCTGTGAAGCAGCATCTCCATCTACTTCGTAGAACATTCCGTAGGTGTTGTGTCCAGGATTGGTGTAGATATCACCTTCGATAAAATCGGCTTTTATGGTGTGTTGCAGCGGCAGCCGCTGTGCGTCCATAAGCAAGGAGTCTATATTGCCATTCACGCTTTGGTAAGTGATAAAAACAGTAGCATTTAACAGCTGGTAGTCCAAATTTATCCAGCAAGGATTACTGCTCCGGGCCGGTCTTGCAATGCTTAGATCGTTCTTTTCAAAACTAAACGGACAATTGAGGCGGAAAGGCAGGTAATTGGCTTCGGGATACTCCAGGGCTAAAAATGCCTTTGGTTTGGGTACTGCCTCATCCCCACAGGAGGCTAATAAGAATAAACACAGGATATAGGGTAAAACGTTCTTCATGAAAATTTAAATGGGGCAGGCACCTTGCTTTAGGAAACCGGCTCAATACTTAGCTTTATTTGTTTGATCCTTTTATCATCAATTACCTCAACAGTAAACTTGTAGTTTAAAAAGGTAATTATCTCATTCTTTTTAGGAAAACCTCCCGATATTTCCAGTAAAAATCCTGCCAAAGTCTCAGATTCCCCCTTGTTTTCTTCAAAGGCAACAGGATCCTCGAGACGTATTATCTTATAAAAATCTTTTAAAGGGGTTTTCCCTTCAAAAACGAAATTACTGTCATCAAGTTTAGAAAAGATCAAATCCTCATCATCAAATTCATCACTTATATCCCCCACAATCTCTTCGATAATATCCTCTAAGGAAATAAGACCACTGGTGCCACCATATTCATCTACCACAATAGCAAGGTGAATTTTCTTTTCCTTGAATTCCTTTAGAAGATCATCCAGCTTTTTATTTTCAGGTATGAAATAAGGATCACGTAATAATGAGGTCCATTCAAAATTCTTTTTATCCAGGTATGGGAGCAGGTCCTTAACATAAAGGATTCCCACTACCTGGTCTATATTCTCTTTATATACAGGAATACGGGAATAACCATTCTCAATGATCTCGGGGATTATCTCTTTAAAAGATTGGTTTTGATTAAGAGCAAAAATATCCATCCTGGGCCGCATGACCTGCTTGGTATCTGTGTTCCCAAAGGACACAATCCCCTTTAGTATCTTTTGTTCCTCTTTGGTCGTGTCTTCTTCTCTGGTAAGCTCCAGAGCTTGTGAGAGCTGGTCTATGCTAATATAACTTTTCTGTTTTCCCAATCTTTCATGTATGTACAGGGTTACAGCTCTCATTGGGGTACTTAACGGTGCAAAAAGAGTGTCAAGCACGTTCATAGGATAGGCCATGAAATTGGAGAATTTCACATTGTTGCGGCTTGCATATACCTTTGGAAGGATTTCCCCGAACAGGAGAATGAGAAAAGTTATAACCCCAACCTCCACGATAAATTTAAAATCAAGTCCAAAGACCACGGTATTCATCCTGCCAAAGAACTCATCTGTAAGCAAATCAAAAAGCAGGACAATCGCAATATTAATAGTATTATTTGCTACCAGTATGGTGGCAAGCAACTTCTTTGGTTTATCCAGCAGCCTCACCACTATCTTTTGTGCATTGCTGCGTTTGCCCGACTCTGTAATGAAATTTGCAGGGGTAAGGGAAAAGAAAGCCACCTCTGCCCCGCTTATCAAAGCAGAACAAATGAGCAGGACAAGAAGCATCAACACACTTATGACCTGGGAATAATCAAAACTTAAAAAGAGGGAAATTAAACTGGGAGGATCCGGATCCAATAGCTTATAATTTAGTTAAACTTAGAAGGGCAAATCATCTTCATCTTCATTGCCCATCGAATTACTGGCAAAAGTATCATTTTTTGCGGGGGATTGCTGCCTTGCAGCTCCCGGATTTTGAGATCCGGTTTCCTGTTGTTTATTACCCTGGGAGGAGCTGCCCTGTGAGGCATTTCCCTGGGAGGTTCCACTTCCCGGAGGAGGGGTAAGGAATGTAAAATCTGTACACTGTACCTCTACAGTGTATCTTTCCATCCCCTTGTCATCTGTCCATTTCCTGGTTTTAAGACGGCCTTCGATATAAACCTTATCGCCTTTCTTAAGGTATTTTTCACAAATCTCTGCAGCTTTGTTCCGTACCACAATATTGTGCCATTCTGTATTCTCAACCCGCTGCCCTGTAGCTTTATTTGTATAAACCTCGTTGGTTGCCAGGGGAAACCTGCCTATGGAATTACCACCTTCAAAATAATGCATTTTCACATCATCACCCGTGTGGCCTATAAGCATTACTTTATTGAGAGTTCCAGTCATAGTTGAAAAATTTAATCTGCTAAATTACAGCATTTTGTTTAATAATAATTTTAAAAATAGCTAAAAAATCCTCAGCAGGCATTAAGATAGGACAGAAATCTCAATATGTAAAATCATACTCCTTCAGGAAATTGGCTATAAGCACCGGTACAGGATACTCCTTTAATTGTTGAGCAGGAATTCCCTCCCCATCCAATTCCTTCTTTTCGATAAGCCAAAACCGGGTATAAAGATGTTGATGGGACAATTTATGAATGACAGGGCTTTCATTAAATAGGGTTATTTCCCGCACTTCCTTCCCCGCCATTTCCAGAAACCTGGAATCATTAAATATCTCCTCCGGCTTTAAAAGATCTTTTGTCTCTAATAAAGGGAATTGGAACAGGCCTTCCCATATCCCCCTGCCTTCACGTTGCTCCAATATGGTCTTGTTCTCTTCTGAAAGAAATACCAGGTAATTAAAATAGCGTTTCTTCACTTTGGCTTTTTTCAATTTCACCGGCAGATCCTTAATTTTTCCGGTCTTTAATGCAAGGCAACTTCCGGAGAATGGGCAGGTGTCGCAAAGAGGTTGTTGAGGCTTACATTGAATGGCACCAAATTCCATTATCGACTGGTTATGGTCCCCGGGATTCTCCCGGTCCAGAAGTTCCCGGGCAAGTGCTTTAAATTCCCTGATCCCTGCGGTACTATTAATAGGTGTATCAATTTTAAAATATCTGGCCAGGACGCGGTATACATTCCCATCTACCACGGCGACCGGTTCGTGGTAACAAATCGAGGCAATTGCACTTGCAGTATAATCCCCCACTCCCTTTAATTCTTTTAACCCCTTATAATTTAGAGGAAATACTCCGTCAAGTTCTTCTACTATATATTTTGCAGCTGTATGCAGGTTTCTGGCCCGGGAATAATAACCCAGTCCCTGCCAGTTTTTTAGAACATGCTCAAGAGGTGCGCTGGCAAGTTCAAAAACGTTAGGATAAGCATTAATAAATTTCAAATAATAAGGCAAACCTTGTTCGATTCGCGTTTGCTGAAGTATAATTTCACTAAGCCAAATGTGATATGGATCTTTTTTTTGCCTCCAGGGTAATTCCCGCTTATTCTTTAAATACCAAAAAATGAGGGTTTTAGCAAAATCCATGTATGCAGAAGTTTGTTTGCAAGTATAAATCTTTATTTGGTTACTATTTAATGAATTAGGATTGAAATATTGGAGATTTAATTCTTATATTTGCCCCCTTGAAAATTAAGAAACCCCAATTATAAAATAGTACGAAAATGACGAAAGCAGATATCGTAGCAAAAATTTCTGAAAAATTAGGAATGGAAAAAGGAGATGTTCAAGCTACTGTGGAAACATTCATGGAAGAAGTAAAAACATCTTTAGAAAGCGGTGATAATGTTTATTTAAGAGGATTTGGAAGCTTTGTGATCAAAACAAGAGCTGAAAAGACCGGAAGAAACATTTCAAAGAACACTACAATCAAGATCCCGGCACACAATATACCGGCATTTAAGCCTGCACGAGTATTTGTGGATGGTGTTAAGACTAACGTAGAAGTAAAATAAAACTCTCTTATAAGAGATAAGAAATAGAATACTAATTTAAAATCGACACTATGCCAAGTGGTAAGAAAAGAAAAAGACATAAGGTAGCTACTCACAAAAGAAAAAAGCGAAGCAGAGCTAACCGCCATAAGAAAAAGTAGTGCTCTCACTACTTTTTTTAGTACAAGACGTTCTTTGAAATTGAAACCTGGTTTACATTATTTAAGCCAAAGGTTTCTTCAGGCTTAAAAACCCTGTGATAAAAATATTGTTTAATCCATCCCGACTAAAGCGGGATAAAAATCTAATAGAGTGGACAAAGAATTGATTATAAGATCTGGTTCCTCTGCTGTAGATTTTGCCTTATTAAAAGATGGAAAACTTGTTGAACTAAACAAGGAAGAAGACGACAGTAATTTTGCCGTTGGTGATATATTTATTGCCAAGGTGCGAAAATCTGTTCCCGGGCTAAATGCCGCATTTGTAAATGTAGGCTATACCAAAGATGGTTTTTTACACTATCACGATCTGGGCCCTCAGGTCTCTTCATTGTTGAAATTCATAAAACGTGTAAGCACAGGTAAATTAAAAGATTATTCCTTACAGAATTTTACTTTTGAAAAGGATATTGATAAGGACGGTAGTATAACTGACGTTCTAAAATCAAATCAGTCGTTACTGGTACAGGTAATGAAAGAACCCATCTCCACCAAGGGTCCAAGGATAAGCTCAGAGCTTTCCCTGCCGGGCCGCTATATAGTGCTGGTTCCTTTTTCCAACCGCGTTTCTGTCTCTCAAAAGATAGAAAGCAAGGAAGAAAAGGACCGTCTAAAAAGATTGGTGAAGAGTATAAAACCAAAAGGTTTTGGGATCATTGTTCGTACAGTGGCAGAAGGCAAAAAAGTAGCAGAATTGGACAGAGATCTCCAGAATTTACTGGATCGCTGGACAGGCATGTGCAAAAAGCTGTATAAAGCGCCCCACCCCTCCAAGGTACTTGGAGAATTGAACAGGGCATCATCAATATTAAGAGATATCTTTAATGATACCTTTACATCCATATGGGTGGACGATGAAACGCTTTATTCACAAATCAAAGATTACGTGGCAGAGATTGCCCCGAACAAAGAGTCAATAGTAAAATTGTATCAATCAAACGTTCCCGTTTTTGAAAAATTTGGTATCGAAAGACAAATAAAAACTTCATTTGGCCGCACCGTTTCTATGAGTAAGGGTGCATATCTCATAATAGAGCATACTGAAGCCATGCACGTTATAGACGTGAACAGTGGCAACAGGTCCAACAAAGCAAAAAATCAGGAGGATACCGCATTGGAGGTGAACCTCATAAGTGCAACCGAAATTGCCCGCCAATTGCGATTACGCGATATGGGAGGTATCATTGTTATCGACTTCATAGACATGGGCAATCCTGACAACAGAAAGGCCCTCTACGATCACCTTAAAAATGAAATGAGCGATGATCGTGCAAAGCATAAGATCTTACCGCCAAGTAAGTTTGGCTTGATACAAATTACAAGACAACGAGTAAGGCCGGAAACTAATATCAAAACCCGGGAAGAAAACCCCAATGGTGATGGTGAAATTGAAGCACCAATCATTGTTATTGATAAAATAAAGACCGACCTGGAAAGGATCATTAAGAAGGATTATAAAAAGATCACCCTTAGTGCTCATCCATTTATTGCAGCCTTTTTAACAAGAGGCTTTCCATCGCCCCGCTCCCAATGGTTCTTTGACCATAAGCGCTGGGTAAAAATTTTACCAAGAGATGCTTACACGTACCTCGAATATCACTTCCACGATAAGAACGGGGAAGTAATAGAGTAAACAACATATATTGTTATAAACGCCTTTCATTTAATTGGGAGGCGTTTTTTTTTGTTTATAGATGTTAGTATTGAGAAGTGAGTATTGAAAAGTGAGATGTCTTTTTAAATAGAATCTGGACCGCTAACGCTTCTAGAGACTAGAGACTAGAGACTAGAAACTAGAAACTAGAGACTAGAGACCAGAGACTAGAATGTAAGGTTAATCCAGACAATCTACAATACTCTTCTGCCGGCCAGGAATTATATGGTGCTTGGGATTTGGAATTTTCGGTTTTGGGATTTGCTGCTTAAAATTTGTTCGTATCTTCCATTCATTTGAAAGACCTCCTCACATGAAATATTCCTTATTCTTTCTTTGTTTTTTCTTATACCTTAATGCTTATCCCCAGGAGGATATGTCTGTACTGTACAAAGACAGTCCTTCCATAGAGGGGACAGAAGCATATCTCTCTTCGCCGTATGTAACCGCGGGAAACCGAATTTATATGGTGGGGCATCAGGATGGTAGCTTTCCGGATCTGGGTTGGCATATCCCGGGAGAAATGGGAGGGATCTGGAACCATCCTATTAAATTGATGGATGGGTTTGAGGCGACTCTACGCATTGGCGATGGTAGTTATGCCTTAAATAATGCCACTAAATTCATCAATTATCCTACTGCAAATCGGCACATCTTTGATGTAAAGAAAGGCCTCGAGGTAGAACGGTGGCAATTTGTCCCGGACAATACCGAAGGAATTGTAGTCCAGTTTATTTTACACAATAACTCCGCAGATAAAATAGATCTTAATTTTTCTTTTCTGGGCAATGTGGATCTCCGTCCCACCTGGTTGGGCGAGGAAACCAATATGATAAACGCCAGAGACACCATCTGGTTCCTTAAGGAGCAAAACGCTGTTATGGCCAAAGACGTTAAAAACCCTTGGTTTGCATTATATGGTAGCCATTTGAACGTTAAGGAAATCCCTAAGCAGACCAGCTCCTCTGCGGCTGGAGAATTGAAGTATGCACTCCAAATCCCTGCAGGAGAAAAAGAAATCATTAATTTCTTCCTCACCGGCTCCTACACCTCTGCAGATGCAGCAATAGCAACCTTCAATTCCCTGAAGGAAAATTACGCTGCACTTATTAAAGAAAAACAGGAACGGTATCAAAAGCTGGAAGAAAGATCACGCCTTCGCATTCCTGATAAAAAAATGCAGCAAACCTTTGAGTGGCTCAAATATAACAGCGACTGGCTGGTGCGCACCGTTCCTCAAATTGGCAGCGGGATAGGTGCGGGATTACCAGATTATCCCTGGTGGTTCGGCGTGGACAGCGAGTATGCTCTGCAAGGTTATATGGCGGTTGGACAGGTGGAGCCGGTGTATAACACAATTAAACTTTTGGACAGCGTATCCAATGCTGTAAACGGCAATGGCCGGATCATTCATGAAATGTCTACCAACGGTTATGTTTTCAATAAAGGAAATATCAATGAAACCCCTCAATTCGCCTCTCTTATCTGGGAGATCTATAAATGGAATGGGGACCGCGAATTTTTGCAAAAATATTATCCCACTATAGAAAAAGGACTGGACTGGCTGCTTACAGAAAAAGATGAGAACAAGAACCTGTTTCCTGATGGCTTCGGAATGATGGAAATCCACGGACTTGACAGCGAAATGATAGATGTGGCTGCCTATACCCAAAAAGCCTTTGCAGACGCCTCTAAAATGGCTGCTGAACTGGATAAAACACCTGCTTCAAAACAATATGACAGTATCGCCGGTTTACTGAAAGAGAAAATAAGAACCCAATTCTGGTCTGAAGATCATAACTCCTTTGCCGATTTCATTGGAACAGATGAACAGGCCCTAAGGCTAATAGAAGATGCCATTGTAAGAGCAGATACTCTCCATAAACCCTGGGCGGTAAAAGAGCTCCAACAAACAAGGAAATTTATAGAGGAAAACCCTTCCATAGAGGCCAAGCCTTTCGTGTTACATCACAACTGGGTAGTGAACACTCCTATGGAGATGAAGATCGCAGATACCACGCAGGCAAGAAAGGCGCTCTCCACTGCAGAGAAATTCGTAAACCCCTTTGGGGTCTTTGTAACCGGAATAGACCGGGATTCCCTTGCGGGCACAGATGAAGGTTCTTTTAAAGGCAGCAAAGCCTTTTCCTATACCGGAGCCGTTATGACCTTACCTACAGGAGTGCAGGCAATAGCTGAAAACAACTACGGAAATCCTGATAAGGCCCTGGATTACCTGCAGCGAATGACAAGGAGCTTTAGCTATGCCCTGCCGGGAAGTATGTACGAGGTTAGCCCCGATTACGGGATGGTGGTACAGGCCTGGAACATCTACAGCTTTGCAGTACCAATTATAAAACAGTTCTTTGGAGTAGATCCCAAGGCTTCTGAAAAAAGGGTGACTATCACTCCACTTATGCCCTCTTCCTGGGATGAGGCCTCGCTTGAAAATGTTCATATTGCAGAAAATGAATTGGATATTTTTTATACCAAAAAAGAAGGCAGGCTGAACATTGAGATTCTTCAGAAGGATCCTACCTGGACCCTGGTGCTCGAACTTCCTGAAGCATCCTTTCCCGGAATAAACATTCTGGATTCCACAGTCCCTTCAGAAGAAAGTAAAAATGCCAAAAGATTTACATCCAAAGGGAATAAACTGGTAATTCAGGCAAGTTATCCTCAATAGGAAATTTCAGTATTTTACACGCATTAGGCTTGACGCTCTCTTGAGGAAATATTTATCTTTGAATAGATGAAATCAAACCAGGACCAAAAATCCTACACCGTAAAAGAGGCTACCATCAAACTTATGCAATACTGTGCATACAGAGACAGGTCGCATAAGGAGGTGGAAGAAAAATTACGCGAAATGCGAATGATCCCGGCTGCACAGGAACAGATCATCATACAGCTTATGCAGGAAGATTTTCTAAACGAGGAACGCTTTGCCAGGAATTTCGTGCGGGGAAAATTCCGGATAAAAAAATGGGGAAGGATCAAAATAAAGCAGGAGCTAAAGGCAAGGGAGATATCCGCCCCCATTATAAAATTAGCTTTTAGTGAAATCGAAGAAAAGGATTATCAAAAGACCTTATACGAAGTCGCAGAGAAAAAACTCCGACTCATAAAAGAAAGTGATCCATTTAAGAAGAGAAAAAAACTAGCCGATTTTTTGCTTCGGAAGGGTTACGAATCAAATTTCGTTTATGAAGCGGTGAGCAGTCTTATACCTTAATTTTATTCTTCTTGTGGGTTTTCACAATTGCCTGCTCATTCTTGTAATCTATCCACTTTTGACCCCTCAACTTTCTCATATAATTATCAAAATACCGCATAAAGGCAAGGTTGTAAACCGCTTTGGATAAATTAGTAAGGGTTCGTGGTGCTGCACGCAGGCTCATTGAAAACCCCGGGGTGAGATATGTCATTTGGTGCCAGTAACCTTCAGGCATATAAAGGGCTTCCCCGTGTTTTAATTCAGTTATATAACCCTCTGCCATCTTAAGGGCTGGGAACTTGTTGTAGTCGGGACTGTTAAAGTTGATATCCTGGCGGGAGATCAAAGCATGTGGAACTTTATAGAGAAACCTGGTTTGTGAAGGTGCAAAGAGGATACATTCCTTTTTGCCATGAAAATGAAAATGAAAAATATTGGCAAAATCTATGTCGTAATGCATAAAAACGGTAGAGTTCTCCCCTCCAAAGAACAACATTGGCAGTTGTTTAATAAAGTTGAGACCAATCTTAGGATAGAAAAAATCCTTTTGAAGCGCCGGCACCTCCTTCATTAGATGATAAAGGAAAATGCGGTACTTGGTAGGCTTTGATCTTAAAAGATCAATATAATCTGCCATCTTCATTTTAAGATGTGGCTCGTTGAATTTATATTTAGAGCTTATTGGCCGGTCATCGTACAAAGGCACTTCCTTCTCTCCCGCGATCTCTTTGATATAATCCAGATCCCACTTCTTATAAGCAGGCCAGTCCTCGATAAGCTCCTCTATAACCACGGGTTTTTGGGGCCTATAGTACTTCTCAATAAAGTCGGCCTTTGAAATTTTCTTTTCCCTTGGAATTTCAGCTAATTTCATTCTATCATTTATTTGTCAATTCCTGCAAATTTATGGGTGCTTTGGATTGCCCTTTTATTCTTATAATCTATCCACGCCTGCCCTTTGATCTTCCTCATTAAATTATCATAGTTCCTGGTAACTATCAAGTTATTAAGTACCTCCAGGATCTTTCCAGGGGTGGTGGGAAGCGAACGCAAAGTTAAGGATAAACAGGGAGTTTCGTATTTAATAAAATGCCACCATTTGCTGGGAATATACAGGGCATCTCCATGCTCCAGTATGACTTCATAGCCTTTTGCCAATGCCAGTGCAGGGTATTTTTCTAGATCGGGGTTATCCATATCTATGATCTCCATACTTACTATGGAGTACGGGACCTTGTAAAGATATTTTGTCTGATCCGGCGGATAAAGGATCACCTTCTTTCTCCCCGCAAAATTAAAATGAAAATTATTTGCCAGGTCCATATCGTAATGCATAACAACCTTAGCGCCTTCTCCACCCACAAATAGCACCGGAAGTTTTTTAAAGAATTTCACTCCCAGGTCCGGATAATGGAAATCTTCAACAAGTTCAGGACAATTCTGCAGTAGATTAAAAAAGAACATTCTAAGATCTGTAGGACCTGCCTGAAGGATGTCTATATATTCCTTCATCTTCACCTTCATTGCAGGGCCGTGAGAATTCTGTCTGCCTTTGGCTGGCTTTCCGTCATAGAGAGGTACTACAATCTCACCGGCTTTTTCCCGAAAATAGTCAAAATTCCACTTTTCCGTTGCAGGCCAGCCTGCACTTAGATCTTCAAATACCACAGGTTTCCCGGGTTTAAGATATTCCTCCCGGAATTGTGCCCCGCTTATACCTTTTACCCGTGGGATAGATGCTAAATTCAGTTTCACGGTAGAGGATCTATTAAATTATAGCTTGGCCTTGGCTTTCTTTTGAGCTTCAAGGTTCTTTTCAATTGTATGGCCGGGACGGGACCAGCGTGGTTTTTCTCCGAGGTTTTGAAATTTAGAATCCTTTGCTGCCACAGATTCCGGCTGTGCTTTCTTCACAAATGGTTTCTGCGGATTTAATCCCAGTTCTTTGAACATTTCCATATCCTCATTCACATCAGGGTTCGGTGTGGTGAGGAGCTTATCCCCGGCAAAAATAGAATTTGCTCCGGCAAAGAAGCACATTGCCTGTCCTTCCCTGCTCATTTGCGCTCTCCCGGCAGAAAGTCTTACCTGGGTCTCCGGCATTACGATCCTGGTGGTCGCTACCATACGAACCATCTCCCAAATAGAAACCGGTTGTTGTTCTTCCATTGGAGTTCCCTCAACAGGAACCAAAGCATTGATAGGTACCGACTCCGGTTGCGGATTCAAAGTAGCCAAAGCAACCAGCATTCCTGCCCTGTCATCAATGCTCTCACCCATTCCTATAATACCCCCGCTACATACGGTCACATTGGTCTTCCTTACATTCCCTATAGTATCCAACCTGTCCTGGTAACCTCTGGTTGAGATCACCTCTTTATAATACTCTTCACTGGAGTCAAGGTTGTGGTTATAAGCGTACAATCCAGCCTCTGCCAAACGCTGGGCCTGGTTCTCTGTGATCATCCCAAGGGTACAACAAACCTCCATTTCGAGTTTATTGATAGTACGCACCATTTCCAGTACAGAGTCAAATTCCTCCCCATCCTTTACGTTTCTCCAGGCTGCTCCCATACATACCCTGGAACTACCGGAAGCCTTTGCACGTAAAGCCTGAGCTTTAACCTGGTTAACACTCATAAGATCATTTCCCTCAATATTGGTATGATATCTTGCTGCCTGTGGGCAATACCCGCAATCCTCAGGACATCCTCCTGTTTTTATGGAAAGCAGTGTTGAAACCTGTACCGTGTTTGGATCATGATGCTCCCTGTGAACCTTAGCTGCTTCATAAAGCAGGTCCATAAAAGGTTTATTATAGATCTCAAGTATTTCTTCCTTTGTCCAGTTGTGTCTAAGAGTCATTTAAAAAAGTATTTATTATCAAAAATAGCTAAAACAAAACGTTCCTTTATATTTCAGCTTAAAAGATTTTTATTGGGTCTTCCTCAAAATTTGAAATTAAAATTCCCTGCTCAGCAAAATGCTCACTGCATTTCCTCCAAATCCAACGGCATTTACCAGGATCTTTTCCAGCTTATTTGGTTTATTAAAGTCATTTACGAAAGGGATCCCGATGAATTCCTGATGCTCCATCATTAATAGCGCAAGTTCTAAACTCAGTATCCCTGAGGCGCCAAAACTATGGCCTATTTTCCACTTATTGCTGGTTAATGCCGGCAATTGTTTTCCAAAGAGGGACCTTATAGCATTGAATTCGGCCATATCCCCTTTCACTGTGCCCGGGGCGTGCATTACAATTGCATCAACATTTGAAAGCTGCTGGTTTCCCACCGCCATTTTCATTGATTTCTGAAGACAATCTGCATTGGCAGAAAGGGATACTGCGTGTTTTAATTTTTCTGTAGCGAAACCTATCCCTTCAATTCTTGCCAGTGGTGTTCGGGGGCTTTTCGATAAACCAAGCACGCCCGCTGCTTCTCCCAGGATCATAGTGTTCCTTGTTTTTTCAAGGTCCAGGGCCCTGCAGGGAAAATCGGCATCTTGTGAGGCATAGATCTTCATTGCCTTCATCTGGGCAATAGTAAAGGGGGTAAGTGCAGCCTCGCTCCCTCCCACCAGAAATTTCTCTGCCATTCCTGCCTGTAGCCAGGCTACGGCATTTAAAATAGCGTGTAAACCGGTAGAGCAGGTCACACTATGGGAAATTTCAGGCCCGCTGGATTGCAGGTCCTGCGCCACCCATGAAGATATATTTCCAAGGGTTGTAGCAGGAGATGCCAGGACTTCAGCTTTCCCGCTTTCTAAAAAGGAGCGATGGTATTTTTCAAACAATCCAGTTGCTCCCCTGGAACTGCCAATGTTAATCCCAATATTTTCCTTTTTATTCCAGCCATTTTCCCCGGCCAATTTTCGAGAGGCATAAACGGCAAAAAGGACGGTCTCGTCCACGTTCTTTAACTCATCTTCCTGTCTTAAACTTATAACCTTCTGCTTAAGCCAGGTTGGAAGAAAACCTGCATATTCCCCGGCGCCGTTAAAATTGGCTTTTGTAATAAAATGGCTGGAAGACTTGTAATTATTCCATATCCCTTTCCTCTCCTCACCAAGGGGCGAAATGGTGGAAATAGAATTTATATAAATGGGATTATTCAAATTTGTTTTTTCAGCAAAAATAAGGGCTAAGTTGGGTTATGCTAAGAAACATATCTTAAATTTTGATTATTTATTTTCAGCAAAAAACCCGTACACGAATACGGCTATTCTACATAGAATTTTTGAATGTTCCGTTGCTGATAAACAAAACCATCCCGTTTGCCACCAAAAATTATTCGTGCATTCGTGGCTATCATTTATATTGAGTATTCAAAAAATTTATGGCCTTCTGAACAGAACTAGTTTGATTGCTGAATCTTTGTTTCCTCCTGATAGTATACACTTAAAATAGATTCCATTTGTTTTTCCCCGTTAAGCACCATTTTTATCTCCTGCTGAATTTTGTTGCTCACCAGCGACATTAATGGCTGATCCACCTGCGGAAGAAAGGCGATCGTTTCCTGCAGGATCCTGTCCCACTCCTCATGGTAATTTAAAAGGTCATCTGGGTACACAGTAGTTCTTGATGTTCCCTCATCTTTGGCTTTAAAAGCATCTGTAACGTTAAGATATCCATAATCATCTGTAAGTTCTTCTCCCGGTTGTATATCTCTTACCGCTATTTCAAAATCATAGGCCGTAGAAAAACAGTTCGATTTAAAGCTGTGGTTCACATATTTTGAGATATCCCAGCAGAGAACGAAATTTCCCTGATTATTCCTGAAGGTATATTTATCTATCATTTGTTTGGAAAAATCCTTCATTTTCTCCACCTGCTGTGGCGTATAGATTTGATCCAGCTCATCCTGAACCCAGGTAATGGTGCCCCGTGGGATAAACTTTTTGGCTACCACGCCATATCCAATTTCTTCGCTAATGAATTGTACTTCAGTATCGGGATGCATCATAATCTGCTGATTTTTCTACCTAAATTAGCTAAATAATCCCTTGAAAAAATAGATTTATAAAACTTCTAACATTTAAAATTCCTGCAGCGCCTCCTCTATGCTGTCGTGAATTTTTGCAAGTTGATCATTCGTGATCACAAAGGGTGGGAGGATATAGATAGTATTTCCCAGCGGGCGGAGAAAAACACCTCTTTCCATAAAAAATTTAAAGAGCCTGTCCCTCATATTGCCATAACGTTCCATATGCACATCCAACTCAAACGCCAGGATAACCCCCAACTGCCTCAGGTTTTTTACTTTTTGGTGGCCCTTTAGCTTTTTAAGAAATGTTGCCTGCAGGTTCATAACCCTTTGAACATCCTGCTGAATTTCTTCTGAAATAAGCAACTCAATCCCTGATAGGGCTGCTGTACAGGCAAGTGGATTGGCAGTGTAGGTATGGCCATGAAACAGACCTTTTGAAATATCATCTGAGTAAAAAGCATCATAAATCTCCTGTGTGCAGGAAGTTACTGCCATAGGGAGAACCCCGGCGGTTAATGCTTTGGAAAGACAAATGATATCAGGTTTAGTGGGGATATATTCTGAAGCAAAATTCTTCCCGGTTTTTCCAAAGCCGGTCATTACCTCATCTGCAATACAAAGGATCTCATTCTCCTTACATAATTTCAGGATCTCATCAAGCCCGGCAGGGTCGTGCATTTTCATTGCAGCTGCTCCCTGCACCAGTGGTTCGTATATAAATCCCGCGATGTTGCTCCCTGCGATCTTATCTTTTAAAGACTTGATCACATCTTCATTATTCTTCCCGGTAGGAACAGGAATTCTCGTCACCTCGATAAAGTGATCTTCAAAAGCCCCGTTATAAACCGATAATCCTGAAACAGACATCGCCCCAAAAGTATCTCCATGGAAACCTTCTTCAAATGCCAGCATCACCTTCCTGTCATTTCCACGGTTATAATGGTATTGCAGGGCCATTTTTATACCCACCTCTGTAGCTGTAGAGCCATTATCACTAAAAAATAGTTTCTGCTGATTGCCGGGCAGGATCCTTATTAAGGCCTCAGACAACTTAACTGCAGGTTCATGAGTGAATCCGCTGAAGATCACGTGGTCCAGTTGCTGCATTTGTAGAGTGATCTTATCAATTATATAAGGATGGCAATGACCGTACATTGAGGTGTACCACGAAGCTATCCCATCAATATATTCCTTACCTCCCTCATCATATAAAATTGCACCCTTAGCCTTTACAATTGCCAACAAATCTGGTGACAATTTATGCTGGGTGAGAGGATGCCACAGGTGTGCTTTGTCACGACCGGAAAGGGAGTTCCCCCTGAAGTTATTTTCTTCCTGCATGAATTTTGTGTTTTCTGCTCCCTTTAAGGAACAAGAATTTGTAGAATTTTTATCCTTACTATTTTAATTTAACCTGAAAAGCTTCAGCATATTCCCTGATGACATTTTTGTCAAAATAAGGTTCAGGTTCAATCCTGCCAAGAAAACTGGCTCCGCTCATTTTAAGAATAACCTCTTCTGAAGATGGGTTTTCCTCCCCGTTAAAAATTATTCCGAAGCAATTAAGATCGCGGGATTTAAGAGCCTCCAGCGTGAGCAGAGTATGATTGATGCTTCCCAGGTAATGCCTGGAAACTACAATTACCCTGTCCCCGGCCTCGACAAGGTCCAGAATGGTTTTCTCTTCATTAATAGGCACAAGGACCCCACCGGCACCTTCTACAACAAGATGATTATTAGTGACTGGCCGTTCTATTTTTTGAACCTCTATTTCTATCCCGTCAATCCTTGCTGCCGCATGCGGGCTCATTGGAGTGTGCAGGGCATAGGCGTTTTTGTGAAAGGTGGTCTTACTATTTGAAATTAGGTTTTTGACCTTATGAGAATCTGAATTCTCGAGGTCACCCGCCTGGATGGGTTTCCAATAGTCCGCTTGCAAAGCCTCTGTGACAATTGCTGACGCTATGGTCTTTCCTACTTCTGTACCAATACCGGTTATAAAATATGTATGTTTAGTCAAGATCGAATTTTTGTTTACAATTATTACAATGATATTCGTGTGTGGTATGAATAGGCAGGGAGATCGTTAAAAATGAAAATAGAAAGGCAAAGAAGGATCTTATGTCCCTTATCGAGGTCATCAATTCAACTTTGGCACTGCCACAAATTGGGCATATTATTTCCTGCCCCTTGTCATCCAGGGAATATTCACTTATAGATTCGAGTATTGAGAGAGCCCTTTCCTCATCCTCTGCCCACACCTTCAGCTTAATTCCTCCTATGGCATTGCTCACCAAAGGGTCTGTATCTATAGTGAACTGGTCAAATAAAAACACTT